>JBBIRM010000028.1:0-23858 GCA_037441765.1 Deltaproteobacteria bacterium | reverse complement strand
GCAAATTAACTTCTCAACGCCCGCATTCGAAGGGTTTGGAACCCTACCTCCCCAGCCTATCAAGGACTTTTTAAGAAATCTCCTTTTAATTTCTTGACTTTTCTCTTCTATCTTCTTAATAATTGAACAGGCAAGAAGGTAATAGAAGATGATCATTGAAGGGGTTCGAGATGCTCTGAAAGGACTGTTGAGAATAGAAGATATTCCCGTCAATATCCCCCCGAATCGCCAGTGGGGAGATCTCTCAAGTGCAGTATGTTTATCCATGGCAAGAGAGAAGAGAAAGTCTCCCATGGAGATCGCTAATGAAATAGCAGAAAAATTAGGACAGAACCTACCACCATTTATCCAGGGGGTAACAGTTTCAGCCCCTGGCTACATTAACTTCAAAGTGGATTGGTTGGGGTTGGCTCAAAATCTCATCCCTCGGATAATTCAAGAAGGGGAGAATTTTGGAAAGCAATCTGCCCAGCCAAAACTAAAGGTTTTTATATAACTTACGAGTTTCAATACGAATATTTGGATGCATATTGGCCATCTCAGGAATGCAGTTCTGGGAGATTCAATTTTTAGGATTTATCAATGGCTCGGATTTCCAACAGAGGTCTGTAATTACATCGATGATACAGGCCTTCAGGTAGTGGATGTGGTGACAGCGCTTCTATATCTTGATCCTCCCTTCTACCAGGAGGAATGGGAGGGGTTTAATTTGATATGGGAAAAGATTCCAGAGGGAGTGCCTATTGACTATTTCTGCTGGGATCTCTATGCGCGGTTTCAGAGCGAGATCGAGAAGGATTCAAATTTAGCAAGGAAGAGGGAGGATGTTCTTCATAAGATTGAAAGCGGTCTTCCTCCAATCGCCTCTTTTGCCAAAGAACTGACAGAAAAAATTGTTCAGACACACCTTGAGACAGTGGCTCAGCTTTCAGTATTTTATGATCTTCTAAATTGGGAGTCAGATATTATATCGAGGGGCTTCTGGAAGGCAACCTTTGAACTCCTGAGAGAAAGAGGGGCCATTCGATATGAAAAAGAAGGACCAAATGCAGGATGCTGGATTGTTCCATTGGGAGGCACGGTTGAGACAGACGAGGGGGTAAAGAGTCTTGACAAGGTATTGGTTCGCTCAAATGGAAGTGTCACCTATACAGGAAAAGATATCGCTTATCAGCTATGGAAATTCGGCCTTATAAAGGAGGACTTTTTATACAAATCACTGGGCCCTCAACCAAATGGCCAATTGCTCTGGACGACTGCCAGGGATGGTCAACCCGGGGAAAAACTTTCTAAGAGGTTTGGTCATGCGGATGTGGTGATCAATGTAATTGACACCAGGCAAAGTTATACTCAACAAGTGGTAATAGAATGCCTTCGTCAGATGGGATTTAAGGAGCAGGCTGAGAAATCTATCCATCTTGCCTATGAAGTGGTGAACCTCTCTGCCCAGGCTGCTCGGCTCCTCGGTGGTGGGGAAGTCGATGAGAAAAAGTCTGTTGCCATGTCAGGGAGGTTGGGAACAGGGGTGAAGGCGAAAGATTTCATTCAGATGGTGAAAAAGAAGGTAATCGAGAAGGCAGATCATCCATTGGAGGAAAATGTTGCTTCCATGCTTGCCTCTTCAGCCATTCGCTACTATTTGCTGAAATTTACTCTCGAAAGCCAGATCGTTTTCGATTTCGATGAGGCCTTAAAGACAACCGGGGATACAGGGATCTACCTTGAATATGCCCACGCACGAGCCTGTAGTATTTTGAGAAAAGCAGAAGAGCGAAGACTCCATTATCAATGGAGCAAGGATTGCCTCCCACCTCAACTCACCCAGACAGAGAAAGACCTTCTTGAAGTACTTTCCAGGTTCCCTCAAGTGGTGAACCGAACAGGTGATAATCTCAGGGTTTCCCAATTAGCCGAATATGGATTTGACCTTGCTACTGCCTTTACCAACTTTTATGAGCATCCTGATCCTGGTGCCAATAGTCAGGTTCAATTCATTCATCTTAAAGATAAGAACCTTCAAACCTTCCGTCTCTCTTTGGTAAAGGCATTTCAAATCGTAATGGCAAATACATTAAGACTAATGGGAATGCCTACGCTTCAAAAGATATAAAGACGTTTAGCCAGAATGGAGGTGTAGTTTATGGGTCGAAGGAAGAGAGCATTGCCAAGAGGCTGGTATCCTGTGGATAAGAAGGAATGTCAGAGAGAGATAGAGTTTTATTTAGAGGGATGGACTACCTCTCAAATCCCTCCCACCAGGGGATTTGGAGGGATTGTCCCACATGCGGGTTGGTACTTTTCAGGAAGGCTTTCCGCAAGGGTATTCTATTATCTAAAAAAGATGAGGGGCGGTTTAGATTTGATCGTTCTCTATGGAGGTCACCTCGGAGCCGAAGACCATCCTCGAATCGTAACCGAGGAGGTCTGGGAGACTCCATTGGGAGATATTGAGATTCATACAGAATTTGTAAAGAGCCTGATGAAAAGGATGGATTTGGTGAAGGAGAGTCCAAGCAGTGGAGATAACACCATCGAGGTTCACTTGCCCATGGTGAAATACTTTTTCCCAGAAGCAAGACTTCTGGCTCTCCGCTCACCAATCTCCTTAAAGGCAGAAGCAGTTGGAAGAGAGGTGGCAGAGATTGCGAGGAAAGAGGGAGTTTCTATCCTTGCCATTGGTTCAACCGATCTTACGCATTATGGTCCTAATTATGGTTTTCTGATAAAAGGAACCGGGAATGCCTCTGTGGAGTGGGTGAAGAATGAGAATGATAAGGGATTTATAGAGCGGGCATTAAAAATGGATGTTGAAGGGATTATTAAACATTCATTAGAAAATGATAGCGCATGCAGTGGAGGTGCTGCTGTCTCTGCCATTTCAACCTGTAAGACCTTGGGGGTGGAGAAGGGAATCCTTATTGATTACTATACCAGTTATGATATCATGCCTGATGATAGTTTTGTGGGATACGCTGGAATTGTTTATTAATCTCTGCATTTGATGGTAGACCTTTTTTATCCATTGACAACTTCTACCTAAATTGATAAAAATGTTCCACCATTCCAATGAGAAAGGAGGTGGGGATAAAGGGTGGGGAGAATCCCCTTTTTTGAAAATCCTTTCTGGAGGTGAAATTATGAAAAAAATAGCCTTTTTTTCTGTCTTGTTGGTTATTGGTACTTTTTTACCCTCGGTTGGAGTTCTGGCTGCTGAGAAGCCAATTGTCTTAGGGCTCCCAACTTCCTTTTTTCAACCCCTTTGTAAATCCGGGAAACTTGCAGTGGAGATGGCGATGGATGAGATTAACGCAAAGGGGGGTATCTTTGTGAAAGAGGAAGGAATAAAACGTCCTCTCAAGCTGGTGACTGCTGATACCCGATGTGGAGAACCCGGGACGCCTGTCCAGTCTGCCCTAATGGCAGTGGACAAACTAATCACTGAGGAAAAACCAGATGCTATCGTTGTGGCCCCTTTCCGCTCAGAGGCAATGGTAGCCACCATGGATTTAATTGCAAAGTACAAAATTATCACACTACAGACCATTGCTCAAACACCAAAACTTATAGAGATCTTTAAAGGTGATCCAGAAAAGTATAAATACTGGTTTCGGGCGACCACCAACTCTATCCATGTAGGAACTAATGCAGCAAAGACAATGGATTCCTTAAGAACCCAATTTAAATATGAAAAGTTTTTTATAATCGCTCAGGACACCCTGTGGGCAAGGGCAGCTGCTGATGCAGCCAAGAAGGCCTTGGAGGGTTTTGGATGGAAGTCCTTAGGTTATGAGCCCGTGGCTGTTGGAACGAACGATTTCTCCCCTGTTCTTTCCAAGGCCAAGGCATCTGGCGCTCAGTTGCTCTATGTGGTAGGAGATATGCCAACCCTTCCTGTCTGTTTCAAGCAATGGAAATCGATGAGGATCCCTACAATGCTCTTCCTCGATTTTGCAGTGGTGACATCTCCGAAGGCCTGGGCTACCTATGGAGAGGATCTCGATTATGTCCTTGTAATGCCATTTCCAGGGGGAACCGCTGCTCCAGTGAAAGCCCTTCCGAAATCGATCGAATTTCACAATCGCTGGAAAGAAAAGAAGTATCCATTAATGGATGATCCCAGAGTGGTCTCTTCAGCATATGATGCTGTCTACATCCTGAAGGACGCAATTGAACGGGCAGGGTTTGTTCCCTCAAAGAATCCTGATAAGTTTGTAACCTTTATTGAGACTACTGATATGATGGGTGTTTCTGGGAGAATAAAGTTTGACAAATCCACTCATCAACAGGTCTTCGATGGGAATCCAAAGGAGAGTTCAATTATTGTCTCCTACCAATGGAGAGGAGGGAAAATGGTGCCCATCTATCCCAACCTTGTTGCTGAGGGAAAAGTTGAATTGGCCCCATGGATGAAGTAAATATAACCCCCCCTTTCCCCCTCTTTACCAGAGGGGAAATTTAGGGGGGTTATTAATTTTTTATGATTTTGGAGGTTTAAAACCCGATGGAAATTATAATCTATGGGATTACCAATAGTGTCACCTTAACCCTAATTGCTCTCGGATTTAGCCTTACCTTTGGCATCAGTGGATTGGCAAATTTTGCACATGGCGCCTTCTATCTTCTCGGAGGCATCCTAACCTGGGTTTTTATGAACCATCTGGGTGTTCCATATTTTCTTTCAGCAATAATTTCCATTGTTGCGGTTGGTCTCTTTGGCTTTTTTTTATACTGGGGACTGATGCTACGTCTCAGGGGATTGGCAATCAATGAAGTGATTGCAACCCTGGCAACAGCCATTGTGATTATTGAAGTTTTGAGATATTTGGGTTTTTCTGGTTTCACCTATGTTCTTCCTGAATTTATTAAAGGGAGTGTCCAGATAGGAAATAGTTGGGTAGATTTCCAGAGGATCTTTCTGGTAGGCATTGGGATTGGCCTGATCATTTTCCTCTACCTTTTTATTCACAGGACAAATATTGGTCTTTCCTTCAGGGCTATTTCCCAGAATGAAAGGACAGCAATCTCCTTAGGGATCGATTCGGACTGGACTGCTGCTCTCAGTTTATCCTTTGGCTCTGCCCTTGCTGTCATTGCTGGATTGGTCATTTTACCTCTTGGCTCCATTGATACTCAGATAGGATATGATATTCTGATTTCAGCCTTGGCGGTGGGGATTGTGGGCGGATTGGAAAGTGTACCTGGTATTCTTGTGGCAAGCATTATCCTTGGCTTTGGGCAGATCATTGTTGCTACCTTTTTTAAAGCTCAATGGCAGACTGTGGTAACACTTATAGCGATTTTGGTAATCCTAACAGTGAAGCCATCAGGAATCTTTGGCAAATATAAAGAGTTAGAAGAGAGAGTTTAAGATGGTTGAACCCTACCGATATCGAAAAGAAAGAATTGATCGAGGCATAAAGGCGAGAAGCGATACTATCTATATGCTTTCTTCATATCGGGAGATGATATATATTTTGCTTCCTCGAATTCTGCCTATTTCTCTCCTCCTTTTCTTTCCCATTGCAGTTGGAGGGGGTTACTGGGGTAAGGTCCTTTTCTATTCATGTACATTTGCCCTTCTTGCCTTAAGTTGGGAACTTATGGCCTCTGTGGGATTGATCTCCCTGGGACAGGCACTTTTCTTTGGGGTTGGCTCTTATGTGGCAGGGGGATTTAATTACTATCTGAAGTGGCCTATAATTTTAACGGTTCCTGTTGCCACCTTAGGGGGTTCCTTTATCTGTACTCTCCTTCTCATCCCTGTTTTAAGATTGAGAGGAGTCTATTTTTCAATGGTGACTTTGATCCTCCCTTTACTATTCGATCATCTGATTGAGACCCTCGAAATCTTAGGAGGCACTCATGGTCTACTTTCTCTTACCCCTTTTCCCAACCATTGGTTAGCGGTCTACACCGCTATATTAGCGGTCATCCTATGCCTTTTTGGATTTAGGAGGCTTATTCATGAAGATTATGGGTTTGTTTTGAGGGGGATTAGAGAGGACGATCGGGTAGTGATGGCTGGAGGTATTAATATATATTGGTATAAAGCGCAGACCATCTTTATCGCAGGTGCGGTGGGTTGTTTCGCAGGGGCATTAATGACTCATTATTATCAATTTGTTGGAAGGTCAGATTTTGCCCTCGACAATACCATTCTTCCACTTGCAGGAGCAGTCCTGGGAGGGCCTGGAAATTTTGCAGGTTCTGTGCTGGGTACATTTATCCTGGTTCCCCTTTCAGAAGCACTTCGAGCCCTTGGAGGGTTAAGGATAGCCCTCTATAGTTTGATATTAATTGGTGCCTTGGCGATCTTACCCGAGGGGATATTTCATTACCTCGAAAGAAAGTATCATCAATTTGAGAGGATAGTAAGTATTTAAGATGTCAGAAGAGGTGATCTTACGAGTTGAAAATTTAACGAAGCGTTTTGGTGGAGTGGTGGCAGTCGATCAGGTCAGTTTTGAACTCCGACGAGGAGAATTTCTTGGACTGATTGGACCTAATGGTTCTGGAAAGACAACCCTGATTAATTTGATCACAGGCTTTGTTAAGCCAACATCGGGCAGAATCTTATATCTCCAAAGGGATATTACCAACCATCCGCCTTATAGGATCGCCTGTCTTGGTATTGCTCGTAGTTTTCAGATGGTCAGGGCCTTCCATTAAAATCCAGCCTTCTAAAACCTCTTCCTCCGACTCTATTCACCAAGGGAGAAGAAATTGGGGTGAGGGAAGTTTTGAGAAAGGTATGATATGGCGATAGACCTTCTTGATGATTTTGGGTTTGAGCGTGATTCTTTAGTCCCCTATAAGACTGCTGGAAGTCTCCCCCACGGTTATTTAAAAAGGCTTGACCTTGCTCGGTGCATGGCACTTCGACCTGATTTACTGATCCTCGATGAACTATTTTCGGGAATGACAATGTCGGAGGTGGCTGCAACCCTTCCCTTGATTGAAAAGTTTAATCGGGAAGGTCTGACCATCATGATGGTTGAGCATCGCCTCAAGGAACTCTTTCGGGTGGCAGACCGGGTTATTGTTTTGAATTTCGGTCGAAAGATTGCTGATGGTCCTCCCAAAGAAGCGATGGCTGAAGAAGAAGTCCAGAGGGCATATCTTGGAACAGAGGTGGAAGGGTGAGGTAAAAAATAAACAATGGACGATGAACGATGAACAACCCAAGTGGATGGACAGGATGCTCGAAGTTAAAAATCTGATGGTATTTTTTGAGAATGCCCTGGCTCTAAATGATTTGACCTTAGAGGTTCACCAAAATGAAATTGTGAGTGCCCTCGGGTCTAATAGTGCAGGGAAGACGACCCTGATGAATACCATTTCCGGTCTAATCATTGATATGAAGGTGAAAGAAGAGAGAAGGGGTGGAGAAAGAATTACATTAATGGGAGAGATCTGGTTTGAAGGAGAAGAGATCCTTTTCACTAAACCGAGTCGGCGAATCCGAAAGGGGATTGCCTTAAGTCGGGAGCGACATCCTATTTTCCCGGATAGCGATGTGGAGGAGAATCTGAGGATCAGCACCTATCTTCGAAAAGATTCTGAAGTCAAAAAGAGTTTTGAATTTGTTTATAGCATCTTTCCACCCCTTAAAGAACTGAGGAAAAGGAGAGCAGGTTTCTGTAGCGGAGGTGAACAGCAGATGCTTTCCATCGGAATGGCCCTGATGACCCAACCCCGCCTCCTACTTCTCGATGAGCCCCTTCTGGGGCTTAGTCCTGCAATGCAGAAGAGTTTGATTGAGGCCATTAAACAGATTCGGAAGGAAGGGATAACCATTTTGGTCGCAGAACAGTTTGCCAGACCCCTTCTTCCTGTGGTTGACAGAGGTTATATCATTGAAAATGGGATGCTTACATTACAGGGGACTGGCCAGGAACTCAGGGAGAATCCTGAGGTAAGGGCGACCTTTATGGGTGTATAAAAGGGTCCAGAGATGTCAGAGACCACCTACCAAGCATTTGAGGAAGTCGCAAAGCGGTCCGCCAATAAGACGGCCATTATCTATTTAGGGAAGGAGTTTACCTTCTCTGAACTTCACGAGATGACGTTGAGGCTTTCTGCCTCTTTATACGAAATGGGTGTGGAGAAGGATGAGAAGGTTATCCTCTATCTTTATAATCTTCCTCAGACGATTATTGCATGGCTTGCTCTTCAACGACTGGAGGCCACACCGGTGATGGTGGCTCCTGTCTATACAGCCTATGACATTCGGTATATGGCCAATGATGTGGGAGCAGAGATCATCTTCTGTATGGATACTAACCTGAGTTATGTGATGGATATACTTTCTGGAGCCCCTTTAAGGAAGATTATTGTCACCAATATGGTGGATCTTCTCCCTTGGTGGAAGAGATGGATTGGAAGAGGGTTTGGAAGAGTCCCATCTGGAAAGATCCCGTCTGGGAAAGAATTTATTCCATTTAAAGAATTTTTAAAAAAAGGGAACCCCTCCTTCCTGCCTCCCTACCAGGGGAAGCCCGAAAATACAGCAGTGATGCTTTATACAGGTGGGACCACTGGATTTCCAAAGGGAGTACCTATCTCTTCGGGCCTATTTCTATATCGAGTCAGGGAATGGGCAAAAGCCGCTGAGGCGGTCATCCCGGTTGGAAAAGGGATCTCCCTGCTTTCTGCTCCCCTTTATCATGTCATAGGTCAGATGGATGGGATGACACCACTTCTTATTACAGGAGAATCTCTTATCGTGATGCCACGGGTGGTTTTAGATGCGATGTTTGATCATATTCAACGATATCGAGTAACACGGATGTTTGCAGTCCCAGCCATGTATCGAATGATCTTAGAACATGACCGCCTCGATTATTATGATATTAGTTCACTTAAATATTGCGGGACAGGCGGGGATGTCTTACCTGCGGAAGTCGCTAATCGCTGGTTTAAGAGATTTGGGATTCCTCTTTATCAGGGGTATGGGGCCACAGAGCTTTGCGGAGCCATCTCCCTCAGTTATGCAGGCGATGGCATTCCTCCTGAAGGGGCTGCGGGAAGGATTTCACCAGGAAGCAAATTTCTCTTAGTTGACCCAGATACCTTAAAGCCTGTTCCTCCTGGGGAGCCAGGAGAACTGCTTGCAACTTCTCCCTTTGCGGTTCGATCCTATTGGAACAAACCAGAAGAGACGAAAGACTGTTTTTTAGAAATAGAAGGCGAGGTCTGGTATCGAACAAAAGATATCGTCGAAATCGATCAAGACCTTTGGCTTTATTTTAGAGATCGGTCTGTTGATCTTATTAAACATAAAGGTTATAGGGTCGCAGCGGCAGAGGTTGAAAGGGTGCTTCAAGAACACCCGGCTGTAATTGCAGCAAGTGTGGTTGGCGTCCCTGATGAGAATGTGGGGGAAAGGATTAAAGCATTTGTCGTCCTTAAAGAGGATATAAAAGGGGTAAGTGGTTTTGAACTGACCAAATGGTGTAAGGAGAGGTTGGCCCCTTATAAGGTGCCACAATATATTGAGTTTCGAGATATGTTGCCAAAATCGAAAGTAGGAAAATACCTGAGACGGGAGCTGAGAGAAGAGGAGCGGAGAAAATTAATCGGGTAAGGAGGGTGAATATGGGACTTCGAAGTTTTACTATTTACGATGTGTATAGTAGAAATGCTTTGATTTATAGGAATCGGATTGCCATTCAATCGGAGAAGGGAAAGGTTACTTATGGGGAGCTTTTGGACCAGAGCCATCGGATAGCAGGGTGGTTTAAAGCAAGAGGGGTAAAGAAGGGGGATCGGATAGCCGTTTTAGCCAAGAATGATGCCCAGTTTTTCCCACTTCTTGGAGGTCTTTCTGCGATTGGGGCTATTATGGTTCCAATCAATTTTAGGCTTTCGGCTGAAGAGGTGGGTCATAATTTAACCAACACAGAGCCTATTGGGATTGTGGTGGATCCAGATTATGAAAAAATGGTTTTGGAGCTTCGATCCCTTTGTCCTTCACTAAGGGAGTTCATTACTTATGGCCTGGGGGGAGGGGTCTATCAATCCTTTGAAGCCCTTTTAAGAGAGGAACCCATCTCTCCTGTATTATTAGATGGGGATGACCCTCTGATCATCATGCATACCGCAGCCGTTCAGGGTAAGCCCAGGGGAGCGGTGATTACTCATCATAACCTTATCTCTTGTTCCATACAGAATATTGCTCTTATGGGTCTTACGCCTGAGGACGCCTATCTCAACATTCTCCCTCTCTTTCATATTGCTGGGATGATTGGGGCCTTGATCATGATGCATGTGGGTGGAAGAAATGTGATGATTTCGAAGTTTGATCCAAAGGTGGCCGGGAAGTTGATCGATCAAGAAGGAATTTCAATGATTGGAGACTTTCCACCTATTCTTCTTCAACTTCTTGATGAGCAGGCCAAAGGGGAGTTTACCCTCTCCTCCCTCAGACATATTTTTGGAGTAGACCTGCAAGAGACTGTCAAAAGGTTTGAAAGCCTGGGTTATGGTCAGTTCTGGCTTGCTTATGGTCAGACAGAGACGATGGGACTAACAAGCGTCTGCGCCAATCGGGAAAGACCCGGGTGTGCAGGAAAACCAGGTCCATTGGTAGAATTGAAGATAGTTGACGAATTTGACAGAGAAGTAGAAAAAGGCAAGGTTGGAGAGATATTGGTCAGGGGGCCTTTGGTCTTTCGTGGATACTGGAATGAAGAGGAACTGACTCGCCACACCTTTCGAGAGGAATGGCATCATACAGGGGATCTGGGTCGCCTTGATGAAGATGGTTACCTCTGGTTTGCTGGAAGAAAGGCTGAAAAGGAATTGATCAAGCCCGGAGGTGAGAATGTCTATCCTGTGGAGGTAGAGAAGGTAATACTTGAACACCCAAATGTAAAGGAGGTATCTGTCATTGGAGTTCCAGATCCCAAGTTTGGGGAAGGGATAAAGGCTGTTGTTGTACTAAAGACAGGAACTCAACTCTCAGCCCAGGAACTCATCGATTTTGTCGCCAGTCGAATTGCCCGATATAAAAAACCAGGGTACGTGGAGTTTGTTGACTCTTTGCCTAAAAAGGATGATGGTTCGATCGATCGACCGAAGGTGAAGGAGTTATATGGGGCTAAAATAAATACGGAATGAACTCGTATCTCGATAAATCAAACATCATTTCCAATCCTTTAATTATTTTGAGTAGTTGATTAAAAAAATTTTATAATTTATCAGAATAATATAAAACAAATTAATAGATATAGTTTTCATAAAGTAAAGGAGGAAAGTCTTGATGGGCAACATTACAAACTATGAAGGTTTTAAAGTAGACAATGCAGAGTTTAAAGAAAATGTTTATGAGTGGAGACAAATAGAAGATTTATTAAAAAAGAGGATTGCATATGAAAAAATGCTGGTAGAAATTTCAGCCCAAGCGGTATCGATTGTAGATCTAGATAGCTTTTTAAATTCTTGTATGTTCAAGATAGGAAAAACATTAAATGTAAGTCGCGTATATATTTTTGAATATCAACCTACATTTGGGATGTTTCACGCGGTTTGTGAATGGGCTAATAAGGGAATTCCCACATCAGAGAATTTAAATCTTGATACTTTTTCAATTCCATGGGCAGAAGAACAACTGAAATCTGGCCAGATACTCAATTTTCAGAACATTGAAGAGATCCCAGAAATAGCAAAGAGTGAAAAAAGTATTGTTATTGGACAAAATATAAAATCTATTCTGGTTGTACCCTTATTTATTAAAAATAAGTTTTATGGTTTTATGGGATTTGACGAGTGTCTTGATTATAGGAAATGGACAGATGAGGATGTGGATATTCTTGTTACTGCATCCAGAATTATAACGAGGGCCATTGAAAATAAATTCGCCGAGGATGAATTATCTAAACAAAGAAGCCTTATGGAGGCCATATTCAGAAGCGTTAAAGATGCTATTATTACAGTGGATTCCAGAATGAAGGTAATTCAAGCAAACAATGCGACAGAATATATTTGTGGTGTATCTGTTAAGAATATTATTGGTAAACCTTTTACGGATTGCATGAACCAGTGTGCTCACTTATGTCAGGCGGCCCTATGGGAAACCCTAAAGGATGGATCTGTTACTAAAGATTACCAGATTGAATGTAGACAATCTGGTCTGCATAAACAGACGGTATTGATCTCAAGCTCTCCACTATTAGAGCCTGATGGTAATTCTGCGGGAGCCGTTCTTGTAGTCAGGGACATAACAAAACTTAGTAAGATTGAGAGGGAACTTAAGGAAAGGAAGCAATTTCACAATATAATAGGGAAAGACGAAAAAATGCAAGAGATCTATAATATGATAGAAGACCTTGCCGATATAGACACAACTGTTTTGATCACTGGAGAAAGTGGAACAGGAAAAGAACTCATTGCCAGGGCGCTTCATTATTGTGGTAACCGCGGATCAAAACCATTTGTTGCAGTAAATTGTTCTGCTTTGTCTGAAAGCTTGCTGGAAAGTGAGCTTTTTGGGCACGTCAAAGGCTCCTTTACAGGTGCTCTAAAAGATAGAATAGGCCGTATTGAGTCCGCTGATGGAGGAACGATATTCCTTGATGAGATTGGGGATATTTCTCCTCTAATACAATTGAAACTTTTGAGAGTATTGCAAGAAAAAGAATTTGAAAGGGTGGGAGAATCGATTCCTAAAAAAGCGGACGTTAGAGTCATTGCATCTACGAATTGCAACTTAAAAGAAAAAATATTAAGAGGAGAATTTAGGAAGGACCTCTATTACCGTCTGAAAGTTGTTGAGATTCATTTACCTCCACTACGTGAAAGGCTTGGGGATATTCCATTATTAGTCAATCATTTTTGTAAGCTTTTTAATAAGAAGTTTAAAAAGGAGATTAAAGGAATATCCGAAGACGTCCTTAATGCTTTTATGAGTTATTCTTGGCCTGGGAATATCAGAGAACTTGAACATGCCATAGAACATGCTTTTATTCTATGCGATAAAAGTATTATCGAGATACATCACATTCCTTTTGAAATCAGAGATTATAAAAGACCAGAGATACCTCAGAGGGGGAATGAAATAAATCAAGAAATTCAAGAAATACTACATATTTTGAACAAGACAGCATGGAATAAGGCCAAGGCGTCGCGGTTACTCAATATGCACCGAACTACACTTTACCGTAAAATTAAAAAATATAAATTAATTCAATCAAATTTTACTTTATAATTGTAAGTAATTCTTCTATTATATATTATACATATTATCAGGCCAATCTCATTTTTCTTTGATAGCAGGTTCCATATTCTATCCAAATGATACTTCCCCATTTTATTATATCTCATTAAATGCCTTAATTTAGCCAAAAAGGTTAATACAAATCCTCTTTTTCTAATTTTTATAAATGGATTTCGCTACACTTATGTAGTGTGTCAAAAATGTATTATGCTACATTTTAATTTTTCTCAAGAAACAGGGTTAATTTAGATATGAAAATAACTATTTAAAAATATTAAAAAAAATAAATATTATTCAAGTTTTATTTATGGCATTCAATTTGCTATTTATTAAATTTAAGTGTCTCAATGTTAAAATCTCTTGGTTCAGGATTAATTTGTTTTTTTAACTATGCTTAATCTGGAAACCAACCCCCAGTGTTCAGATCTTAAGTATGAAGGCAATTTTAAATCCGATAAAGAAGAAGTTTAAAACAGGGATATACAGTGTTTATAAGTTATGCCAGAAAACCCCAGGCTTTAAGCCCCTATGGATGAATGGCATCCTTTTTAAGTGAAGCGGAGGCCTTTTTCTACGTCTCTGGCATTGTCGAAGGTCATTGTCAGACATGCAACAGTCCAGAAACCCGGGCTTTAGCCTGAGGAGTGGGGTTATTTGCAAATTGTCTGTATCTACAAATTAAATTCAAAAGAGCCCTGTGCCGAGGCAATGGCCATAATAGAAGGCCAGTTTGGCAGAGTAGGGATCAATATTTATATTGAGAGACTAATCGGTACCAGAACAGAGGTGGTTGATATTGATGGGCACTCTATAATCTTAGGTCTGTATAACACCCGTTTCACCTAACCACCTTATTTCAACTTTTAATATCAATTTTTGGTTTTGGTGCGAATTGATCCCACACGCCCAGAAGGGGCTGTGTTAAGAGAGAAGTAATGATTAAGCACAGAAGAACATATATTTATGCTTATAGCCAATGGCACTAAGATCAAGATAATTAGTTTTGATTATGGTTTAGTATCTATTAAAAATAAATTTGCCGAGATTGTGGTGCTCGAGAGAAACATCTTTAAATGTCTCCGTTAAGAGTTTTTTCAGATTCGAGTATTAGTGACACTCATTGAGGGGAAAACTTTTAATATACAGCAGATTCGTTGATGAGACCATCTGCACACAATATAAAGAATTTAAAAATATGACGTTAAAGAATTGGTAACATGAGAAAGTGTTATCCATTGAATGAATCCAATTAATGAGAAGAAAAGGAGGTATTATGCCAAAAATTATTGCATTGGGTGGAGCTGGCCATATTGGGGCTTGCGGGGTACGTCAACTTATAAAGCGAGTACCTGATATTGAAATTATCATAGCTGACTATAATCTGAATGCAGCTCAAGAGCTTGCCAAAGAGTTGGGAAGAAAGACAGTTGCAATTTTAATTGATGTGAAAGATTTCAAATCATTGGTTCAGATTATGAAGGGTGCTGATGTGGTTATCAATACAGTTGGCCCTTATTATCTTTTTGGTGAGCCCATTGTAAAAGCAGCCATAGAAGCAAAAACTCCCCTGGTGGATGTTTGTGATGATGGGGATGCAACTCTTAAAATGCTGGAATATGACAGAATTGCCAAAAAGACCGGTATTCCTATTATCGTAGGTTTAGGGGCTACTCCAGGAATTACTAACCTCATGGCTCTATGTGGAGCAAAGAAGTTAGATATAGTAAATGATATAGACACCGCCTGGGCTTGGAGTGCACTAGATCCCAAGATGACGGGCCGGGCTATCGTAGACCATTATTTCCATGCTATATCTGGGGACATTTTAACTTACCGAGACGGTGCTTGGGTCAAGATTCCTGCTATGTCCGTTACTCGAACAATGGAATTTTCTATGCCCATAGGGTTTTTACAAGTTGATGAAGTGGGTCATCCTGAACCAGTGACAATCCCAAGATATATACAGGGGGTGAAGAACGTGACGAATAATGGGGGAATCTGGCCAAAACGCTTTACGGATATCGCAATGTTCATGAAGAATATTGGTCTATCCAATCTGATCGAAATGAACGTCAACGAACACAAGGTTTCGGCCCGCGACGTGGCGACAGCGATCATTTTATCATTGCCAACTATCGCTACTGATCTCATTGAGTCTATGATTAAGGAAGTAGTAGATTTATATGGTGAGTTTGGTATCGATGGCGTCAGCCTCAGAGTCGATGTTAGAGGGGAAAAGAATGGCAGGTTTGCACAACGTTCATTCAGATGTCGTGCCGCTGCTGACCTAATCACCTCTCTCCCATGTGTGCTGGGGGCTCTGATGATCATTGAAGGGAAGATCAAAAAAGCAGGTGTATACGCTCCTGAAGGAATCATTGATTGTGATATATTCTTCGAGATGCTAAAAAAAGATATTCCTGTTGAAGAGATCTCAGTAGAATACATTTAAGGATATATTGGACTTATAAATTACACTTACTGGGGCACTCAACACTTTAATTATGTGGAGCGCTCCTATAAACAAGAACCCTGGAGGATAAATTATGACTTTTTATAGGTACTGCACACCAGAGTGGTTGGAAGAAAGCGCAAAGATCTATAGGGCTAACCCTGATTTTGAACAAAAATTGAAAAAGGTTTCTTGGAAATTGTGTTATCGGGTCAAAGCAGATCCGCAGTGGGGGATTGATGAAGATATTATTTTTGGATCGTTTTTCCAACAAGGCAGACTTATTAAAATCGGGTTTTTTACCGAAGAGGAGGCCATAAACCAATGCGATTTTCTATTAACTGCGACCCCACAGGAGTGGAAAAGCATATTAACAAAAAAAAGCAGGTTCACTGCAGATTTTATGTCAGGAAAGATAAAGCTTGAACACGGTGATAAGGTAAAGGTCGTGATGGTTGCACCCTATGCTAATACCATCGTTGATTCATTGACACAGATAGAAGTTAAATTCCCTGATGAGATGTCTCCAAAGGAACTTGAAGAATATAGAAATTACGTAAAAAAGTTTAGGTCAGAGCTTAAGATTTAATTGATCCATACTTAAAAATACTAAAAAACAAATAATTGGAACGTTAAAAGTTTATATAACCTCACCATTATACCGACAGAAATAGGAGGAAAGGTTATGTCTTTTGGATATATGGGCCAGATACTAAGAGTCGACTTAACTTCTGGGAAAATTTTTAAGGAGCCGATTCAGGAAAATTGGGCGAGAAAATTTTTAGGGGGAGCAGGGCTTGCAACGAAGTATCTTTATGAAGAAGTACCGAAAGGGGCAGATCCTCTTGGCCCTGAAAATTTATTGATATTTATGACAGGGCCACTTACCGGAACAGCATCTGCCAGTGCAAGCCGATATTCTGTGGTTGCAAAATCTCCTTTGACTGGTATCTGGGGCCATGCGAATTCTGGTGGAAGTTTTGGGCCAGCCCTTAAAAGAAGTGGTTATGATGGAATTATCTTTCAAGGGATCTCCCCCTCCCCTATTTATTTAAAAATTGTTGATGGAAGAGCCGAACTTTGTGATGCAAAACACCTTTGGGGGAAAACGGTGTCTGAAACCGAAGAATTAATTATACAGGAAAATTCCGAAAAGAGGCTAATTATTGCCTCTATCGGCCCCGGGGGAGAAAACCTCGTTCGGTATGCGGCAATCATGAATAATAAGCACCGCGCTGCAGGCAGATGCGGTTTAGGTGCTGTTATGGGTTCTAAAGGAATTAAAGCGATTGCCTGCTTTGGTAAAGCCCCTATTATTCTTGCACAAAAGAATAGTTTTGATGAGATTGCAAAAAAACAAATTGATCTATTGAATGAATCAATGTTGAAAGTAGGTTTTGATGCTTTTGGTACAAATATGATTTCAGATATGGTTAATGAGAGAGGTGGGTATCCAACTAAGAATTGGCAGAAAGGTGTTTTTGAATATATTGAAGAAGTGGATGGGCAAGCGCTTGCAGATAAGGTATTCGTGAAAGGAGTGAGTTGTTTTGCATGTCCCATTTCTTGTGGACGAGGAACTGAGATTAAGGAAGGGCCTTGGAAAGGGCATAAGGGTGAAGGTCCGGAATATGAATCAGTGAATACATTAGGGGCGATGTGTGGAGTATCAGATATGAATGCAATTACCATGGCAAATTATCTTTGCAACGAGTTTGGTCTCGATACAATCTCAGCCGGCTCTTCCATAGCTTTTGCTATGGAATGTTTTGAAAAAGGCCTATTAACAATTGAGGAGACTGGTGGAGTTGACCTTAAGTTTGGAGATGCTGAGTTGGTTGTAAACCTTATCGAAAAGATTGCTAAAAGAGAGGGGATTGGTGATTTTATAGCGCAAGGTACAAAAGTAATGTCAGAGAAGATAGGTCGAGGTTCGGATCATTTTGCCATGCATGTTAAAGGTCTTGAACTACCTGCATACGACCCTCGCGCAGCTAAAATCACTGGGTTAGGATATGTAACTGCAAACCGTGGTGGAGATCATATTACAGCATATGTTCAGGGCCCTACCTTTATTGATACCCCATTTCTTTTAATTGAAGATAGCCATATTGAAAATCCTTTTGTAGCAAATCCAAAAGAAGTTAAAGTGGTTATTGATATGGAGAATGCCTTGACTGTCTTTGACAGTATCGGGGCTTGCAAATTTATGGGAATGTTGTTGAGGGCCGAGGAATATGCTCAGTTAATATCACTTGCAACTGGATGGAAATTTGGAGTAGATGATTTCAGAAATAGTGGTGAAAGAATTTACAATCTTATTCGTGCTTATTGTATAAGAGAGGGGATAACAAGAGATTCAGATATACTGCCGAAGCGCTTGATGGAAGACCCTTTACCGGATGGTCCAGCAAAAGGAATGGTAATAGAAAGAGAAACCCTTGAAATTATGAAAGATGCTTATTACAAACTCCGAGGATGGGATGAGGTGACTGGGAAACCAACACCTGAAAAGTTAAAGGAGTTGGGACTTGATGATCTGATCGAGGATCTCTGTAGGGAATAAAACCATTTGCTATTTCTTAATTGGTGAAGGATGTTATATATCGTTGTCTCGCTTCTAAGAGGAGATTAAATATAGATGAGGTATTCAGACAGACCTTGGTTAAAAAGCTACAAATTAGGACCATATAAATTGGAGGAGACCCTCGAACCATATCCACAAATTCCTTTATTTAAATTACTTGATGAAGCTGCAGAAAGATACCCCAACCAAACTGCTATATTATTTTTAGAGAGGTCGATCAGTTACAAAGTTTTGAAGGTACTTGTAGATAAATTTGCGAAAGCTTTAGTTAGATTAGGAGTAAAAAAAGGAGATCGAGTGGTTGTGTTATTACCAAATTGTATAGAATTTATTATAAGTGATTGGGCTATTTTAAAGGCAGGCGCCGTAGTTGTCCCTACAAGCATTCTGAGGACAAATGAAGGGTTAATTCATGAAATAGGAAGTTCAGATAGCAAAATTATCATATGTAGAGAGGAACAATTAAACCAAGTTCTAAAAATAAAAGAGGCATGTGACATTGAACATATTATTGTTACTTCTACTGAAGGATTTGATATTAGGGAAGTGGCTCAAACACTACCAAAAGGAGTATATGAATTCAGAAAGCTTCTAGAGGAAAATGAGCCAAATCCCCCCAAAATAGAAATTAGTCCTAAAGAAGATTTATGTGAACTCGCCTTCACAGGGGGAGCCACAGGAATACCAAAAGGCGTCATGATAACCCATTTCAATAGGTATAGTTGTATTTTACAGGGATTCCCGTGGATGCTTAAGCCATTACTTAGAGGGATTATTGGTAAAGCATCAGTATTTGTTCCAATTCCATTATTTCATTCTTATGGCCATTATGTGGAACAGGCAGCAGCATATTTAGGACTTCGGATTATCCTAATACCTGATCCAAGAGATACAGAGACGATCGTTAAATATCTCCAAAAATATCGTCCATTGATGATTACAACAGTCCCTACACAACTAATGAGAATAGCGGAAGCGAAGGTGGGAAAGATGAATGTAATCCCAATGAGTGGGTCTGCGCCGCTTCCTTTAAAAATTGCTGAAGCAATAAAGAAAGAAATTGGTATGCCTGTATCAGAGGGTTATGGTTTAACTGAAACTTCCCCGTTAACCCATTTTAACATTTCAGCCTTTTCAAAGATCACTGGTTTCATGTCTATAGAGAAGACTGGTATTGGTATTCCATCGCCTGACACAGAATGCAAGCTTGTTGACCCGGTGACCAACGAGGAAGTGCCTTTTGGGGAACCCGGAGAAATTGTTGTAAGAGGTCCGCAGATCATGAAAGGATACTGGCCAGAAGCAGGATCAGGACTAACCGATGATGGTTGGTTGCATACGGGAGATATCGCCTTCATGGATGAAGATGGTTATTTTCATATGAGTGACCGAATCAAGGATATGGTAAATGTATCTGGGATGAAAGTTTATACATCAATTGTGGACGAAGTTCTGTATAAATATCCAGGAGTCCAAATGGCAGCATCCTATGGGATTCCTGATCCTGAGATTCCTGGTAGCGAAAGGATAATGGCTACCATTAAGCTTAAAGCCGGATTTAAAGGCAAAATTAGTTCTGAAGATATTAAAGAATTTTGTCGATGCTATCTTCCACCTTATGCTATTCCAAAATTTATAGAGTTTAGAGAAAGTATCCCGTTAACAGTTACTGAAAAAATTTTTAAAAGACTAATGAGGGATGAGGCAATTGCAAAAATGAAAGAGAAAGGAGAGATAAAGTTTTAATTTTTTAAGTAAAAATATTATGGAAATTTAAAAAATTATAAAATATGCCAGAAAAACCCAGGGTTTTGGAAGAGGGACCATTTAGAAAATATAAGTGTTTGAAAACACAAAAGTTGAGAAAGAGTTCTGTGAATTATTTACTTTAAAGATGACCACCTAAAGATTGAGTATTGAGAATTTAATCTTTTTAAAGATAGAACGTAATGATGCAAATAAAATTATTTCATAGATTTCTTTTTAAACAATTAATCTTCATAATTTATATATTAATTTTTTTTATTTACTGTTTCACTTCCTATGTCATGGGGGCCCAGCAGAAATTGTACGAAGATCTTTTTTCTGTCACCTTCCCAAATGAAAAAGTTGGTTGGACGTGCGGTCGTTGGGGGTGTATTCTTCACACCACAGATGGTGGGAAGACTTGGGTTCGTCAGAAAAGCGGGACAGATTACACATTGAGTTCCATATTTTTTGTTGATCCCAAAAAAGGCTGGGCAGTAGGTGATGGAGGGACTATCCTCCATACCACAGATGGAGGCAAGAACTGGGTAAGACAGAAAAGTCCTGTTCCATATTTTTTAATGAAAGTCTATTTTGTGACTCCTCTAAAGGGTTGGATTGTTACCGAACAAACCCATATTCTATCTACTGATGACGGGGGGAATACATGGTATATCCAGTTCAAAGATGTTGATCTGATTCTTAAATCTATTTCCTTCTGTGATTTATTTCATGGATGGGCAGTAGGTGAATATGGTTTTATCTATCATACGCGAAATGGTGGGAAAAGTTGGGAGAAGCAGGCGGGAAAGGTAAAGATTTCAGAGGTTACTGGTGATATAGAAGGAGGAAATTTTTTATTCGATGTGATGGCCATTAGTCCAAAGATCGCGTGGGCGATTGGCATAGAGGGTTATGTGATAAAGACTGTAGACGGGGGAAAGACTTGGAGAGAAGTTTTGACCGGATTACGTAAGACCCAACTTTTTTGCATTGCCTCTAATAAAAAAGGAAGTATTGTGATTGGGGGAAATCGCACGTTTTCTTCTTCGTCTGATAATGGACAGACCTGGAAGAGTCCTGAGTTTAAGCCTCCTATCCAATATGATTGGATTTATGGGATTTCGCGGCGAGGTAATTCTGGGTTTGTAGCCGTAGGGGCAGGTGGGGCTATTTATCTCAACACTTCTACCTTTTGGCAACGGGTTGTTTATTGAACAATGTTTAAAAATTTTACAAATAAAACTCGATTGCCTGAAGGCCAGGATTTCTTATTAAGACCCTGGCTTCGATGAATTAATTCGATTCGCCCTGTTCACCATTTATCCCCAGTTTTTAAAACTTGGGGTTTTCTGAAAGTATTGTAAATCTTTTTAATATTAAAGATGGAGATGGTGGAAAACAAGGAAAAGCATCGGATATTGGATCGTACGTGTATGTTTTTATCCCATCATAGGCTTAGGGTTTTATTGTTTATCTTAATTCTCACTTTGGTCTTTTTATATGGTGCTTTTAGAATTAAGGGTGAGGTCATTTTGGAAGATTTACTTCCGTATGATCATCCTTACCTCAAACTCATGGACCGCTTCTCTGAAGTGTTTGGTACTGGGGGTTCTAGTGTGGTCATTGCCCTCAAGGCCAAGGAGGGGAATATTTTTAACGAAGCCTATCTAAGGAAGCTTAAAAAGATGACCGATGAAGTCGCTCTATGGGATGAGGTCTATCGAATCTTGACGGTATCCATTGCGAGCCATTCAGTTAAGGTAGTGACTGCATTAAAAAAAGGGGAGATAAGCATTGTTCCAATTATGTGGCCTGAGGTGCCTAAGAATCCTCAGGAGATGGAGTTACTCAGGGAGAATATTTTTTCTAACCCGGCCTATAAAGGTATTTTGGTATCGGAGGATGGTACGGCGGCATTGCTAATGACTGAATTCAAAGAGGATGTTTCTTATGAGAAGGTGTTCAGCCTTTTACAGAAATTAAGAAAAAATTATTCAGATGGAGACACCTCGATTCATATTATTGGGTTCCCAATGATGATGGGCTGGATTTATAGTCTAAAGTCCCAGATGTATATTGTTTTTATCATCAGTGTGATTTTTATGATTCTGATTCTGTTCCTTATATTTCGGAATTTTTTGGGTATGATCGCACCAATGGCCAACGCCTTGATTCTTACCGTGTGGGGACTTGGATTCATTGGATTTACAGGGATAAACTTCAATCCCTTGTTATACGTTTTGGCCTTTTTAGTGGGTGCGAGGATGGTAAGCAACTCAGTTCAAATTACTTGCCGTTACTTTGAAGAGTTGGATGCCAGCGGCAATGATCGACTCCGTGCAAGTTATAATACCATGCGGGCAATGTTTCTCCCCAACTTTGCGGCAGTGACAACTGATGCTGCGGGATTTTTAGTACTGTTTTTAGCGAAGATCACCTTGATGCAACATTTAGCCATCATCATGAGCTTCTGGATGATGAGCATTATCTTAACCGGTTTCATGGTTCCAACGATTTGCAATTTAATACCACTTAAGGTGGCAAGTGAAAGATGGGCAAAGGAGCTCAGCAAAGTGGATTGGCAGACAAGAGCTATTGCGAAAGTGACCAGTTTTTCAATTGGTTCTGGTAAATATTTCATTTTAATTCTAACCGTTGGGGGATTGATCTTTTGTGGTTGGGAGATGAGGAGACTTAAAATCGGAGATCCCACCCCTGGCTCTCCTCTTCTCTGGCCTTCCCATGCTTACAACAAAGATCAGGTTCTAATCAACCAGCTCTTTAATGCCTCATCAGAAAATTTTGTGCTCTTTTTTGAGGGAGAAAAGGGGCTGGTATATGAACCGGTTGTTCTCACAACGTTCGAGGCCTTTTCAAAGCATATGCAAGAGAGGTTGCCCGATATATATAAATCCTCCGAATCTATCATCAATATGGTGAAGATGGTGAATTTAACACTACATGATGGGGACCAAATTTGGTACCAGTTACCCCGCAACACGAATCTGTTAACAGGTGTAATGGGTTATGTGAAGCAAAGTACGGATGTGGGTACTTTGGGACGGTATATAGATCGTACCTTGGAGCGGGCACAAATTACACTCTATTTTTCTGATCACACCTCGGATAATTTGCTCCGCATTCGTGATGCCGCCTACGATTTTTTTAAAAATCATCCCATGAAGATTGAGAAAGGGGAGTTTAAGTTAGCAGGTGGAAGAATTGGTATGGAGATTGCTCTCAATGAGGAGATGAAAAGGGCTCATTTTCTAATCGATTTAACAGTGCTTTTAGCCATATTTATATTTTGTACATTATCTTTTATGTCAATAACAGGTGGCCTCATGCTGACTCTCCCCTTGATCCTGGCCAATAGTGTAGCCGGTGCATATATGGCTTTTGCGAATATTGGGCTTTCTGTTAATTCGCTTCCTATTGCCGCCATTGGTGTTGGGGTGGGAGTTGATTTTGCCATCTACCTATATAGCCGCTGTATTGAGGAGTTTCCTATCCAGGGTGGAGATTGGGGCAAGACAATCTTCCAATCGATTTGTACGACAGGCAAAGCAGTAGTATATACTGGATTAACTATTATTTTTCCGATCATTACTTGGTATCTCTTTTCTGATTTTAAGTTTCAAGCACAGGTGGGGTTTTTTCTTGCGATGATCATGGGAACCAATGTTGTTCTTACATTAACCCTTCATCCTTTGATGATATATATCATCAAACCAAATTTCATTAAGAGGAAGTTGCTTTCTAAGGTAAAAGTGGTTGTAGCGTAGAAGGATTTAATGATTAAGTGATTGCACTAATAACATCGCAAACTAATTTCTAATGGTCAGAAATATAAT
>JBBIRM010000027.1:6979-24387 GCA_037441765.1 Deltaproteobacteria bacterium | reverse complement strand
ACCTTTGGAGACTGTATCTACTGTCGAATGATGGAGGAAGAAGTTAGGCAGGAGGTTCGAGTGGTGAAAGAGACCAAGTACTTTCTCGCAATCTGCCCTTTCGCCTCGCGATCACCTTTCGAAACCCGAATCTACCCAAAGATTCATCGTTCTTCATATATGATGATATAGGATCAAGAGTTAGACGATTTTGCCTTTGTGCTTCAGGATATATTAAAGAGAATCTCTATCGGATTAAATGATCCTCACTACAACTATATCCTCCGATCAGCACCGATTCCTGACTCAAATGTCAAGCACCACCACTGGTATACCGTCATTGTTCCAAAACTGACAACCCCTGCCGGCTTTGAACTCGGAACAGGGATCTACATCAACACCACTCTTCCTGAAGACTGCGCTCAATTTCTGAAAGGGATTCAAACTCAATGACATCCAGAGAAATTCGAATTGGTACACGTGGGAGTCCACTGGCCCTCTATCAGGCAAACTGGGTGAAAGAACGGTTGTTAGAACATCATCCCGATCTCAAGGTTACACTGGTTAGGATTAAAACCAAAGGTGATAAAATCCTTGATGTCCCCCTCGCAAAGATTGGAGGAAAAGGCCTTTTTGTAAAGGAGATTGAAGAAGCCTTAATTCGAAAAGAAATAGATCTTGCAGTCCATAGCATCAAGGACGTTCCAACGGAGTTGCCTATGGGGCTCCACCTTTCCGTCACCACGAAACGTGAGGACCCAAGAGATGCATTCATTTCTAAGGATGGGACCCTCTTAAAAGACCTCCACAAAAGAGCAAAGATTGGAACGAGCAGCCTAAGGAGGCAGGCTCAACTTCTCCACCTAAGAGCCGACCTTCAGATGATAACCTTAAGGGGGAATTTAGATACCCGATTGAGGAAGTTAAAGTCAGAAAATCTGGATGGAATTGTCGTTGCCCTTGCCGGTTTAAAGAGACTTGGTCTCGAGATGAATGTCACAGAGATCCTTCCTCCCGAAATCTTTCTCCCTGCGATTGGGCAGGGGGCTTTGGGAATCGAATCCAGAATTGGCGATACGGAGACAGAAGAAAAAATTCGATATCTCAATGACCCTGCCTCATTTATCTCCATAAAGGCAGAAAGATCATTTCTCAGGAGATTGGGAGGGGGGTGCCAGGTTCCGATTGCCGGATTTGGCCGAGTAGAGAATTCAATCCTTAAAATTGATGGGATGGTGGGGAGTCTTGAAGGAAGAAGGCTTGTCAGGGATCATGTGGAAGGACCGCCAGATCAAGCAGAGAGGCTTGGTGTAGAATTGGCAGAGATCCTTTTGAAAAAAGGGGCAGAAGAAATCCTAAGAGAGGTCTATAAAAAAACAAACTCACAATGGGAGATAGACGATGAACAATAAACCGCTTGCCGGTAAAAAGGTTCTAATCACCCGTGCTCGGGATCAATCCGCTCAATTTGCCTTATCCCTTAAAAATCTCGGAGCTGAGGTGATCCTATTTCCCACCATTAAGATTCTTCCCCCTTTAAGTTGGGAGAGTTTGGACCGAGCAATTCAAAAACTAAACTCCTACAATTGGCTCATCTTTACCAGTGTCAATGGAGTTCGATTCTTCTCTGAGAGATGGAAAAAGAAAAAGAGAAAACTTGATTTTCCCTCTTCTTTAAAGGTCTGTGCCATAGGACCTGCTACAGCCAGAGAATTGAAGAAGAGGGGGATTCGTATAGATTATATGCCAAAAGAATTTATTGCTGAAGCCATCCTTGATGGGTTTAAAAGGATAAAGGTTGAAGGGAAAAAGATCCTGCTTGCTCGGGCAAAGAAGGCAAGGGACATTCTTCCTGTAGGTTTGAGGCAGATGGGGGCAGAGGTGGATGTCGTGGAGGCCTATCGAACGGTGAAACCGAAAGGGGCATCGAAACAGTTAAAGCCTCTATTAAAAAAAGGGATTGACGTCATAGTCTTCACTTCCTCTTCCACAGTTGAAAATTTTGTGGATCTTCTTAGAGGAGTAGATCTCAAGGGGATACTAAAAGGAGTTGTTATCGCTTGCATTGGTCCAATTACTTCAATGAGTGCAAGAAAGTATGGGCTCAATGTCCATATTCAGCCAAAAGAATATACGATTTCTGGATTGACACAGGCCATTACAAGGTATTTCACAAAAAAAGGCACCAAATGCCAATATTCAAATCCCAACAATAAATGATTTTGGGTTATTGAATCATTGAGGATTTTTTGAAAACTATAATTTTGTGATTGGAATTTAACTTCACATTCCTAAATGTGTGAAATTTTATCAGGACCTTCCCCAACTCCTTTTCTTTTTTTTGATAGCCCTTCGAGAAATTCCTTTGCCAGATCTCTTCCCCCCCAACCGAAGGCAATGGCCAGGGCCAGCACAATCCCTCCGAAGATGATCGAGAAGGCTGCCACGATCACCTTTTCTGCAATACCTAAGTGATAGAGGGCCATGGTTAAGGAAAGGATAATAATAAACCAACGCACACAACCACTTATAATTTTTGCAGACTCCATTTGTGAATTCACTGCAGCGATCAAAGTGGCCTGACCCAAAAAAACGCCAATCAGATACCCTACGACCAGAATACCGAGAGCAGTAAAAAGGTGCGGGAGGAAGTTAAAAAATTGGGCGATAAGGCTCTGGGTGGCTGCCACCTCAAGAGCGTTGATCCCTAATATGAGCGTGATGAGGACAATCACCCAGTAAAAGAAACGACCCAGGAGATGGGTGGGGGAATTGGTGATTCCTCCTCCTATAAGGAGGCGTGTCAACCCCCACTGTTCACTGACTTTATCAAACTGGATTGCTTTCAAAAAACGAACTAAAATTATTTTAATGATCCATGCGACCAAAAAACCTATGATGAAAATGGTAATCATCGCCAATAGATTGGGCAGAAAGGTAAGGACTTTTTCCAAAAATCGATTAAACGAATTAACAATGGTTGCCTTCCATATTTCGCTCATTATACTCACCTCCCATTTAGAACTGATGGTCAAGTGTCCATGCACTAAACACGAGACACGGCTAAGGACTTATCTATGTATCATTTCTTCTGTCCAGCGTTCAATGAGGTAAGGCTTCATATGCTCAAAGGTTTGACATAGGGACTCAATCCTTTTCTCTACCTCCCCAGCCGAACTTTCCATATTCTCCTTTACAAAGGAAGCAACCCTTCCTAAATAAAGGGGAATCATCGATTTAAGCAGATGTTCCCGATGAAGAAATCCCCTATGATAGGCTATTGCGAAATCATAAATGACACGAACCCAAAGATCCTGAGGGAATGAGAAAGCCTCATCGGATACTCGTGCAATAGATTCCAACCAATGAGCAGTCTCTTGTTGGACGACCTTTCTCCAAATCTCCATAAGCTCCTTCACTCCCAATCTGAAATTCCGAATCATCCGCTCCAGATTGATTGAGATGGGTTCCAATCCAACCTCATATTGAAATCCAAAAGTAGAAATAGGTTGCGATTCTCTTACTTCCTTCCAGATAGATTGATAATTTTCCATCAACCCATAAACAGAAGAGACCACCTGTGTAAACATGGGACCGAGGTCACTTCCAGGATCCTTGGCATCGTGGATTTTTTCCCCCAGGTAGGACTGGCAAACCTTAAATCCCTCTGCAATGGCAAGCGTTGTCATCCAGATGTCAATTCCGAACCGAGCAACATCTGTCTCCCATACATCTTGAGTGAGATAGAATTTTGCCAATTCCCCGGAAAACCCAAAATCCCCTCCAATGGGCTGGCGAACCCTTTTGCCATATAAGGCCCTTGTCAAAGGATATACTATGCTGTTTGTAATAGTTCCATCAAACTTATGTCGGGCATAAAGGGGGGCTACATAATCGAACCCTCCTTCGTAAATGGGCCTTAATAGAAGTTCAATCCACTCTGGGGTAATGGACCTTAAATCCGAATCCACCACCGCACAGGCCTTCGCATTAAGTCCTTTTGCAATTTCGAATATCGTCCGAAAGGCACTCCCTTTTCCAGGAATTCCGTGATAAGGGGTAATAATTTTATGAATTGGATTTACCGGGTGAGAGATGAGAACTGCCTTAAAATCCTCAATCTGGACTTTTCTTACCTCATCTTGAGTTCCATCGGTTGATCCTCCATCTGAGTTAACTATAACTGCCTTAAGCCCCGAAAAATATTTGGCTATTCCTGTCATCACAGCCCTTACAACATGGGCTATGGTGCGGACATTATTATAACTTGGAATTCCGACCAGAAGACCGACTTCCTTAATCTCTCCTAATTGGGCTTGAAGCGATTTATCAAAATTCATATCCAACAGTTCTTTAATAAATCGCCCATCCCTTCTTGACGAATCTTTTCCATGACCATTTCCCAATCCCTTTTAAACCTCAAATACCTCACCCATACCTCATCCTTCTTTTGAAGTAGAAGCCCAATATTTGCCAAACATTCCACTGCTTCTTTCCATTCCATTCTTCCCATATAATCAAGGCTAATAAGTATAGAGGTGAGAATAGCCTTTGGATAAAGAGTCCACTTCAAAAAATATCCTGGATATGGATTGAGGTTTAAGGTCAATCCCTCTTTGAGTTTATCCCTTTCATATAGAAATCGTTCAATATCCATT
Organism: Deltaproteobacteria bacterium; assembly: GCA_037441765.1. Classification (GTDB taxonomy): domain Bacteria; phylum Desulfobacterota; class BSN033; order BSN033; family UBA1163; genus JBBIRM01. The sequence continues at coordinate 19,750 of JBBIRM010000027.1, read as the reverse complement.
TGCAATTCCTCATGGAAATAGGAAGATGTCCTTTCGGGATGGAGGTGTTTGACTCTAAGTTTTTTATCGAAAAGAAGGTAAAACCCCAACTGGCTGGCATTAATGAGATAATCCGTATCCTCTCCCCTCGGGATATAGGGATCGAATGGGATGGTGCTGAAAAGTGTGGAAGAGAGGATAAGGTTTCCACCTAAAAGCATCGGTGTGGGAACAAGGCGATCTTCTGAACTCAGGATCTTTTGCCAGACTTGATTCATCAATTTGTTCTTATTCCAAAAAAATCGCCACCAGGGATTTTGAAACGATATAAGAATTGACCCATTTGGATTTATGTAAAAACCGCCTTTTCCGCTCACCAACTTTCCATTCCATTTCTGGTTTAAATATTCACATGCGATTTCTAAATAGTTCGAATCTTCAATGATTTCGTCAAAATCGATAAAGACTGCCACATCCATGGAGAGGGCTTGAGCCAGGAGGAGGGCGGTGTTACGGATTTTTGAAAATCCCTTCAGGTCAATCAGAGAATTAAAATCTCTAAAATTCTTTTGAATGAGATATTCTCTTAAGTCTTTAAGACGAAAGGAAGAAAAGATGAGCGTTTTTTGGGATTTCAAGGGCCTTATCTCTTCTCTGAAGAAACTCTCCAATTGGAAAAGGATTTTTTCGTTACTCTGCCAGGGATCGAAACAAACAGGAAGTATAAGGGTAAAATCTTTATCTTTTAATAGGTTAATGCTTTCTATGGCCCTTTTGACTAAACGAAGGCCTTCCAATTCGTGCAATTCCTCTAAACCCTTCAATCTGAGATAGACAGGAATGATGATCGCCTTTCTCATCACCCTTTTTTCTGATCGCCTTCCTTCCCAATGGAGGCAGGTTGATATAATGCGCTCTCAAGATTCTTAACCTCTTGTCTCAATTCCTTCGATCGAAGCATACTCCTGATAGCTCTCGGAATGCAGAAGAAAAGGGTAAGGAGGATGCCTCCTCCAAAGCACCCCAGGACCATATATATCAGAGATGTTTCAAATTTCCATAGAAGAAATTTTACAACGATAGAAGGGGCAGTTGAATTCTGCACAGCGAAGATAGCAATGCCAATGATGATTAATAAAGCTAACCAATAAAAAAATTGCATCTTTATTTTTCTCCTTTCCAATTAATTTTCATAGGGATTAGACAGAAAACCATCTAAAATATCCCTTAGGATTCTGTTGACCTGTTCTTCTACTATCTCCAGCGTTAACCTAAAAACAGTGATCTCCTTTTCAACCTCAACATTCTTTGTAAATACCATCCCCTCCTTCTTCACCCCCAAATGAATCACCAGGCTAACAGAGGTTCTTGCCTCAGTCCTGAATGGAAGGGCTTTCCCTTCTATCCAGAATCTTTTTATCTCTATGGTCAGGATGGAATCGGTCTCCATTTTTCTTAAAGATTCTGGCCTCCCATCCCAATCCGATACTGAGAGAGTCTTAATCCCATAAGTTAAAAGAGCCTTGGAGAGGAAATCTATAATCGCCTTTTCCAATGGGAAGGGATCATTTTTAAAATATTGGGAGACTCCACGGAGGGGAAGATGGCGACCAATGTAAAGAGTATCTGGCCTTTGGTCTTTAAAAGGGGCAATCCCAACCGTTTTTCCAAACTTCTGTTGAATAGATTTAAATTCCCGAGCAGGTTGATATCGAAGGGGGATTGTATAAGTTCCTCCCCCGGCACAACCGATGAAAAAGAAACTTAAACAAAGACCCATCACCCACTGAAATTGCTTCATGAAGATTTTCCCCGACTCAAACCCTTACCTGTTATTGTATTTAGAATGACTTCATTCCAGGCAGAAGGCCCCTTTCCTTCAACCCACATGATATTTTTAATTGGCAACTCTGGTAAAATATTCTCTTGCCCTTTTAGGAAAATAGGATGATCTACTGCAGACAACATTGGGAGATCATTTAGACTATCTCCAATTCCAATGGTATAGATTGAGAAAAACTGGTTCTCGTAGAGTTCTTTTAAAATTTCAACTACCTTACCTTTATCATTATCCCCTACGATATGATGAAATCTTCCTCCCCAGATGTAATGAAATCCTCTTTCTTCAATTTTATTTCTTACCACCTCCACCTCTTTCTCCCCACCTTCAATCATAAAAGGCTCATCATATTCCCTCTTTTTTGCAAATCTTGCTTCCTCAGGGCTCAATCCACAAATAGAGGTTAATTCCTCTTCGGTGAGATCAGAAAACCCCTGGATTTGAATCCCTGTCTCTTGCCTAATAGATTTTAAGACCTCAAAAATCAAAAGATAAAATGTCCCAAGCTCAAGAACCACATATCCATCTAACTCCCTATCATAAGGAAATTGGAAAGAAAAGTAGTCTTTAGGGACAAAAATAGCTCCTCCATTTTCTGAAATAAAGGGATGATCGTTCTCCATCTTTCTCCGATAAAACTCGATCTCTGCTCTTGTTTTACTGCTTGAGAGGATCAGTGGAATTCCCTTTTGGTTGATCATCTTAAGAGCGGGGATAGCCGGTTCAAACGAATAGGTTTCCTCCTCAAGCAAGGTTCCGTCCAGATCGGAAAAGATGATTATTTTAGGTGTTGTCGTCATCGACTGCATTCTTCAACCTCTCTAAGAAATCAGGGATAGCAGAGGTTACCCGGCTCCAGTTTGGAATGAGTGGGATGCTCAGGGGGTCTTCGATAAAGGCCTTGCTTGCTAACTCAATTCCTCTGGTAAAGGTCTCCACAGCCACGCCCTCTTCATGACGGTCAAAATCGAGGCCATTGATCGCTGCATCATCATGATATTTAGTGATTGTCTCCTGGGCAGTTCTCAAATATGTTGCTCTTAATGTCTTCAGGAGACTATCTGATAAATCAATCCCCTCACTGGCGAGATTTCTGAAAATGTTCTTTGCGATATCGGTAGACATTCTTAAGAGTCCTTTACTTGGATCATCTGAAGAAAGTTCCTGGTGTTTATGGTCATAATTGTCTGCCAGATCGACCTGACAGATTCGTCTAAGCGAACAGTTTCGAAAAACCTCTGCAAGCACTCCTACTTCAAGCCCCCAATCCCAAGGGATTCGATTAATCCGGGCCAGATCAACGATCATTGAAAATTCTCCTGCCAGGGGATATCTGAAACTATCCAGGTAGACCAAAAAGGGAAGGTAACCCAAAAGCCTTTCAAGAGATCTAATCAAAGGGGTGACAAAGAGACGGGTTACCCTTCCATGCATCTTATCCGTCACACGGGCATAATAGCCTTTACAGAATTCATATCCCAAGTTCGGGTTGACCACAGAATAGCATAACCTGGCTAAAAATTCTCTATCATAATTCAAGATATCACAGTCGTGAAGGACAATCACATTACTTCTTTCGCTGGCCAAAACATAACCAAAGGCCATCCAGGTGGAACGCCCTTTCCCATCCTCCCCTGCTGAAATATCATTCTCGTTTAAAATATCATAAAGGGACTGAACCCTCGGTCCATCATTCCAAATCACAACTGTCTCCTGAGGAAGAACAGAGAAGAATTCTTTGGCATGCTCAAACTCCTTTTCCTCTGCCTTTCCCAGCGTGACAATCACCTGATTGATGAATCTCACTTTCTGAATTTCAGAGACGATGGTTTTAAGTGCTCTCTCTTTCAATTCCGAATAGAGAGAAGGAAGAACCAGGGCAATGGGATTGTGCCTGGAATAAAATTCCAGTTCCATCTCCATCCGTTCCAGATTTCCCTTTTTTAATCGATGAAGGGTTGTAATCACTCCAGGTTGAAAAAAATCGGCCATGGAATCAAACTCCTTATGTTATTTGCTCAATTCCTTTTATTGATTAAATTACCTTTTTCTAAGCATCTCTTTTGCTAGGATGATGCTCCGACGTCCTGACTTTTTGACCAATCTCCCAATCTCTCTCAATGACCTTCCGCTTCGATAGCTCGCTAAAGTTAACAACATGGGTAAATTAACACCTGTCACAACCTCAACGTTTCTGTTTTCTAAAACTGAGAGACTAAGATTGGTAGGGGTTCCACCGATTACATCTGTTAATATGACAACTCCATCTCCATCATCCACTTCTTTTATCCCCTTCCGAATTCTATCCCTAATTTCTTCTATCCTCTCTTTTGGCCAGATAGAAATCCCTTTAACTCTTTTTAAACCTCCTACCAGAAATTGCACTGAAGAAATCAATGCCTCTGCCAATCTCCCATGAGAGATAACTAAGATGCCGATCATTGTCCTTCCCTCCTCTTTGCTTTTGAAGATAAGAGTTCATGAACCATTTCCTTTAATTTCATGAAACGGAGGGGTTTTTCTAAATATGAATTGGCTCCTCTTTCCATCGCCTTACGATAAACTTCTTCACTTCCAAAGGCTGTGATTACAATGATGAAAGTTTCAGGTTGAAGTTTCCTCACGCCTGGGATTATATCCAATCCTGTCAACCCAGGCATTCGGATATCTGTTATGACAATATCAAAAATTTCTCGAACCAACATTCGGAAGGCTTCAGAACCATTGGAAACAGAATCTGTCTCAAATCCTTCCTCTTCAAAGAAATCTCTGAGCAAAGAACGCATCTCCTCATCATCCTCAATAACCAGTATTCGTTTTTTATCAATATCCATGCTAATTTATAAAAAAGCAAAAAGAATGCCATCGCTATCAAAATAAATTTTTAGAAATTTCAATAAGTTAGATTTGCTTTATTAAAAATGAATAGTCTTAATGGGGAATAATGAAACAATCTGTGGCAATATGGGACAAAATCAAGGATTTTTTCAGGTTATTTGGATTCAATTGGGTAAAATAGCACTTCCCTCTTTCAGATACTGCGGTCGCTTCAATTTCCAGACTTCTATTTTCCTTTTATCTGGACGTACCGGGCAATGCCGTTTCTTGTTATAAGGCCAATAATCTTGTCCCTCTCTGCTACAATGATTCGTCCCTTATCCTCTTTTATCATCAACTCAAGGGCTTTTATGACATCAGCCTCTGGTTGGATCTCCCAGCGTTTGTCATGGGGAATAAGATTTTAAATCTACTCAAACTTTGAACTATTTGTAAAGTGAATATTTTCAACAACGTACCAGGCTTGCACATCATTCATTCATTTTAGGGCAAGGCTAAAGCCTTGCCCTACAAAATTCGGTTATGGGTAAAAAAATTTCATATATTTTGATTAGGTCTTTATAAAATAAGCACTTGAACCCTCGAATCATGAAATCCTTGAATCCTTTTTAGCAACTAAATTGGAGAAGAACCTAAAAATAATACCAGAGTTAGAAAGAATAACCGCTCTGTGGCAGAATATAAAAAGAATAATTAAAATTTAAAGATAGATGATTCTCTCGCCTAAATGATCAAGGACATGAAAAAGCAAAAGATACCGCCTTAATTTGCGAGTGATCAGAAAGTCCTCTTTGATGTATTCATGACCATATTGGCCAAGTCTTTGAGCAATATCTGGGTGACTGAGAAGATATCTAATCTGATAGGCAGTTCCTTCAATGGAATAAACCAGAACTCCGGTAAGATTGGGAATGATCTGAGCAGGAATTCCACCCACAGCACTTCCAATGACAGGTTTCTTTTTCCATAAGGCCTCTGCTACTGTCAAACCAAACCCCTCCTTAATAGATTTTTGAAGGATAAGGGTGGAAGCCCTTTGAAGGGCATTGACCTCAAGGGGACTGGTAGAAGAGAGCAAGAGGATATGGATGTCAGGATCTCCTTCGGCCTCTTCTCGAACTTCTTCAAGGACGGCCTCTCCTTCTGGATCGTCACTGGCCCCTCCCCCTGCTAAAACCAACCGGCAATCCACATACCGTTTGGCCATCCGATAAGCCTTAATGACCCCAACAGGGTCTTTCAGACGATCGAATCTTGAAATTTGTGTAATTATGGGTTTATCTTGGGGGATATGAAACTGCTCTAACACCTGATTAATCACTTCGGATTTAAGTTCTCTATTCTTATCGGATAAAGGATCAATGGAAGGGAAAAAAAGAAATTGAGGAATGCTAAGCCTTTTTGAAAACCTTGGAGAGGAGAAAAGGGCAGAATCAAATCTCTCAACATATCCTTTAAGAAAATCCCAAACCTCCTCATTTGGATTGGAAATATCTATATGACATCTCCATACCCATTTTGCAGAAGTCCTTTCTTTAGCCTCAATATAGACAATTGGCTGTGGATCGTGGACGACGATTACATCCTGATCCAGATTCGTATTCTTTAAATTTTCCCTGTTCACCTCTAAGAAAATCTCTTTCATCCTTGGAGTCAGTGGAACAGGTTCTCCATGGAGGGCATTATGAACCTTCTTGGTAACCGCAAAAAAATCTTCCCCTCCTTTGATCACCTCCCATTGGGTCTGAACACCAATCTCGTTCAGTAAAGGGACAAGCCGATGAAGAATCTCTGCTACCCCTCCCCCTATGGCTGTTGAATTGACCATCTTAACCTTTCTTCCCTTCAACCTCTCTGCCAATTGATGGATCTCTTCAATGGTGGGTCTTCCAACAATGGGTTCATAGTCTTCTAAACGAGGGAATGTCATGGAGACCTCGTCTCTTCTTTGACATAATGGAGAATCTTCATTCGAATCTCTTCTAAGGTATGAAGATAAATATCTATATCTTCGACCTGTTTGGCGAGCCTTTCCCTTCGCAGGCTATGACGGAACCAGTTTGAAAAATCATTCGTATGGATGCCCAATCGAAGTCTCGCCTCGATGAGGTGATAATGTATAGACCTGAGACCTATCTTTTCAATGATTCGATAAAAATCTTCTAAGGTCCAGGCAATATAATTCGTGGGCATGACCACACTAACGGACTGGCAGAAGAAGAAAGGCGTCTTACTTTGGCGATACCTGCATTGAGGGTATCGATCAATGTAGTCCTCAATGACTTTGACCATCGACTCCCGGAGAGCCCGGATCGTGGTAAAGTCTCTCATATCTAAAAATCCTAATCTTTCCGCAAGGGCCTCTTCATCCAGAGAGGTTGAAATCCATTGAGCAAAATCCGAATGATATTTCTCTATCGTAAAATGTCGTTCTCTATAACTTTGAAAGACATGATAGAAGATCGCTGAACCTGTGCACCGCTTTAAAAGGGCAATCAACTCCTCTAAGGTATTCGCCCTTTCCCCGGTTAATTCCACTAGATTGGAGGAAGTGTAGAAATAGAAAGGGTTTCCGTTCATAGCAGGACCAATTCCCTTTGCACTATTTTCAAAAACTGGTAAACCTCGAAAGGGTCGTGGACATAATACTGGGCTGAAGCATTGCTGGAGAGACCTACAAAAATGGTGGTCCCTTTTCGATTGATGATCTTAAAGGCATCCTCATCTGTCTGATCGTCTCCCATATAGAGAGGGAGGACCCTGGCTTGAGGGGTTTGGTTCAATAATTCCAGTACCGCCGTTCCCTTATTCACATTGATGTTTGGTCTTATTTCAAAAACCATCTTTCCAAAACTTAAACAAAGAGGGGCGGAAGAACCCCTCACCTCTTGCTTCAAGGTAATCAAAAGGGAAGGAACCCATTCTGGATCTGCATTCCTATAATGGATAGCAAGAATGCATCCTTTATCCTCAAAGAAAAGGCCTTCCGTCCCTTTAAATTTTCGCTTTAATCGATCCTGAATCTTTTTCAGTTCTGGGATGAATTCTTCCTGAGAAAGATAATTTATTTCACCACCTGGCCCAAATATCTCCAATCCATGATTTCCAACATAGTAGATTCCTTTCAGCCCTACTCTACTCATTATATCCTTAAGAGACCTTCCACTAACAATGGCCAGTAAGCACTTGGGGTTGTTTTTGAAGGCAATAAGGATCTCTCTCTGTTCCCTGGATAGGTTGGCTTTCTCCGGATGGCTTACGATAGGGGTAAGCGTTCCATCATAATCAAAAAAGAAGAAGAGCCGTTCAGCAGATTTGAGTTTCGGAAGAATTTTATCGATTCGATTAAATAGATATTCCATCCCTCTCTCTATGAAATTTGAATTGCCTTCGTTAGGATTCGATCTGCCCATCGGTATACATTCCTTCCTTGAACAATTCCTCTCAGTTTCTTCATCCTATGAGAAACCTCCTCCGGGGCCATCTCAATGGCTTTTTTGATCATCTGGGCAAACTCGTCCGTGGCATAGGGATTGATTAGGAGAGCCTCGGTTAATTCCCGTGAAGCCCCGGTAAATTGGGAGAGGATAAGAACCCCATCTGGATCGGTTTTCGCTGCAATATATTCCTTTGCCACTAAATTCATCCCATCGTGAAGAGAACTGACAATACAGAAGTGTGACATCCTGTAGAAAGCAAGCATGGAAAGGAAAGGGACATGTTCTCTAAGAAATAAGATGGGGAACCAGTGGTCAGATCGGTGTTTCCAATTGATCCTCTCCACCCATTCATCAATCTCATCGTTGATATTCTTATAACTTGGAATATGTTCTCGGCTTGGGGCACCTAACTGGACATAGACGAATCTTCTTCGATATTCAGGATTTCGATCCAGAAAAAGATCGATTGCTCTGAATTTTTCGGGGATTCCCTTGGTATAATCCAAGCGATCAACCCCTATCCCGATGATTTTATCGAAAAGATGAAATTTGGTTTTAAGCCGAACAATCTCCTCATCGACCTCACTCTTTTTAGAGGCCTCATTAATGGCATCAAAATCGATGCTGATGGGAAAATGTCGGATATAAGTGGTCTGACCTTTATAAACGATCGCAGATCTCTCCCTATCAGGTCTTGCCTCCAACTCTCGATCGATTGTATCAATAAAATTATTACAATGATATCGAATATGGAACCCCAATAGATCATTTCCTAACAGACCCTCAAGAATTTCTTTCTTCCAGGGACAGATTCTAAAGGCTTCAGGATTTGGCCAGGGAATGTGCCAGAACTGAACTAAGATTGCATCTTTTCTCTTCTCTTTAATCATTCGTGGAAGTAATGCAAAGTGGTAATCCTGGATGAATATTAATGGTCTTTCAGATCCAATCTCTTCTAAAATGGTATTGGCAAAAATACGGTTTACTTTTTTATAGCATTCCCAATCGGATACCCTGAAAACAGGCCGGGTATAGGCGATATGGCAGAGGGGCCAGAGGGCCTCATTTGAAAATCCATAGTAGTATCCCTCTTCTTCCTCTTTTGAAAGCCATATCCTTTTTAACTCATATTGAGGGTCCCAAGGTGGAACCCTGACTTTTTGATTTAAATCTACCATCTCTCTATCGGCTGTGCCACTTCCATGGGCGAACCATACCCCGCCACAGGCCTGCATCATTGGGTCTAAAGCAACGGTCAACCCACTGGCAGGCCGAATACATTCAATTTTGTTTTCATTCCAATTGTGGATATAGGGCTCTCTATTGGAGACGACGAAAAGTCGAAGCCCTTTCAGTTTCTCTTTGATGATTCGCTGAAATTGTTTTCTCTTCATTTTAATTTCAAAAAAGATGAAGGAGGCTTAAGATCACAAAATGCGGGGTTCCCATTAAGTCACACTTAAATAACATCGGAGGTGAAATCGTCTGATCAAGCCTCCTTCAATTTATCTTTGTGATTTAAAAATATATTGAGCAAAAAAAATACCAAACTATAAAATAAATTCTTCTTTTGATTTCAATAGATTATATATTTGAAAAATATGATACTTTCAAATGGTGGGGAATATTGAAACAAACTGTGGAATAATGGGACAATTAAAGATTCCTCAATAAAAGGGCGTAAGTAGTTTATTAAATAACCTCATTAAATTCGTTACTCTTATCTCTTTTAATTCTTTCAATCTGATCGTGGTAGGCCCGGATGATGTCCTTTCGGCTTAACATAGAAAGGACTCTCTTTGAATCCTTGTGGTCTACCACAGGTAATTCACGGATCTCAGCCTCTGTCATCTTTTTCAGGGCGGTGTCGAGATTGTCATCCGGTGTGACAGTTAAAACTTCTTGAATGGCAATATCCTTAGCAATGACCAGTTTATGAAGATCTTTTTCGAGCAGGACCCGACGAATATCTGAGAGCGAAAGAATCCCCTTGAGACGGCCTTCGTTATCCACTACAGGAAAATTATTTTGATTGGATTGGACAATCAACTGCAGGATCTCCTCAAACGGCATACCTTCTGGAATCGTTTCAACCTTCCTATCCCGAGGCAGAGTCTCTCTAACAGAAAGATGGCCCAAGATGTCAATAGCAAAATCCCCTGTGTGCGCTGGTGAATCAATTCGGGTGGATACTTGTTTCTCATAGAGAGAGGTTTCGCCCAAAAGAAGATAGGAAATTATTGAAACAATCATCATTGGAACGAGCAGGCTATAACCTCCTGTCATCTCAGCCACCATGATCAATGAGGCGATAGGGACTTTAGCCACACCGGCAAAGAAGCCTCCCATCCCAACCAAAACAAAACCACTTGGATTTAACAATAACTCAGGAAATAGCATAGAGCAAAGTCGACCAAAGAAACCACCCAACATCGAGCCAATAAAAAGAGAAGGGGCAAACACACCTCCACTTCCTCCAGAACTGATTGTAAAAGAGGTGGCAAGGATTTTAGCAAAAACAAGGGTCAACATTATCCATAGGGTTAGACTTCCATCAATGGCTGATTGAATCCATTCATAACCGCCCCCCAGCACCTGTGGCAAGAAGAAGGCCAACCCTCCCAGCATGAGTCCACCCAAGGCTGGTTTGAATAATCTTGAGGAAGGGATTCTGTTGAAGAAGCGATCCCTCATTCCATAAAAGATATGGATGTAAATGAATCCGATGGCAGAACAGAAAATCCCAAAAATACCGTAAATTAAAAGTTCACTTGGAGCAATGACAGGAGATAACCTTGGAATATGGAAAATAGTCCCCCAACCGTAAAAAAGTGTAAAAACAGTATAAGAGACAATCGAGGAGATGATCGAGGGAATAATTCCTTCGAACTCGAATTCCGGTCTTCGGTAAAGTACTTCAGTGGCAAAAAGGGCAGCTCCCAGTGGTGCTTTAAAGATGGCACCAATTCCTCCTGCCGCACCTGCCAGCAGTAAGATACGGCGTTCTCTATCATCCATTTTCAAAATTGAACCGATAAAGGAAGCAAACCCCGAACCAATCTGGGCAATGGGGCCCTCCTTACCTGCGGATCCGCCAGAACCAATGGTAATGGTCGAGGCAATGGTTTTTATGATGGGCACTCTTTTTCGAACGATTCCTTTTTTCCTGTGAAAAGTCTCAATCATGGCATCAGTCCCGTGACCTTCTGCTTCAGGGGCAAAGCGAAATACAAGGAGACCTGAAAGAAGGCCTCCTAAGGCAGGTATCCAAAGAATCATCCAACGATTCAGGGGGTATCCAAGGAAAGAGAATTCCATTGCCTCCGATGGAAGGATGAGGGCTACAAGATCCCTCATAAAGAATTGAGTTCCTCTTTGAAGAAGAAAGTTAAAAAGAATAGCACCAAACCCTGAAACTACCCCAATGAGGGATCCAAGGAATATCCAACGCCATATCCATTTCATTCTGAGAGGAGAAAAGAGATGAATAAATGTTTCAAACCAATGTAGCATCTTCCATATTAAATAAAATATTTTTCAGAAAAATCAAAAATAACCCTTCTACCCTCCTTTTTATATAAAGGGAATCCCATAAAGGGACATTTCTTTTAAATTCTTCAAAGATGGAATATCCCTTTTAATTTGATGAACGAGGTGCTAAAATGATTTTAAGCAAATGAAAATAAAGGACCATCTTCACAGGAGGGATCATGAAAGTGATAGCCTTAAATGGGAGTGCGAGGGGAAAGAAAGGAGTCACCTGGAAACTACTGGATTCTCTTCTGAGAGGGCTTTCAGAGGGAGGAGCAAATGTAAAAGATTTCCAACTAAAAGAAATGAACCTATCACCCTGTCGGGCATGTCTGACTTGTATGCATAAAACTCCTGGTCAATGTGTCCAACATGATGACATGGATCAAATTTACCCCCACCTGAAAGACTCTGATCTCTTGGTTATGGCAACCCCTGTATATACAGATAATATGAGTGCCCAGATGAAAACCGTCATGGACCGATGTATCTGTGGGATGGATCCTTTTTTGCGTTTCGATTCTGAAAATCGGGTGAGACACCCTTATAGTTGGAAGATGCCTTCAACCTTCTTCCTCATATCCACATCAGGATTTCCAGAGAGGGAAAGTTTCTTACCTTTGATAATGACCTTTAGGGCCCAGGCAGCCAACTTCGGCTCTAAATCGATCGGTGAAATCTGTGTCCCTGGCTCCATTGCCCTGCAGATGGAACCCCAACTTCTTGAGCCCTGCCTTGAAAAGATTCGAGAGGCTGGTCATCAGATTGTCCTTTATGGGAAAATAGATGCATCCTTCCTTGAGGAGATCAACACACCAATAGTCTCGGTAGATCAATATTTGGAAATATCAAAAAAATATGAGGCCTGGGCAAGAAAGAGCCGAGGAGATTAATTAAACCTCTTGGAGTTTTCGATAGAGGGTCTTTCGATCAAGACCCAGGATTTCAGCCGCCTTAGATTTATTCCCCCCCGTTTCAATAAGAACCCTTTTAATATATTCCTTTTCCAACTGACCCAGGGTAAACCTCTTCTCAATAGCCTTCTCAAAGAGGCTCTCTACTTCCCTCTTAAGGAGGGTGGAGGGTAGATCTTCTGGAAGAATTTCTTCAAAAGGAAGTGGATAATAGCAGACCTGTCCCTCT
>JBBIRM010000027.1:0-6969 GCA_037441765.1 Deltaproteobacteria bacterium | reverse complement strand
AATTTCTTCATGCTGACTCAGGGTAATGGCCCGCTGGATGACATTCTCCAACTCTCTAACATTTCCAGGCCATGAATGATTTAAAAATATTCTTAAGGCCTCCTCAGAAATGCTTGAAACATTCTTCTTCATCTCTTTGTTAAATTTATTAATAAAATGCTGGACAAGAAGTGGGATGTCTTCCTTTCGATCGCGAAGTGGAGGCATCTCGATATCGATGACTTTTAATCGGTAATAAAGGTCCTCACGGAATCTGCCCTGCTGAATTAGGGAGGGGATATCTTGATTTGAGGTAGAGATTATCCTCACATCAACCGGGTACGAATTGGTATCCCCGAGAGGCCGAACTTCTCTATCTTCGATCACCCGGAGGAGTTTTGCTTGAAGGTTAAGGGGCATCTCCGTAATTTCGTCCAGAAAGAGCGTGCCTTCATGGGCCTCAAATAGGAGTCCTTTTTTATCCGATTTGGCATCGGTAAAGGCCCCTTTCCTATAACCTAAAAGTTCGCTCTCCAGAAGTGCCTCTGGAATCGCTGCACAATTAATGGCAACAAAGGTACCTTCCTTTCGCACCCCATTGTAATGTATAGCCTTTGCCACCAACTCCTTCCCTGTCCCGCTTTCCCCAGTAATCAAAACATTGCTCGAACTGTTGCTAATCCTTTCAATAAGGTCATAAATCTTTTGCATCGAAGGGCTTTTACCAATTAGTTGATGAAAATCGTATCGGGATTCTACTTCCTTTCTTAACCGAAAAACCTCCTTTTTTAACAGGCGGGTCTCAAGGGCCTTCTTAACAACCAAGAGAAGTTCGTCCATCTGAAAGGGTTTGGTGATGTAGTCATAGGCACCCATCTTCATAGCCTTAATAGCAGATTCGATCGTTCCAAACGCGGTGATGATAATCACTGGCGTAAGAGGGGCTACTTTATTAGCCTCCTCGAGGAGATCAAGGCCTTTAAGACCTTTCATTTTCAAATCGGTAACAATGAGATCAAACTCCTCTTTTTTCAGTAACCTGGAAGCTTCTATACTATCACTTATCGTAGTGACATCAAATCCTTCTCCCCCAAGGAAATCTGAAAGAAGACCACACATCTCCATATCATCATCAATGACTAAAATTCTATTACTTCTTACTCTCATCTTCTACCTTTCACCCCTTCATAAACAGGAAGGTATACTTTAAAGATAGAGCCTTTCCCTCTTTCACTCTCCACTTCGATCCATCCTTCATGGTCTTGAATGATACCCTGGGTCACCATCAAACCCAAACCACTTCCTGTAGACTTCGTGGTAAAGAAAGGGGTGAAGATGCTCTCCATAACCTCCTTCTCCATTCCAACCCCCGAATCCTCAACCTGGATCTCTATGTATTTCTGATCGCCCTCTTCAAGCCCTTGTTTTGAAATCGATTTTAATGAAGTAGATAGACGAAGGGTTCCCTCCCAGAACATGGCCTGAAGGGCATTGAGAATTAGGTTTAAAAAAACCTGTTGGAGTTGATCCCGATCCCCGATCACAAGGGGAAGATTTTCTTCATGGCTCTTAATAACCCTTATCCTCTGCTTTTGAATCTGATAGTCAAGAAATCTAAGACTTTCCTCCAAAACATCGACGATGTTTACAGGTTGGTGCTCTATTTTCTTTTTTCTAACATAACCAAAGAGTTGTTGAATAATCTTTGTGATTTTTTCCGTCTGTTGGATAATAATATCTAAATTTTTTTGAACATCGCTACCCCCGATCCTTTTTTTTATTAATTCAACCCTTCCCATAATGATGTTAAGAGGGGTCCCGATCTCGTGAGCCAATCCAGAGGATAATTGTCCGATGGTAGCCAGTTTCTCAGATTGTCGAAGGGACCTCTCCAATTCCAGCCTATCCTCAGCCCCCTGAATAATCTGCTGTTGGGCATTCTTTAAATCCACTGCCATCTGATTAAATGCATCCGCCAGTTGTGAAACTTCATCTCCCCTCTTAAAATTAATTCGTGTATTAAGATTTCCTCTTGACAGTTCTCTGGTGGCCTCCATCAGTTGGGAAATAGGGCGAGTTACCCACTTTCTTGTGCCTAAAAGAATGAAGGTCAGGGTTCCTCCAATAAGGACAAAAATGGTAAGAAAAATATCACGCTCTGCCTTCCTGATTTCCTTCTCTACAAAAGAAGTATTTTGAAGAATGGAGACTCCTCCAATGTTTCGACCCTTTCGGTCTTTAAGGGGGAAGGAATAGGAATAAACATGAAACTTCTTATAAACCCCAAATTCCTCCTTTGGAAGATCCTCCTCCATGGCCTTTTGAATGATTCTTAAAAAAGGTTCCACTCCACCTTCCAATGAATTCGATTTAAAGACAATTTCTTTTGGACGATGGTAGACAATCACGCCCAGAGTCTTTTCTTCCTCTTCTACCGCATCAATGAGTTCTTGGACGAATTCCATCTCCCTGGGGAGAGATATCTCTTCAAGTGAAACCCTTAGAGTCTGACCTATGCTTCGAACTTCTGCTTTCATTTTTCGGGTGAGGATATCCCTCCGGGTCATGACATGGAAATACCCATATCCTGAGAGGACACTCGTGATGATCAGAATAAGGTAAATGGTTAACTTAGTACCAAGCTTCATCGAGGATCCTTAATTTTGATATCGCCAGAGGTAAAACGGATTTAAATTGATCAATAATCTAACCAAGTCTTAAAATAGTTTTTATTGCACAACCTCTACTTTTATTAGATTGGTCGTTCCCGGGATGCTGATTGGCACTCCTGCAATGATAACAATCCTATCTCCCCTTTGGGCAATTCCTAACTCTTTTGGAATATTCCTGGATCTTTCTAACATATCATCAGTATCCTTCCAATCTTTAACAAGAAGAGGATAGACCCCCCAGCAAAGAGTGAGCCTTCTAACCGTTGAAAGGTGTCTGCTCAAGGCAATGATCGGCTGTTTTGGTCTAAGTCTCGAGACCCAACGTGGGGTACTCCCTGATTCTGTAGGGGTCACAATGGCTACTGCTCCTACCCTATCGGCCAGGAGGGAGGCTACGTGGCTGATGGCCTGAGGAAGATCTCCATTCCCCTCCAACCCCCTTTCTAAAAATTGATGGTGTGGGAACTCCTCTTCTGCTGACTCAGCGATCTTTGCCATCATCCGCAGTGATTCAACAGGAAATCTCCCCCTTGCTGTCTCCTCCGAAAGCATGACAGCATCCGTCCCATCATAGATTGCATTGACCACGTCCGTCACCTCAGCCCTTGTGGGCTGGGTATGATCAACCATGGATCTTAACATCTGGGTGGCTGTAATCACTGGCTTCCCGTAAACATTTGCCTTTCGAATCAACCTCTTCTGAATATTGGAGATCTTTTCAATCGGCATCTCAACCCCCAGGTCTCCCCTCGCAATCATAATCCCATCTGAAATTGAAATAATTTCATCTATATTCTCTAAGGCTTCTCCTCTCTCAATCTTGGCAATGACAGGAATCTCGACTGAATGCTCTTTTAGGACTCCCTTCACCCTTTCAATCTCCGAAGCCTCTCTGACATAGGAGAGGCCGACAAAGTCCACCCCTTTCTTAATCCCGAAGAGGAGATCCTCATGATCTTTCTCGGTAAAGGCCGAAGCTCGAATCCTCCCACCGGGAAAATTCATCCCATTGTGAGAGGTCAATACTCCTCCAACCACCACCTCGCATTCTATCTCCTCCTGACCACTGCTGATAACACGTAATTCGATCGTTCCATCAGAAAGAAGGATTCTATCTCCAGGTTTTACTTCAGACGGGAGAGAAGGATAAGTTATCGAGACCCCTCCTTCATCACCCATGATCTGATGGCTTGTCAGGGTAAACCTGCTTCCTTTTTTCAATTCCACTCCTCCTGCCTTCACCTTTCCCACCCTAATTTTTGGACCTGATAAATCCTGAAGAATTGCCAGAGGCTCTTTGAGGCGCTCAGCGATTAAGCGAAGGGATTCGATCTTTCGCTGATGTTGTTCAAAGGTTCCGTAAGAGAAATTGATTCTGGCCACATTCATCCCTGAACGAACCAGGGCCTCCAACACCTCAGGGGATTCACTCGCTGGACCTATGGTACAGATTATCTTTGTCTTACGTCTCTTTTTTTCAGGCATCAAAACTCCTCCATCCGGATATTTGTTTATTTAAAAGAAACCTTTAAGATAATTTATCAAGTAGTCTCAACCCACTTTTCTATAGATTCCCAAAATATGCTAAACTCTTAATACTTCTTTGGCGCTAAGATTTAGGAGGCTTACCTAACCATATTGAACCATTCTTGAATCCCGAGACGAATCATCATCATCGCAAATGCTGCCAATAGAAGTGAGGAGACCTTTCCAATCCCTTTTGCTCCTCCTTCCTTTAGAATCTGCATGATCCAATGGGATTGACTGAAGACGAACCAGACTATAAGTAGGTTTAGGATTAGGCAAAGGATGGTAGGTATATAGCCATAAGTATCAACAATCACAAGAAGGAGGGTGAGGACAGCAGGACCGACAATCAAGGGAATTCCAATCGGCACCACTCCTATGGTCTCTTTCGGAAACGTGCGTGTTCTTTCTGGAAATATTAACTCTACAATGGCAATAATAAATAACAAAACCCCCCCTGCGATCTTAAAATCTGAGACCAATATTCCCAAAAGGGAGAAGACAAACTTTCCTGCCACCAGAAAACCAATGCTCACCAAGAAGGCGGTTAGGGTGGATTGACGAAGCACCCTCCTTCTCTCAAGCCGTGTCATCTCTGAGGTGAAGGAGACAAAGAGGGGAAGAATCCCCAACACATCAAAGGCCACAAATAGAGGGATGAAGGGTAGAAGGACCCTAATGGACATAAAAGGCTTTAAAAAGTTATCCAGCCATTCCATAAAGATAGAATACAAGAATCATTGAAGATATACAAGTCTTGTTTAGAAAAAGGTAGATTTTGAGATCCACTTTACTTATTGCTCCAGAAGGTCCATAGCGTGAGAAATCGCTCCTAAGAGAGCGGCCTTCTCATTTACGATGACCTTGACAGGAATCCCTTCCATCATATTGGAATAACGACCTTTATCCTTAAAAGCCTCCATAAACATTCCTTCTCGTAACTTCCATAGAATCCTCGGCGCGATACCTCCTCCAATATAGATTCCTCCAAGTGCCATTGCTTTTAGGGCAAGGTTTCCAGCCTCTGCGCCATAAATGGAAGAAAATATATTTAGGGCCATCGTGCAGAGGCTACTCTGTCTATTACGAGCGGATTCAGAAATTACCATTGCGGGGTCTTCTGTCTCCATTTTTTTGGTAAGCCATGGGGGATCTTTCTTCTTCTTAAAATCTCTTAAGAATTGATAGATTCGAAATAAACCCTCACCTGTCAGGATCCGCTCATAACTTACATGATCGAAACTTTTTAAAAGATATTTTAACAACTCGATCTCTAATTGATTTCTCGGACCAAACTCCACATGCCCACCTTCAGAAGGTGAGGGATGATATCTTTTGCCATCCCAGAAAAGAATGGCCTCCCCAAGGCCTGTGCCTGCGGATATAATGGCTGCATTCCCTTCCCTCGCCTTCCCTCTATTGAGAACCACTAAGTCATTCCTCTTTAACATTCGGAGACCATAGGCATTGGCAACCAAGTCATTGATCACTGATAATTTCTTCACCTTCAATTTCCTCTTGAGATTTTCAATATCGATGACCCATGGGAGGTTGGTCAGTCTCACCTTATTTCCAATGATCGGGGCTGCCACTCCAAAACAGGCGATATCAATCTTCACCCCCTCTTCAAGGGATAGTTGAATAATTTCGTCAAACCCCTGATAATTTCTACTCTGAAAGATTTTTTCAAAGATTGTTTGATAGCGACGTTTCCTGTTTATACGATAAAAACCAATTCGGGTCTTTGTTCCGCCAATATCCCCTGCCAAGATGATTTTAGACACGATACATCCTCCTTCAAGAATGATCTTTTAAGGCCTGCCTGTTTTGATAACATATCAAATCAAACCATTTTTGCAAGGGCGAATCTCCCATCAAAATAAAATCCCTCACTCATCTAATATCTCACCTTTTCGTTTGGGGACTTTCTCCAAAAGCCTTTTATAGACAAGAAGGCCTGATTCTTGTTAAAATAAGATATCAAAAATTATGTGAAATGATAAGGAGTCATCTATGCGATACCCCCAGTATAGACCAAGGAGATTGCGGAAAGACGAGTTGTTTCGTAGTTTGATCCGAGAAACCCATCTTTCGATCAATGACTTAATTCTACCTCTCTTCGTACGGCCAGGGAAAAGGATCAAGAATCCCATCTCATCAATGCCAGGCCATTTTCAACTCTCCATTGATCTTCTGGTGAGAGAGGTGGCTGAGGCTAAATCCTTAGGCATCCCTGGTGTCATTCTATTTGGTATCCCGGAGAAGAAGGATGAGGTTGGCTCAGAAGCCTATGCGGAGGATGGGATCATTCAGAGGGCAATAAAAACACTCAAGGAGAAAGTAGATGGCATCCTCATCATAACCGATGTCTGTCTCTGTGAATACACCAGCCATGGACATTGTGGATTGGTAAAGGATGGGAAGATTCTAAATGATGAAACCCTTGACCTTTTGGCCCAACAGGCGCTCTCCCATGTTCAGGCAGGAGCAGATATGGTCGCCCCTTCGGATATGATGGATGGTCGGGTGGGTATCATTCGGAAGGTCCTTGACGAAAATGGATATGAGGATATCCCCATTATGGCCTACTCCGCCAAATATGCCTCAAGTTTTTATGGACCCTTCCGTGTCGCTGCGGAATCGAAACCCCAGTTCGGAGACCGCAAATCATATCAGATGGATCCTTCAAACGCAAACGAAGCGTTAAGAGAGGTCAGACTTGACATCGAGGAAGGGGCAGATATCATTATCGTAAAACCTGCCATACCCTATTTAGACATTATATACCGGT
>JBBIRM010000026.1:0-26091 GCA_037441765.1 Deltaproteobacteria bacterium | reverse complement strand
TTTCCAGTTTTTAGGGAAACCTATTTTCCATGATCACTTTCAGGAGAAGAACCAACTAAATTTTATTGGTTTTTGTTTTGAATTTTCGGTTTTTATTATTTGAGATTGTTTCGATTTTAGAATTTCAGTTTAAATTTAGGGTTTATAAAGAAAAATTATGAGTGAAGAGAAGGTATTGGCTGTCGACCATCAGAAGTGCACGGGATGCAGGCTATGTGAAATTGTCTGCTCTGTCTATCATACTGGCTCAAGTAATCCAAGTCGTTCCCGGATTAAAATCATCAAATGGGAACATGAAGGAATTTATATTCCTTTGGTCTGCAACCACTGTGAAAAGGCCTATTGCCTTGAAGTGTGTCCAACCAAGGCCTGCCACCGAGAACCTGAACCCCATAATAGAGTGGTCATCGATAAAAATCTCTGCATTGGATGCAAGACATGTATAATAGCCTGCCCTTTTGATCATCCACTCTTTGACCCTATTGATAGAGTGACAGTGAAATGCGACTACTGCGATGGGGATCCCCAGTGTGTTCGATTCTGCGAAGTGAAGGCTGTTAACTATGTGGAGGCCGATAGGATCCAGATGTCTAAAAGAAGAGAGGTTTTTGGGAAATTTTCTGACCTTCTTAAAATAGAAAGGTAGATTTGGAATCAATTTAAGGAAACCAATGAAGATCAATGTCGAATTCCTGGGTATTCCAATGGTCACCGATATCATCGGAAAGAAAAAACTGGAGTTGGATATTTCTGGAAAGACGGTAAGGGATGTGCTGGAAGAATTGATTCACCGGTATGGTAAGAAAATGAGGGAGGCTTTATATGATCCTCAGGGAAATTTTGATTTGATGATCCAGGTTTCTCTCAATGGGAAAATAATCCTTTCCCCGGATCAGCACGATACCCCTTTAAATGAAGGAGATTCTCTTCTCTTTATGTTACTTCTTGCTGGAGGTTAATATTAGTTCACCATTGTGAACATAGATTATTAACGGGTTCTTGAACAAGAAATTTTAATAATCTTTACTTTGCAATAAATGAACGCTTAGGGTTGATTTATTTTAACAATTTAAGTCGGTAAAATAAGCTCTTAGTGACCATTAAGTTTATTCTTGACAAAGAGATAAAGGTGGGATATTAATAGGCAGATTGAATTTTTTGGTTAATTTAAAGTTCACTATTCTGAACATCAATTAAAAGGAGGTCGTTATGGTAGACGAGAAAGAAAGGCCCTCAACTGCTGAGAGTCTCCGAAGCACTCGTACCTATGGCCAGGTGAGGTGTCATAATCCGAGTTGTATGGGAAGGATTACCCCGCCACCCGGGGCCAAACAGGTAAAATGTCCGCAATGTGGGTTGGAATGGAGGATTTATTGGATTAAGGCCGGTTTCCCTCGGATTAGAGGTCCGGTTTGGGACGTTGATGTAAAGATTGCAGAAGAGGTTTTGGCAAAAAAGATGAAGGAGGAAAGGAAAGATGGCCCTAAATAGAAAGATAGCATATATTGATCTATCAACAGGCAAAATTGAAATTAAACCAATTCCCATTGAAATACGAAAAAAATTCTTAGGAGGAAGGGGCCTCGATGCCTACCTTCTCTATAATCACACAGAGAAGGGTTGTGACCCACTTGGCCCTAAGAACACACTTCTTGTAAGTGCTGGGCTTCTCAGTGCCACCCTGGCCTCTGCTACCGCCCGGACCCATGCTATGGCAAAATCCCCCCTCGGAGGGATGGTCGGAAGTTGCAATATGGGAGGTTTCTTTGCCCCCGAATTGGCCTGGGCTGGTTTCCATCACCTCGTCATAAAGGGGAAGGCAGAGAAACCTGTCTATCTATGGATACATAACGGAAAAATTGAAATTCGGGATGCTCGACATCTCCGGGGGAAGACGGTTACAGAAACCCAGTGGGCTATCAGGGAAGAATTGGGAGATGAAGACATCAAGAGTATGGTGATAGGCCCTGCTGGTGAAAACCTTGTAAGGTTTGCCAATGTGATGACAGGGATTAAAAACTCGGGTGGTAGAACAGGAATGGGAGCAGTGATGGGTTCAAAGAATCTAAAGGCGATCGCAGCAAGGGGAACCATGGATATAAAGATTGCCCATCCGAGAGAAGCCCTTGAGTATAATAAGCGTTTTATTGACCAGATTACCAGTGCAAAGGTTAACCAGACTCAGGGAACCCTTGGGACTCCATTTATCTGGGGAGCAACCAACTCCTGGGGAGGTGTCCGGTGTAGAAATTTTCAGTATAATCAGATGCTTTATTGTGACGAGATTGAGCCTGAGTCGATTGATGAAAATGCGACTGAGACCATTGGACCATATCATATGGCAGGTTGCTTTGCTTGCCAGGTCCATTGCAGGGCAAAGTATAAAATCCCCTCAGGTCCATATGCAGGAGTATATGATGAAGGTCCAGAATATACCTCTCAGGGTGCTTTCTGTGGTGAACCTGATATACCGAGTTTAGAAACACTTCTAACGGCTAATCACCTGGTAGACCAATGGGGGGTGGATAATCTTGAAATTGGAAGTTTGATCTCATGGGCAATGGAGCTTTATGAACTTGGAATCTTAACAAACAAGGAGACCGATGGTCTTGAGTTAAGGTTTGGCAATGCCGAGGCCCTGTTGGAAATGATAAGGCGAATCTGTTTTAGGGAAGGTTGGCTCGGGGATACCCTGGCAGAAGGGGGAATTATTGCCTCCGAAAGGATTGGGAAAAACTCCTTCGATTACCTGATTCAGGTCAAAGGGGTCAGCAACCTCCACTCCGATGAACGAGCTACCCCTGCCCTTGCACTAAACATTGCCACTGCTTCTCGAGGATCAGACCACCTACGAAGCAGACCAGCGATTGACCTTTACCATTTGCCTGTGGAGGTGCTAAGAAAAATCTATAGCACCCCTGTTCCTTACGACGGCCCGCTCAGTTCAGAACATACAGAATATATAGGAAAGCCATGGCAGGTCTTCTGGCAGGAGAACTGTTATATGGCGGTCGATTGCCTTGGAATCTGTAAGTATCACACCGTCTTTTTAGGTGCAACCCTTCCAAATTTTGAGGATTGGCCAAAAGTGATCTATTACAATACTGGCCTCGAATTTACCCCTAAGGAACTCTGGGATATTGCAGAGCGTTGTAACATGCTGGAGCGTCTCTTCAACCTCCGTGAAGGATTGAGCAGGGAGGACCTTTATAGAGGCGATATGCTCAATCACCGCTACTTTGATGAACCCACACGAAGGGGAGCCCCAGATGTGATTGGTAGGGTGATCGATCGCGAAAAATTCAAGAAGATGGTCGATGAGTTCTACGAGTATAAGGGTCTTGATAAAAATGGTGTTCCAAAACCTGAAACGCTAAAAAGGCTTGGATTGGAAAATGAACCATCTCACCTGCTATGAATAACAACTTCACCCTCACCCTCCTCTCTTGAGGGTAGGGATGGGTGGAGGGTAGTGAAAGGAGAGAAATTCAATGGAGCCTACGGGTAAAGTTCTTATGATTGACCATGAGAAATGTACAGGATGCAGACTCTGTGAAATTGTCTGTTCGGTTTTCCACGATGGGGTCTCTAATGCAACCAGGAGTAGGATCAAGATCATGAAATGGGAGGCAGAGGGGCTCTATATCCCTATCTCTTGTCAACAGTGCCAGGATGCCCCCTGTAAGATTATTTGTCCTGTAAAAGCGATCTACCGGGATGAGAGGTTGAACCGGGTGGTCGTGGATCAGAGTAAATGTATCGGTTGTCGCTCCTGCATTTCGGTCTGCCCATTTGGTGCAATGAATTTTAATGTAATAGATCGAAAGGTATTTAAATGCGATCTCTGCGACGGAGACCCGCAATGTGTCCGCTTCTGCGAGGTCAAAGCAGTGGACTATGTGGATGCGGACCGGGTTAGCACTCTGAAGAAAAGATCTGCAGCCGAGAAAATCTCCGCTGCTCGGAAAGAGGCGATCGCCTTAGAGGCAGAATTGCGTTAATAAAGAGGGGAGGGGGCTTATCGCCCCTAATCTTCCTTATCTTCCTTATCCTCCTGCGAGAAGTACAAGTAGGTGAATCTCATCCCCATCCTTAACAGGCTTGGCGAGTTCGTTTGGGAAAGCAGGGTTGTGATCCACATAAACCTCTACGACATTTCTGAGTTTATTCTTCTTTTCAAATAAGGCCTTCTCCATCTCAGGAAACTTCTTTACGAGATTGTTCAGACATTGACCCACCGTCTCACCTTCTACTTCAACCACTTCTAAACCATTGGTATACTGCCTGTGGGTGGTGTGGAGATGTATTTTTACAGCCATATTTCATTTCCTTTAGACTCAATTAATTTTTTCCTTTGAGAAGGGTGTGAGCAACAACCCTTCTCTGAATCTGGTTTGTCCCTTCGAAGATCTGAATGACCTTTGCATCCCTCATCATCCGTTCTAAGGGATGATTCCTTGTGAGGCCATACCATTGCAGTAATTGCACTGCATCGATGGTTACCTGCATCGCCACATCCGAAGCAAAATATTTTGCCATTGCAGAAAACATCTGGACAGGAATGCCCTTAACCTTCTCATCCAGCATCCCTGCAGACTTATAGACCAGGGCCCTTGCTGCCTCAATCTCAATTGCCATATCTGCTAACTTCGATTGGATGACCAGGGTCTCATCCTTTTTGTTTAACCAGTCCCTTTGCCTTCCAAACTCAATGACATAGTCTAGAGCCCCCTGGGCCAATCCTACTGCCTGAGCAGCAATGGCTGGTCTGGAGCGGTTTAACGTTCTCATCATCAGCCACCAACCCACCCCCTCATCACCGATTCTTTGAGCCACAGGTACTCGGACATTTTCTAAAATGACTTCTGTAGTGTTCGAACCTCGGATGCCCATCTTTTCCTCTACCTTTCCTACAGAGAGTCCTGGTGTCCCTTTTTCAATCACGAACCCTGTGATTCCTTCCATCTTCCTATGAAATTGGGTTGTAGCAAAGACTGTATAAAAGTGGGCCACACCCCCATTGGTAATAAAACACTTTCTCCCATTAAGTAGATAATTATCCCCTTCTAAAACAGCCCGGGTTCTAATGGATGCTGCATCGGAGCCTGTTTCGGGTTCGGTTAGGCAGAAACAGATCAGGGCCTTCTCCTTGACAATCCTTTTCAAAATATCCTCTTTTAAAGAAGGGGACCCGCCTAAAACCACTGGCATCGTCCCTACCGCTTGAACAATGACAAGAAGTGCTGAGGAGGCACAAACCTTAGCAATCTCTTCGACAATGATACAGAAGGAGGTGATGTCACCATCCTGCCCTCCGTACTCCTTTGGGATTAGGAGACTCATAAAGCCCTGCTGGGCAAAGTGATCGGCAATATCCCAAGCAAATTCTCCTTTTTCATCAATCTCAGCCGCACGAGGAGCTACAATCTTCTTTGCGACTTCTCGGGCCTTCTCCCTCCAGCCTTCTCTTACCTTTTCAATATCCTCCATAGTTTTAAATCCCCCATTCATATTTTGAATTCCTTTCAGGAGGGTCACATATTCCAACCCCCTGAGACTTCGATCACAGCACCAGTGACAAAACTTGCTTCATCAGAGCCTAAGAAGGCAACTACATTTGCCACCTCCTCAGGCTGCCCTATTCTTCTTAAAGGGGTGTTTTCGAGGATGATCTTTTGATATTTCTCAGGCATCTTAGAAATGGTGGGGGTCAATATCAATCCTGGTAAAATGACATTGACATTGATTTGATAACGCCCAAGTTCTCTTGCCACGCTTTTTGTAAGGCCAATGATTCCTGCCTTTGCGGAGCTATAACTGATTTCAGAGATCGCCCCTACCTTCCCCCAAACAGATGAGATATTGATTATCTTTCCGTAACTGTTTTGAATCATATATGGGGCTACTGCCTGGATGCAGTTAAGCGTTCCCTTCAGATGGACCCCTAAAACCGCTTCCCAATCCTCCTCCCTGACATCGAGAAGTTTTGCAGGACGGTCAAAACCTGCATTGTTGACCAGAATATCTATCCTCCCCCATTTGTTCATAACCTGTTCTACGCTTGAATAAACCTGTTTTCTGTCTGCTACATCTAAAGTAAAATTTAAAACACTCTTTCCTAAGGCTTCGATTTCTTTTCGAACCTGGTCCCCGGTTTCAGGATTTCTCTCAAAGAGCACAACATCTGCCCCCTCCTGTGCCATCTTCAACGCAATGCTTCGGCCAATGCCCTGTCCTGCCCCGGTTACAATCGCTTTTTTATCCCTGAGCCTCATTCCAATCACCTCTACTTGGTTAACCCTGGCAATATAAGTGCAAGTTTAGGAAAGGCCATCAATATACCCGTATTAATGATGATGGCAACCAAAAATGGGAATATCCCTTTAAAGATCTTCTCAAGTGGGATTTCCGGGGCAATTCCCTTAATCACATAAACATTGACACCAACGGGTGGAGTAATCACTCCCATCTCACTGACCAGAACAATGATAACACCAAACCAGATCGGATCAAATCCAAGACGAATAATTACAGGATAGATGACTGGAACGGTAAGCACTACCAAGGCCATTGCATCCATGAAACAACCACCGATAAGATAGATCAATACAATGAGTCCCATGATTGCCATGGGAGGAAGGGGAAGCCCTCCTACCCAGTCTGCGAGGATAAAGGGGATGGTAGAGACTGCCATGAAATGACCAAAAACAGTCGCCCCCGCAATGACACAGAGGACCATACAGGAGGTTCGTAATCCATCTCTAGTAGATTCAATGAAAATCTTCCAATTAAGCTCCCTTCTCACCAGGCCAATTGCCAGGGCTCCTGCTGCACCAATCCCCCCTGCTTGGGTAGGAGTAAACCAGCCAAAGAACAACCCTCCAATGACCAGGCCAAATAGAAGCAGAGCCTCAAAGATTCCTATCAGGGCTTTCCCTTTTGCTTTGAAATTGGTAGAAGCCCCGGCTGGAGCACAGTTTGGATTACGCCAGCAAAGAAGTGAGACCGTAAGGATGAAGAGAAATGTGAGGATGATTCCCGGAATAATCCCTGCTACAAAAAGTTTACCAATGGACTGTTCTGTGAGGATCCCGTAAACAAGGAATATGGTGCTTGGGGGGATCAGGATGCCGAGTGTTCCTGCGCTGGCAATACATCCCGTGGCAAAGGTTTCATCATAATTATACCTCTTCATCTCTGGAAGGGCCATCTTTCCAATAGTTGTTGCTGTTGCAGCAGTTGATCCACAGATGGCTGCAAAAAAACCACAGGCAACAACCGTAGCCATCGAGAGTCCTCCTCGTAATCCCCCCAATATAGTATATGCTGCATCATAAAGCCTCTTACCAATACCTGATGCAAAGGCAAAAGAGCCCATAAGGATAAACATCGGGATGGCACTTAAAGGGAAATTGGAGAACTGCTCAAAAAAGTCACGGGCCAGAAGCTTAAGGCCTGCATGAAAAGAACTGAGGTAGGAAAATCCAAGGAATCCCACAAAGGCCATTGAGAAGGCAACAGGCATCTTTATGAGAAATAGAAAGACAAGAAGGACGATTCCGATGATCCCTACATTAACTGGATCCATTCTCAAAAACCTCTTTTAATGATTTGAGAACTTCCATCAAGAAGACCAGACAGACGGGCAGACAGCAGAATGCGATGAGATAGGCAAAGGGGTAAAAAGGGATATGAGAGGTTGACCCAATCTCTCCTGCCTTTCGAAGGGAGATTCCGTAAAGATAACTCTGCCAGAGGATAAGAACAAAGAGAATCAGAGATAAAAAGGAACTTATGCTGGTGATGGCTGCTCGAATCCGTTTGGGAAATCGATCGAGTATAAATTCTACCCGGATATGTCTTCCGAGGATGAGGGTAAAAGCAATAGCAGGAGCAATGGCCAGAATTTGAGAAAAGCCAATGATTTCTGTAGCACCTGGAAGTGGTTTTAAAAAGAGTTTTGCGCCCACGACATCAACAAAGTTCACAAGAAACATCAATAAGATACCAATCATCCCGATCCACTCAATGGAATGACTGAATGACCTGATATGCTGATCCATTTTGTTTAACCATTTCTCCATGATTACCTTTATTTCCTATCTGCTCCGCATTCCTCCTCCCATCATGAATCAGGGAGGAGGAATGCCGAGGATCACTCCAATTACTTCAGCCGAACCTCCGGAGGTCCGGTAGAAGATTTTATTCCCATCTCCTTCTGCTTCTTGGTCCAGTGCTCGATGCGAAACTTTATAAAATTGATCAACTCCCTGGTCTCCTTTTCATTATATCCTGAAGCAACCATCTTTTTTACATAGGTATCTAAGACAGGCTCAACCGCTTTCTTCCATTTAGTGATCTCTGGTCCTGGCAGTTCTATAAACTGCAAACCCTTCTCCTTTCCATACTGCTTCCCATCTATATCGATCTCATTCCACATTGTGGCCAGTTTCTCCTCAAAAGGATACTCGTTGAAGATTTTTTGCAGATGGGGAGGCAATTTGTTCCAGGTATTCTTGTTCATCACCAGATAGAAGGTGTAAACCTGACCAATTGGCCAGCACTCGGTTGCATATTTGGTTACCTCCGCTAATCTGAATGCTCGAAGTGTCTCCATTGGAATCATCAACCCATCGATGACCTTCTTCTGAAGTGCCTCATAGGATTCTGGCATCGGGATGGATCGGGGTGTACCGCCAAGGGCGCTCACCACCTCCGCAATAAAACCAAGCCCCCTTAGGGTCATTCCCTTAAGGTCTTCCATTTTATAGACAGGTTTGGTTGCAGAGAGGACAACATTGACAGGACTGGTATGCATGGCGAGCATGTGGACCTTATCCCATTCCTTTGGCTTGAACTGCCTGTAGAAATCATTGGCTACATGGTTTGCTACCCAAGCATTGGGGAATCCGACCGGGAGGTCAAGGGCCTCTGTCATCCGAAAGCGACCGAATGTATAACCAATATTTGAAAAGCCAATATCCGCAATCCCCTCCACCACCCCATCATAGATCTTTGGAGCGGTAAGAAGAGTCCCCGCAGTAAAAAAACGGATCTTGAGTTCCCCTCCTGACCGGGCTTCGAGGTCCTTAATAAATTCCTCACAGATTTTTGACTGTCTTGCAGGAACTGGAAAATAGTTAGCAAATTTTAATTCCACTGCTCCCCAAACAATTGAAGGACCTAACATAACGATTAAGACCAACCCTATAAAAGCAATTTTATGTCTCATAATCTCTTACCTCCTTCTCATCGTATTCTGATTCCATAGTTTTTATCAAACTTCCCCCTCTTAACGCTTTTAAAAATAACCACCTCCTTTCTCACTTCTTTCTTTACTCTTTTAATGGATGGATAATAAATAGATCAGATCTTCCCCTCTCTTTTGAGTTTTTCCTTAATCTCCTCTCTCAATCGGCTTTTGTCGACTTTGCCGACCCGGGTTAAAGGCATCTCCTCAACCACCTCAATACGTTCTGGGTAGTAAAGAACGGAGGTCTTTTTTTCTTTAAGAAATGCTATTACCTCTTCAAACGAAATCTTCATTCCCATTTTCGGTTTAATAAAGGCGCAGACCTTTTCTCCAAGGACAGGATCAGGCATGGCCACCGCAGCAACCTGTTCTACCTTTGGATGGCCACTTATCAAACCTTAGACTTACTTTGCTCTGATGCTCTCTCCTCCTCTCAGGATGATCTCTTTTTTCCTGCGTGTGATGATCAAGTGCCCTTCCCGATCAAATCTGGCAATATCCCCTGTGCGATAGAATCCATCAGATGTAAAGGCCTCCTTATTTTCCTCCTCAGATTTATAGTAACCTCGAAAGATACATGGGCCTCTGGCGACCAACTCCCCCTCCATCTCAGGAGGAAGGGCATTCCCATTAGGATCGATCACTTTAAATTCATCGTAAGGGCAAATTGGCCATCCAACGGTATGAAGGACAACCTCCTCTGGATCTTCATATCGTGTCTGAGAGCATGGCCCCTCAGAACTTCCATACACATTATAGAATTTGCATTTCAGCCTCTCATAGACTTTTCGAATTACCTCGGGAGGCATATAAGAGCCTCCTGTTCCAATCACCTGGAGTGAGGATAGATCATATTTATCAAGATCAGGGAGATCAACGATCTGTTGTACCTGGGCCACTGCAAGAATCGTTGTGGTAACCCTCTCCTTCTCAATCGCCTCCAGGATATCTTTGGGATGGGTGGATGGGATCATCACAACTTTTCCCCCTGTAAGAAAAGATGGATTCAAAGAGACCTCGATGGCCATATTATGAGTAATAGGAGTGGCGATTAAGGTAATATCGTGGGGACTTCTCTCCCATGCCTTGGCACGGTATTCAACATTGCAAAGAAAATCATTGTGTGTCCTTGGAACTAACTTTGGAAGTCCGGTCGTCCCTCCTGTTGGCATCAGATGACAGATTTCGTTAGGATCAGGTCTAAAGGATTCGAGATAATCTTTCGGATATTTGTTTAGATCAACCTCTTTCAAAATTTTATTAAATGAAATGGTCCCTTCAGGCAACTGCCCCTCCTTCTCCCCAAATGATTCAATTACCAGAATATGTTTTAAGGGATAAGGACGTGACCTAATGGCAGAAATCATGGGCCGGTAATCTATCTTTTCAAACTGCAGAGGAACAACCCAGGCCTTTGCCTCAGTCAGTTCGCAAAAATGTTCTATCTCCCTCTGAGAAAATCGAGGGATGCACATGACAGGAATTGCACCAATTTTATGAAGACCATAATAGGCATAGACAAACTCTGCCCAGTTGGGAACCTGAAGAAGGACTCGATCGAGTGCCTTAATGCCCAACTCAAGAAAGGCAATGGCTGACCGATCCGTCCATTCCCGGAGTTGCTGGTAGGTTAATCGGACCTCCCCTGCGACAAGGGCCTCTTTACGAGGATATAGGTCGCAGGTCCGATCCAACATCTCACCAAAAGATAGTCCCCACCACCATCTTTTTCGGGTATAAAGATCAACAAATTCTTTTGGGAAAGGATTGGTTCCTTCTAATGCCATTGTTTTTCTGTTAGACCGGAGGTATATCGAGGAAACACAACAATAATATAATTTTTTTAATTTATAATGGTCAAGTGGAAAATTGGTTAAGACTTAATCCTTCAGTTAAACTAATCCCTTTAACCGAGGGCTTAGAAGAGACTTTCTTTATCGATTAGACGTCTTTCCAAGTGGGTTTACGCTTTTCTAAGAATGCCTTTAGTCCTTCCATCGCATCATGAGACTTCATCAAATCTTCAAGATAGATCTTTTCAATGATCTTAAGTCCCTTTTCCATGTCATCATTGAGTCCTGCAAGGGTAGCCTCCTTGGCCAACCTTAACACGATTCCACTTAACTTTTTAAACTTTTCAATAAACCCGTTGACCTCTTCCTCAAAGGATGCCTCTGGAATTACCTTATTGATCAACCCTATGTTCAATGCCTCCTGGGCGCTGATTGTCTCTCCAGAAAGAATGAGTTCCATGGCCTTTTTTCTTCCAATTATTCTTGGGAAAATCAGAGCGGCAATGGGTGGAAAGACCCCTACCTGAATCTCAGGTTGACCGAACCGTGATTTCTCTGTGGCAATGACCATATCGCAATAGAGTGCCAGTTCACATCCTCCCCCTAAGGCTGAGCCATTGACAATAGCGAGTGTTGGAACTTTTAATTCGTCCATTAAACGAAACATCTTGTGGAAGGTCTCGATCATCTTTGGAGCCATATCTCCCATGTGTTCTCCCACATCCACGCCTGCGGAGAAGGCCTTTCCCATGGCCTGGAGGACAATGAGTTTGAGAGACTTCTCCTTTTTTAATTCCTCCAGATAGGAATTGATCTCCCCCATCATCTCAATATTTAGGACATTGAGTGGAGGACGGTTTAATGTAAGGGTTGCAACTCCATCTTTAAACTCTGACAAAATAAACTTAAAACCCATATCGGTCACCTCCTTGTTGATTAAAGGAATCCCTTTTCTACGGTCACAATGACCACGCAAATGAATAATAAATTAAAAAAGATACCCCTCGGGGAAATTTATAACATATATATGCCCAAAGGGGTATCCCATTTTGATGACCCAACTGTAAAAATTTTAGTTAATCCCTAAGGTTCTTTACCCCTAATCCTGATCGCCATAGACAGGAGAGGAATTTCAGGTCTATAAAGAAAAGCCCTGCCATTTAGGCGATTGGAAAGATACGGGGTTTACTTCTTCTGAGGCTTTGCCAACACCTCTTCAAAGAAGTCCATATCCATGAGCCTGCCTTCTGCAATGCCCTGACGATACTTGATAAAATCGATGAGATCCTGGCCTGTAATCTTCTTTGTATTGAAGGCACCAAATCCCAAGAAGGCCTCACCCATCATGTTGGCAGCAAGCCAATGCCTGTTGTAATTCTTGGTTTGATCCCAGAAGAACTTCTTCTTTGCTCGAATCGAATCGATCGATTTTATCAAACAGCCAGGGAATAGGTTGGCAAAGGTCCAAACGACTCGGTCTACTTCAGCATCAAGCAAAGAAAAATCATAATCGTTTGCCTTCAGTTTATTGTTGACCCATTCCCTTGCCTGCTTATATTCATCCCCGGTCTTAAACTCGCCATAGACAATCTCACCATCTTTGACAAAAGTATCGGTGATCACCTGGGGATTACGGACCCAATTCCCTTTTTCGTCCTTGAGCACAGGGACAACCTTCGAGATGAGCCCTTTCCATCTCATCTTGTAGGCACTCCACATCTCACAGCTCACGCAGTTCCACATGGCATCTTCCATGCTTAAAAACCATGGAAGGAAATCAGTGGCTCCACCATCTGGAGCAGAGCCATGGCGTGGACCTGCCTGGCCAAAGATGGCCAAATCTGAGGCAATCGCAATATCACAGGCCATCCCTATCTCCTGTCCTCCTGCAATCCTCATCCCGTTGACCCTGCAGATTACCGGTTTCTTACACATCAGAATGGAGTCAACCATATTGTTAAAGAGCTCCATATAGGCCCCGTATTCTTCAGGACGTCGGCTATAGTATTCAGAATACTCTTTTGTGTTTCCCCCCGTGCAGAAGGCATAGGGTCCTGTTCCAGTAAATACTGTGGCAACTACAGAACGATCCGTTGAAGAATTTTCAAACCCTGCAATGACTCCCTTGACCATCTCTGTGGTATAAGAGTTATACTGAGCAGGATTGTTGAGTCGAATCCATGCCACATATAGTCCCGGGACGACATTCCCTTTAGGATCCTTCAATGGTCTCTTCTCATAAACGGTGCATGGGGCCTCTGTTCCCCAATGCTCTGGCCCATAACGATCGTGATTTTTAATCTCATCCTCTCTCGGCACCCAATCCAATGCCATAAAAATTCCTCCTTTCATCTAAAGATGTTTTAATGTAGGGACAGATGATCATCTGTCCATAAAATCTAACCAAAAATTGTTAGAAGGAAATTCTAAGTTTTAATCTTTTAAAAATCTGGTGTTAGAACAATTCTCTTTGCTGGAGAACCTGCCCTGTGAACCTCCTCAAATACAGACTCAATCTTGCTCATAGGTCGGGTCTCAACAAAAGGTTCAATGTCAATCTTTTTTGAAAGAACCATATCGAGCACAATTGGATAATATTCTGGCAGACATCCCCAGGTTCCGATAATCTCAGCATCAAATGCCATCAGACGAGATATGCTATACTCATTTTTTGCCAAACCAAAACCAATGACAATCAGTTTTCCGGTAAAGGATAGAAGTTCCAGTGCGAGGTCCTGACCTGCCTTGGTCCCTGTAACCTCAAAGATCTTCCAGCCAAATCCAGCCTCCAGTCCATTCTTTTTACAGATTTCACGAAACTCGTTCCTGATGTCTTTAATCGCCTTATCCTGAGAACTGATCACAAAATCAGCCCCATACTTGAGGGCCCTCTGCAATTTCTCAGGGTTTCGGGCAATCCCAATGACCACCTTCGCCCCCAATGCCTTTGCCGTTTGAGCCATATAGACCCCTACCCCTCCAGTGACGCCAATGATGATCACCTGATCTCCAGGTTCGAGGTTTGCCCTTTTTGCTGCCTGATAAGGGGTGGTCACTGCATCCGCTACGACTGCTAATTGTTCGAGGGGAATTGCTCCACGATTTCTAACCTCACAGAGGTCGATGGAAGGAACTGGAATGTGACTTGAAAAACCACCATAAATTCCAAGACTGTTTCCAGGCATCTTCTGGGATAAACATCGATTTCCTCTCCCAGTTTTACATAGGAGGCACTGACGACAGGGCATGACCGCGGGGATAATCACCTCTTTGCCAACCCATTTCTCATCTCCAGCAACCACAGTCCCACTGATCTCATGACCTAAGGTCAGAGGAGGTTTTTGGACTGTAGGAACTCCATCATAGAAGTAACCTAAGTCAGTATGACAGACTCCACAACCTGCCACTTTAACCAGAACCTCTCCAGGTCCTAAGGATGGTACAGGGATGGAGGTTTTAACCAATTTGCCAGGTTTCACCTCTCCTGTATCCTTATCTTTTGTGGTCGGCTGAACCATTTGCCAGGTTTCAATCTTATCAGGAACTGCTGACATACATATCACCCCTTTCTATTTTAAAAATTAAATCCGCCTGCTACATTAAAACAGATTTGAGAAAGCAGGTTCCACTTTCTTAAATTTTCATCCCCCCTTTCTAAAATTTGGACTCTTAATTTCGCAATGTGGGTCCTATTCCTAATCTCCAAACCAAAAAATGTTAGGTCATTCCCAGCCCCCCATCCACGCAGATGAGTTGTCCTGTAATATAATTGGCTTCATCTGAAGCGAGAAAGACAAAGGTTGGGGCAACTTCCTCAGGTTCAGCAAATCGGCCCAGTAAAATCCTACCCATATAGATCTCCCTAAGTTTTGGATCGGTTCGAATCTTTTCAGTCATCTCTGTGCTCACATAACCTGGGGAGATCACATTGACCGTAATTCCATAACCCGCCAACTCTCTTGCTGCGGATTTGGTAAGGGCAATAATCCCTCCTTTTGCTGAACTATAATTGATCTGCCCTTTTGTTCCTGAAATGCCCGCTGCTGAGGTCACATTGATGATCTTACCATACTTTTGCTCCATCATATACTTAGATGCTGCCTGAATGCAGAGGAATGGACCTTTAAGATGGATGTCTATTACCTCAGCCCACTGCTCCTCCGTCATTTTATAAAGCATTCCAGGTCTGGTTGCCCCTGCGTTATTTACTAATATATCGATCTTTCCAAACTGATCCACACATGTTTTTATTATCTTTTCTGCATCTGACTTTATAGCCACATTACCCTTTACAGCGACCGCCTTACGTCCCATCTTTTCGATCATCTCCACTACTTCCTGTGCGGGTTGTTCTTTGGTAGCAAAATTTACAACCACATCAGCCCCCTCCCTGGCAAAGGCAAGGCAAACAGCCCTACCAATTCCCCTGCCCCCACCTGTAACAACCGCAGCCTTCCCTTCCAATCTTCCCATCGATTAGTCCTCCTAAGATTTTTAAACTATTTGTGAATATATTCTCATGGATGACCAAAAAATACTATATTTTTATCACAATTACAAGTAAAATTTTGTATTTTTTATAATTCAATGAAATAATAGAGGTTTTAAAATATTTCCTGTTTTAATAATTTTTGGGCCACCACCAATCGCTGAACCTGATTGGCTCCTTCATAAATCTGGGTCACCTTTGCATCACGCATCATCCGTTCCAGAGGATAATCTTTCATATAACCATAACCACCAAGAATCTGAACCGCATCGGTAGTAACCTTCATAGCAACATCGGAGGCAAAAATTTTAGCAATCGCAGAGAGCCTCTCAGAATCAGGATGTCTGGTCATTATTTGATCCACTGCTTTATAAACCAGGGCCCGAGCTGCTTCAATTTGGGTTGCCATATCAGCAATCATAAATTGGATAGCCTGAAATGAAGAGATGGGTTTATTGAATTGGATACGTTCATTGGCATAATGAATTGCATAATCGAGTGCCCCTTGAGCGAGGCCTACTGCCTGGGCCCCCACCGCTGGTCTTGATATATTGATGGTATTTAAGGCGATCCTCCACCCATCCTCCTCCTCTCCAAGACGATTCTCTTCTGGAACTTTGCAGTTTTCAAATATTAAATCTGTGGTGATAGACCCCCTCATCCCGAGTTTCTCTACCTTTTCACCAAATCGAAGCCCTGGGGTTCCATTTTCAACAACGAAACCACTAATTCCCTCCCTCCCTTTATGAGGCTCGGTGACGGCAAAAACCGTGTAAAGATGGGCCACACTTCCATTAATCACAAACCCTTTATGGCCATTGATAAAATATTCTCCCCCCCTTTTTTCAGCCCTTGTTTTAATTGATGAAAGGTCCAACCCTATCTCTGCCTCACAAAGGGCAAAGGCAATGAGGCTGTTTTTTTCACTAATTTGTGTAAAGTAACGGTCTTTCTGAACGGGGGTGCCTGCAAAGAGAACGGGGGTTGTACCCAAACCCTGCCCGAGGATCAACATGGATGAGGAACCACAAACCTTTGCAATCTCTTCTATCACCAGGCAAAAGGAGAGAAGATCTCCATTGGTTCCTCCATATTCTTCTGGAAGGAGAATGGAGAGAAACCCTTGCTTTCCAAGGGTCTCAACTAAATCCCATGGGAATCTGCCAGTGGCATCAAGTTCTGCCGCTCGTAACTGAATACGCTGAGCAGTCTTGGCAGCAGTTTCCCTTATCATCTCTCTCTCTTTATCAAAATTCATTGAAAACATCCCCTCTTTTAATAAAGGGAATTACATAAAGGGAAATTCCATTTAAATTCTTCAGAGGAATTGTCCCTTCTATTCTCTTTTTCCCTTAACCCATTTTAATAATCTTACAACCTAAAATGCGATTGCAGGCAAACCATGACGAATAGGGGTTGCAAAAAGTAAACTATTCAATTTTCAATTCAAGGTTGATCATCTCCCCACCCCTTGTAAAACCCATCGCCCGAAAAAACTTGAGGAGATCCCAATCGTTCCAATTGACTAATGTATAAACCATACTTACCCCAATTGCCTTGAGATTTTTACAAAATTCCTCTCCTAATCTTCTTGCAACCCCTCGATGCTGATAAGATGGGTCAACCCCAATCGTTCTTATCCATCCAATAGTGTCAGGAATTCCAAATTCCCATCCGCTCACATCTCCAACGATGAATCCAATCACCTCCCCTTCAAATTCTGCAACCAGAGAGGATAGGGGATGAAGGGGATTGGGAAACCTAATTATATTTCTCCAATAATCAGGCCTCTTTTTGCCTAAAATCTTATAATCAATCTCGACAATGGCATTTAGGTCCTCAATCCGTATTGGCCGTATGTTTACATTATTTAAGAATTCCTCTTCCGACATTCCTTCTCCATTCCCTGTCAAGTTACTCGATAATTGCAATGACTGCCTCGGATTCCACTTCCTGTCCTGGCCCCACACATACCTCTTTCACTGTTCCCGTAACTGGGGCGACAATGGGCATTTCCATCTTCATCGCTTCTAAGATAGCCACTGGATCATTCTCCTGAACCTTATCACCTGGTTTTACTGCGACAGAGATGATCTTCCCTACCATCGGTACGGTCACTGGCGTTCCCATAATCTTATCCCTCCTTATTCTGATTCACTTTCGCTTATTTAAGACCCAAAACATGTCTGGAAATAATCACTTTTTGTATATTGGATGTCCCCTCTACAATTTGATAGGACTTGGCATCTCGATAGAATCGTTCAACAGGGTATTCCGATGAAAATCCATATGAACCAAAGATTTTTACAGCGGTGTTGGCGGCTCGAACCGCCACCTCAGAAGCAAAATACTTTGCACAGGAAACCTCTATGGTGGTCTTCATCCCCGCATCCCTGTTGGAAGCAGCCCGGTAGACAAGGAGCCTGGCAGCCTCCTCCTCTACATACATCTCAGCAATCTGCTCCTGAATCATCTGGAAATTGGCGATTGGCTGTCCGAACTGTTCTCGCTCATTGGCATATCGAACAGAATGCTCACGACAAGCTCTGGCAACCCCAACAGCCCTGGCTGCTGAGGAAAGTCTTGTATTGTCCAGCATTGACATGCATATTTTGAACCCATCACCTTTCTGGCCCACCAGAGCGTCTTTAGGTAATTTTACATTATCAAAGACGATCTCACCAGTTGGAGCACAAAAAAGACCCAATTTTGTATCTATCGCCTTCTGGGTTACACCTGGCGAATGCATATCTACCATAAAGGCAGATATCCCCTTATGTTTCAATGCTCGGTCTGTATAGGCATAGACAATCCCCACGTCAGCAACAGGAACACCAGAGATCCACATCTTTGTCCCATTCATGATAAACCCATCCTCCACCTCTTGTACAGTGGTCTTCATAGAGGCAACATCAGAACCAGTATTGGGTTCTGTGATCGCAAAACATCCGAGGAGATCGGCATTGATGAGAGGGGGAATCCATTTCTGCCTCTGTTCTTCTGTTCCAAAGGCCAGAAGGACCGACTGAATAGAGTTCATCTGGAGATTAAATGGCAATCCCCACGAAGGAGAGATTCTTGCCACTTCTTCTGTCATTAAGGTTGCAGCCAGGTATCCACTTTCATTCCCACCATACTTCTCAGGAGAGATGCATCCAAAAAACCCCAATCTTGCCATCTCTTTTACAATTTCTCGACGAAACCGATGCTCCTTCTCATCCTCCTCCATCGTAGGGGCTATCTTCTTTTCAGCAAAGTTCTTGGCCATCTCTTGCATCGCCATTTGTTCTTCTGTCAATTTAAAATCCATAAAATTGCCTCCTTTAAATCAATTTGTGCAATAAATAACAAACTCCTATTTTTTTGTCAAGATAATTTTGGTATAATTAATATTATTACAATTTATCGTAATTATTAATTTTTTAAAAAACCATACCTGCTGACTAAAATTCTTGACAACCCATGCCAAATGGGTGATAAAAATCCTATGAGATTGATGGGTTTGGATATTGGTTCCCATACTATCGGGATAGCAATCAGTGATGAACTGAAAGTTACAGCCCAGGGAGTAAAAACGATCAGACGGAGATCGGTGGAAGAAGATTTAAATGAAATTTCCAACCTTATATCAGAGTTTAAAATTGATAAAATAGTGGTCGGGCTTCCAAAAAATATGGATGGGACTCTGGGTAAACAGGCTAAGGCGGTCTTTCAGTGGATAAAGAAATTTAATAAAAGAATTAAGCTACCCATCGTGACCTGGGATGAACGATTAACCACGAAAGAGGTTTCTAAGGTATTATTGGAGGCAGATCTTTCCCGCAAGAAAAGGAAGAGGGTCATCGATAAACTTTCCGCTGTCCTCATCCTCCAAGGATACCTGAACAAAGTAAAGAGATGAGAAACCATTCTGTTTTTTTAAGGATTCTTCTTTTTGGAGGAATACCCCTTCTGTTATTTATCCTTCCCATTTCATGGTTTCTCCTAATTCCACCTTCCAATACCCCTATTTCAAAGTTGGTCTATATCAAGAAAGGAACCCCTCTTCTTAAGATTTCACAGAGGCTCGAAGAGGAAGGCCTGATACGGAACAGACATTTTTTTATTGCATTAGCCACTGTCCTCAATAAGAAAGGGAAGGTTAAAGCAGGGGAGTATGAATTACATACCAGAATGCTTCCTTTGGAGGTTCTCAACCATCTCGTAAGGGGACAGACGAAACGTTATATGATCACAATTGTTGAGGGTTATACACTTACTCAGATTGCTCAATTACTGGAAGATTCAAAGATTGTAGAAAAGAACACCTTCCTCCAAAAAGCCACATCCCATGATTTTATCTCCTCATTGGGTTTTTCCAATCTGGCAGGATCGACCTTAGAAGGATACCTTTTCCCTGACACCTACTCCCTGGTAAAAGAAATGGATCCAGAGGAGGTAATTCATGTCTTTACACAACGATTTAAAAAGGTCTTCGAACAAGAACTTAATAAGCGGAAACAACCTCTCGAACTTTCACAGAGAGAAATCGTTATTTTAGCCTCCATTATTGAAAAGGAAACCTCCCTTCCCGAAGAGAAACCATTGATCTCTGCAGTCTTTCACAACCGTTTAAAAAAGAACATGCCCCTTCAGAGTGATCCCACTGTCATTTATGGAATTAAAAACTTTAATGGAGACCTAACAAAAGACCATTTAATAAAACCAACCCCCTATAATACCTATCTCAAAGTTGGACTTCCTCCCACTCCCATTTGCAACCCTGGGAGGGACTCTCTCTTTGCAGCCCTCAACCCTTCCCCAGTCCCCTATCTATACTTTGTCTCTAAAAATGATGGCTCTCACTACTTTTCTTCAGATATCGATGAACATAATCGGGCGGTTTGGAAATATCAGAAATCCCAGAGAAAGTGAGGTTCACAACCTACACCTAACTGAAAAAGGTCAAAGTAATCCCATTTTTAAATACTTTTTCAGGACTCTCCCAAAATGGTCTGTTAGCTAAAATTTAAAAGTGCACTCTTTAAGTTTTAAAAGTCCACCACTTCTGATCTCCTCTCCCCCTGGGGAGAGGACAAAGGTGAGGGGGATATATTAGAAGTCCACCCTCACCCTATCCCTCTCCCGCCAGCGGGAGAAGGAAGGAAGTGATTTCGACAATCTTTCCTTAATATGGGTGTTGATCTGCTTCCATGAAGGTTTTTTAAGAAGACTAAGAGTGCACTTTTGATTTTTAAATAACACTCTCCACAAATGGTCTTGACAAAAGATGGAAGGTCAATTAACCTTCTAATTTATCATAATTATTTAATTACAGCAGGGAGGTTTAAATGAAAAAAGAGGTTGCTATTATCGGTGTTGGACAAAGTGCTTTTGTCAGAGGATATGAAGGGTCTATTCGAGAATTGGCCTTCGAGGCCTTCAGAGAAGCTATGCAAGATGCAGGCATCACCCAGAAAGAGGTAGACGCCTCCATCTTCTGCTCCGCTCCTGAATATGACAAACAACGTTCTCCTGCAGGTGTGCTTGCAGAATATCTTGGCCTCATTCCACAGCCTACATTTTATGTGGAAACTGTCTGTTCATCGAGTAGTACAGGTGTAAAAATTGCTTATAGTATGATTAAATCTGGTCTTCACGATATCGTTGTGGTTCTTGGATTCCAAAAGATGTCCGAGATCACCTCAGCGGAGTCTCAGGAGAGAATGGGGCGTGGAGCGGACATTCAATGGGAAGCCCCATTTGGAACAATGATGCCTGCATATTATGCGCTCTATGCCCAGGCCTATATGGCCAAGCATGGTCTCACACATGAGGATTTAATGAATGTGAGGCTCAAATCCTCTGTCTATGGGGCTATGAACGAAAGGGCGGTTTATAGAAAATTGGTGAAGCCAGAAGATTTCAGACAGGGCGACCCAGAGGCAAAAATGGCTGGCCCAGTGGCATGGCCCCTTCGCGTCGGGGATTGTTGTGCAAATGCAGATGGGAGTTCATGCATTATTCTTGCAAATGCTGAAAAAGCCAAGATTTTTTCCAAGAAACCTGTATGGATCTTAGGAATTGGCGCTGCCTCAGAGGCAGTCAATATGGCATCGAGACCTGATTTTACTAAAGGTCTAAGCGTAACCTATACCGCAGCGGCTCAGGCATATAAAATGGCTGGAGTTACACCCAAACAGATAAAGGTTGCAGAAGTCCATGACTGTTTTACCATTGCTGAGATCATGGCATATGAGGGATTGGGTTTTGCTCCTACTGGTGAGGGGAAACAACTCATTCGTGAAAAAGCCACCTATAAAGAGGGAAGAATTCCTGTAAACGTCGATGGAGGGCTTCTTTCAAAAGGGCACCCCATAGGTGCCACAGGTGGATCCCAGATCAGAACCATTGTCTTACAACTTCGCGGGGAGGCTGGTCCGATGCAGGTCTCGGGAGAGCCTGACATTGGGCTTGTACATAATATTGGTGGTGTTGGGCTCTATGGAAATATCACCATATTGGGAAGAGATTAATTGCTAATTGTTCATTTTGCAATGATTATTTTTAGGGAGGAAAGTCATGGGTTTTGAAAAGTTTGGTCGAAAGAGTTTTACATCGGTAACCAAAACATCGAAGTTTGTGGAATTCCTAAAAGAGGGAAAGATCGAAGGAACCGTTTGCAAGAATTGTGGCTCCAAGTTCTTCCCACCCAGGGCAGACTGTGCAAAATGCCTTTCCAGCAATATGGATTGGTTCGAGATGCCCAAGAAAGGCAAATTAGAAACCTTTACTACTGCCTATTATGCGCCATTTGGGTTTGAGTCTGATCCCCCATACTCTATGGGAATTGTTGACTTCGGTGGAGGGTTAAAGCTTTTTGCCAGGGTGGCAAAGGAAATCCCGCCCGAAGATTTAAAGGTAGGCATGGAGGTTGGGATCCGAACTCTCAATTATGAAGATGGACAACTATCTTTTGAAATTATGAAGGCCTGATTGGTTGAACCTATCCTATGAGACCTACTGGTCCGAATCCTTGAAAAAAATAATTTGAAATATGGCGAACCGTTTTGAAGAATATAGCATTTTTGATGACAAGGGAGAGGTCAAAAGATTGGTCGAATACTTGATTCAGAATAAAGACCCGGAGGTGATGATTGAGCGTTTAAGAAAATTTGAATTCTCCTACCTTTTCACCCTTTCAAAGGGATGGAAAACAAAAGAAGTGGAATTGACCCGAAGCGAGATCGAAGCAAGTTGGGATTGGAAAATGGGAAACATCGATGAGACCTTGGAAAAAAAGATCACCCAGGCGATTGAAGACCTATAGATTAGGGGTCAGGTTGCCCTTCAGAAACTTCATAAAAGACCATATCACCAAAATGGCGGGCTTTTACCCTCTTTTCTTCGAGAAGTGAACCAATATCATTGTTCAGTTCTTCTTCCATAATCCCCATCCCTTTGGCGAGGTCAGATAAAGAGAGCGGTCTTCTCTTAAGAATCCTCAATATCTCTTCTTTGATATTTTCTCTCTGAAAAAAAGGAGAAGGGTGTCGATTAAACTCTGAGATAATGGAAGCCTTTTCACCAAAAAAGGCCTGAAGTTCCTCCATCTCCTTCTGGTTTAGCGGAGCTACCCATTTTTCAGAGGGAGGTCGCACAACCGTATTGAGGTGAACCCGATCGGGTTGGATTTGTTCAATCACCTGCTTCATTTTCAAAAGATCTTCTTGGTGATCATTAACTCCTTTACAGAATAGAATCTCCAACCAAATCTGGCCTTTGAATATTTTTCTGAATTCGACCATCCCCTCGATCACCTTTTCAATCTTAAACTCTAAATGGGGTCGATTGATCTTCCTAAATACCTCTGGGGAAATGGCGTCTAAAGAAGGGAGAACCTTATCTGATGCAAGAAGGTCTCTTCTCACCTCCCTTTCAAAAAATAAAGAACCATTGGTGATCACTGCTACCGGTATGGAGGTCATTGCTTTTATCCCTTCAATGATCAATCGTATTCGGGAATGGAGGGTTGGTTCTCCAGAGCCTGAGAGGGATAAATGATCAACCGGGTGTGCTTCCTCTTTAAGGAAGAGTTTTACCTCCTCAAGGACCTCTTCTACAGGTGTATATTCCTTTCTCTGGAGCGTCTTTTCCATGGTCTTTCCAATTTGGCAATAGATGCAATCGTAGGTACAGATCTTATAAGGGACAAGATCAATCCCGAGCGACCTTCCAAGACGCCTCGAAGGAACCGGACCATAAAGATATTTAAAGGGCTTCATCTAATCACCAAATTATAACCCGAATGATAATGACCAAAAATTTTAGCGTGTTCCAACCCTTATATTTTGGAAATTGAGTTCAGAAGCGAATTTGATTATTGAAATTTGTTTATTGGTTATTGGTCCATTTAGGATTGGTTTAGGCTCCAAATTTTTTTAGCCTCAATCCATGGGCTAACATCAATGGGATGACATCCATGGCCGGGAACCTACCCAGCTCACCTCTTCGGCAATGTCTCTCTGTAAAACGCCGGATTCCATCGGGGCGAATATATTTAGAGTATAGGAGGAAAGGATTGGGATGCCAGCTATGGCCTTTCAAGACGGTGGGTGTTGAATGGTCTCCTGTAACCACCAGGACATCTGGTTTTAATTTGAGGATAGAGGGAATCAATCGGTCTATTTCCTCAATGGCCTTAACCTTCTTTCTAAAGTCCCCATCCTCTCCTGCCATATCAGGTTTTTTGAAGTGAAGATAGAAAAAATCGTAATCATTAAAATACTTCCGAAGTATCTCCACCTCTTCTCTCAGGGTCTCTCCTGAGTCAAGGATCACCATTCCAACCAGCCTTGCTAAACCTCGATACATAGGGTAGGTCGCAATGGCTGCAGGCCTTAGATTAAACCTTTCCGACATTGAAGGAATATCTGGAATTTTTGAAAAACCCCTTAGTAGGATAGTATTAGCAGGCGAAAAGGGTTTTAGAATTTGAGCGGCATTTTTTAAATAATTATTAATAATTTCTGCAGTACCCTGTGCTTCAGGAGATAGAGGTTCAGTCCATTTTGCCTTCATCCCCTCTTTTTGTGGATCGGCATCCGTAAGTTCACCCCTTAATCCCTCTCCTTGGAATACGATGACAAAACGATGTTCCTTCCCAGGATAAATAGAAATCCGAATCCCATCAACCTCTTTAATCTCATTTTGAAGAATTTGGCAGAGTTCTTTGTTCTTTTCAGTTGAAATCCTACCTGCCCTTCGATCAATGATGAATCCTTCCTCATCCATGGTAGCAAAGTTGCCACGAGCGGTAAGATCGTCTTTAGTCAAATTCAAACCAATCCCTAATGCCTCCATGACCCCTCTCCCAATCTCATATTGAAATGGATCGTAGCCAAAGAGGGCTAAATGTGAGGGACC
The DNA here is from genome assembly GCA_037441765.1 of Deltaproteobacteria bacterium. Taxonomy (GTDB): domain Bacteria; phylum Desulfobacterota; class BSN033; order BSN033; family UBA1163; genus JBBIRM01. The sequence continues at coordinate 1,151 of JBBIRM010000026.1, read as the reverse complement.
GCTTCCAGGAGTAATCCCATAAGAGATCGGATCGATCAACCCACAGATGGATTTTGAGGCGAGGTGGTCAAGGTTGGGGGTTCTCGCTGCTTCCAGTTCAGTCTTCCCTCGAACAGGCAACCCCCCGATCCCATCTACCACTACCATTACCAGTTTGGACTCCACTTGTATAGCAAGCGATCGAAGAATGTGATTAGGAATCATATTCTTTCCTCTAATAAAAATCTATAGAAAAATTATTAAACAGCAAAATCAAACCCCTAAGATCTAAAAATAAATCCCTCCACTCCCGCCTCTTCTAAAGTAGGGCAAAGCTTTAGCCTTGCCTTTGAAATGAATGACGCAGGCCTGAAGGCCTGCCCTACAAAAAATTGTTAGAATGAAATTCTCAGATTAAATTATTTAATAATCTAAATAAATTCCCCTATTTCCCTTTCTTCGAAAGGGATTTGAATAAAGGGACATCCCCTTTTTAAATTCTTCAGAGGGAATGTCACTCTGTTTGTAAGGGGGTTTTTTCATTGTTCGCCAAGGGAATTAATTGTCATGTAAAATTATTTTGGGATTTAGAGTTTAATCTTTATGCGGATACCGGTCATAAAAAGCAAACTCTGATATCTCCTTCCTTTTGGGAGAGATGGCCTCTGTTGCAGGATATCCAAGGGGAGTCATAGCCACCACCTCTATATTTGAAGGAACCCCTAAAATCTCCTCCGCTTTTTTATGATCGAAGTTTCCAATAATGACCGTTCCTAAACCTAATGAGTGTGCTGTTAGGCATAGTGTTTGCATGGCAAGACCTGTATCAAACATCAGCCAGTCTCCTTTCACGGTCATCGCCCCACCCTTCTTAAAACCCGAAACCCCTTTCTTCCCGCAGAGAACAACGACCAGAGGGGCTTCTGTCATCGAGGGACGAGCTGGATTGGTTGGGCTCAGGGTATCTGTCAACTTGGATTTGGTGTTGGGGTCTTTAACAATGATAATCTCCCAGCATTGAGTATTGGCCCATGAAGGCGTGTATCTCACTGCCTCAAGGATTGTCTTCAATGTCTCCTCCGAAACTGGATCAGGCTTATATTTCCGAATACTACGTCTCCCTTTGATTGCTTCCATTAACTCCATATCTAACTCCTTGTATAATAAAATTT
>JBBIRM010000025.1:4955-26820 GCA_037441765.1 Deltaproteobacteria bacterium | reverse complement strand
AGATGATAGATAGGCTCAAGGGGGTGCCAAAGGAGAAGCAGTCTGAGGAGGGGATCAGGATCTGTGTTGAGACGATTCAGAGGCTCAGAGAGATCCCCGGGGTGCGTGGGATTCACATCATGGCTATTGAGTGGGAGGAGAAGGTAAGGGAGATCGCCCAGATGGCAGGACTACTACCCAGACCACAACTAACATAAATAAACTTGATAGGGCAGAGAGCCAATCGCATAGCAGGTAATTCATCCCCTTAGATCTCAAGAGTAAAGAGTGCTATGCTTTCCATCTTTTGCTCTATGCGTTATCAAAAAGGAGGGAAGAGATGGCAAAGAAGATCTTAATCGTTGATGACGATCCGGATTTGGTGGAAGCAGTGACCATGATCTTAGAATCTAAGAAATATGAAGTTTCTGCTGCTTATGGAGGACTTGAGGGGCTTCAAAAGGCAAAAACTGAAAACCCTGACCTTATCGTTCTGGATGTGATGATGCCTGATAAGGATGGATACGCAGTTTGCAAAGATTTAAAGGCAGACCCTGAACTGCGTAAAATTCCAGTCCTTCTACTGACAGCAGTGATGTCAAAGATTGCGACGACCCGATATACTCAAGCAGCGGGTCTTGAGACTGAGGCAGATGATTATATCGATAAACCGATAGAGCCCGAGGTTCTGGTAAAAAGAGACCCTCCTCTCCAAACAATAACCCTTAAAGCGCTTAGCGTAGAGAACAAAGAATAAAATTATACGCTATGCTCTACGCTCTTTGCCGAGGGGAATATGCTTGAACAGGTGCAGATTCTTGTCATCGATGATGAGCAGATTATGAGGGATGGGTGTTCCAGAATCCTTTCGAGAGAGGGCTGGAAGGTGATTACCGCTGAGAATGGAAAACAGGGATTGGATGAGATTCAAGCCAACCCCAAGGGTATGGATGTCATTTTGCTTGACTTAATGATGCCAGGAATGAGCGGTATGGAGGTCCTGGACAAGATCCAAACAATCAACCCAGATCTGCTTGTCATCGTCATTACAGGCTATGCGACTGTGGAATCAGCAGTGGAGGCAATGAAGAAAGGGGCCTATGATTTTATTCCCAAGCCCTTTACCCCTGACCAACTCCGCATTGTGGTCAGAAGAGCGCTCGAGAAGAGAGCCCTTCAAAAGGAGGCCGAGTTTCTCAGAAGGGAACGGGAAAAATCGCTTCGCGATATCGCCACAGAGAAATCAAAGATCAAAACCATTATAAATTGCATGGGCGATGGGGTCCTGGTCTGTGATCGAGATAGCTGTATTGTGCTCTCCAACCCCGCAGCCAGTCGAATGCTTAAAATTGCTGAAAGCTCTCTCTTAGGAAATCTCCTCTCCCAATGCAATCTTCCTCCAGAATTATCCAGGACCATTGAGCAGAGCCTTCAAGCAAAGGATTTAGGGTACACCTCTGTCTCTCAGGAATTGAGCATAGGCGAGTCAGGAGAAATTTTTTTAAGGTCACATACAGCTCCAGTGCGTAATGACCTGGGAGAGGTTATAGGCTCGGTAACTGTGCTTCAGGACATCAGCCATCTGAAAGAACTCGATAGAATGAAATCGGAGTTCATTGCCATGGTCGCCCACGAACTTCGAGCCCCTATTGCCGCTGTAGAACAACAGTTGAACGTCATTCTTAATAAGATGGCGGGGGAGGTGACGGAAAAACAGCAACAACTTCTCTCCCGTGCCAAGGAAAGAACCCAAGGTCTCCTCACATTGATTAAAGACCTGCTGGATCTCTCCAAGATCGAGGCAGGAATGATGGTTCAATATAAGGAGCCTCTCAACCTTAAAGAGGTCATTCAGAAAGTCTTAGAGTTGATGAAGGTCGAGGCAGAGGCAAAAAAAATCGACCTTCAATTCTCCTCGCCTTCTGAGCCAGCCTGCATCCATGCCGACCGCAATAGTATGGATGGTATTTTTACTAACCTTATCTCAAATGCAATTAAATATACACCGGAAGGAGGAAAGGTTCGAATCGTCCTTGGTGAGGAGGATGGGTTTGTAAAGGTTACGGTCTCTGATACCGGGATTGGCATTAAAAAGGAAGACCTGCCTCGAATTTTTGATAGATTTTATAGGGTCAAAACTGCAGAAACCCGCCAGATCATTGGAACAGGTCTCGGTCTTACAATTGTCAAAAGTATTGTTGACGCCCACCTTGGTTCAATCTCTGTTGAAAGCGAAGTAGGAAAAGGAACAACCTTCACTGTTCTCCTACCAAAGGGGCCCCCAACAAACTGAATATAGGAAATAATTGAAAGGCATTCTAAAAATTTCAGAAATCTCCCTGTGAGGCGTTACTTTAAAAGGCATTAAAGGAAAACGGTCTCCTCCACCTAAGACCTCATATCTTCTTAGGAGGCAGGTTCTCCTGCCCTTCTACCTTCAGATTCGGCACCACCATCATGGTCGCTGTTCCATGGGCAATTAGATTTTCTCTATCATCATAAATCGTAGCGTCTCCTAATGCCAAAGTTCTCCCGATCTTGATACAACGACCTTTAGCCACAAGCCTTCCCTTTTGAACCGGGGCGAGATAATTAACTTTTATCTCAACAGTGGTCAGCCCCATTCCATCCTTCACCTGGGGAAAGACTGCCCAAAAGGCAGTTGCATCCATAACAGAAGCAATAACCCCTCCGTGGACATAACCAAAGGGCTGAAGGTGTTTCTCTCCCAACTCAACCTCCAAAAAAGAGTATCCCCATTCAAGGTTTTTAATCTTCATCGATAGTAGTGAAAAATAGGGGGATTTGTTGACAACCTGTGAGATGGCCTCCACGTATTTTGGGTTAATTTGAGGCTGAGACATTAAAAATTCTCCTTTCTACCTTATTGATTCTATGAGATTCTTCACGTGGCTCAGAATGACAAACATCGTATTTCCTGATGACATTAACTTCTCAATAGGAAGGTTTAGGAATTATACTGACCTTAGGGCATCCACAATAATCATTCTCGATGCCCGGATCGCTGGAAGTAACCCACCCACAAACCCCATGATCAGTGCAAAACTCATGCTCATATAAATGATATCATAGTTTAAAGAGAAGCTAAAAGCGAGTTCCGAAAAAGTCTGGAAATTCATTGTGGAGATTGTTATCAGTTGCATGAAGGAAGCAAAGAAGATTCCCACGATACCCCCCAAAAACCCCAGAAGTAACGACTCCAGGAGAAAGGCAACCAAAATATCTCTCCTTCTAAACCCGAGTGCCCTAAGTGTTCCAATTTCAGCGGTTCGGTTGACAACTGCTGAATACATGGTGATCATTGCACCTATAATCGCCCCGATAGAAAAAATAATCGTAAGTGAAATCCCCAAAATTCTTAGAAATTTCGCCATGATTTCAGATTGGTCTGCATAATATCTGCTCTCCCGCTTGACTTGTAAGGGCAGGCGGGGATCGCCCTCAAGACGCGATCGAACCTTCTCGAATGTCGAAGAGTCCTGCAACTTAAAAATAACCGAGGAGTATCCATTTCTCCGGAAGGCCTGCATAAACTGATCTCCATCTCCCCAGATTTCAGAACTAAAACCTGTGTTCCCTGCATCAAAGATGCCCACGATCCTCCACTCACGCATTCCGCAGAATAGGGTTTCATTGAGCCCCATATTTTTAAACCTTTTAACAATATTTATTCCCACAATGACTTCAGTTGAACCCATTCTCGGAAGTCGTCCCTCTAACAATTTCACCTGGGGTCTTAAGAGAATGGAGTTATCTTCAATTCCTCGTAGAACCACATTGGAGGGTTTATCGCTCCCCTTCTTGTTCAGGGCAACAAGGATCACCACCTCCTTCGCCAGGAGTCTCTGCCCTTTCGGACCTATTGCAATTTCTGGGAAGGTCTCGAGAATAGAGGCCTGCTGTTTGCTCACTCCGCTTATCACCTCAGAACTCGAACCTTTCCGAAGAAAGATCACATTATCATAGGAGCCTGTCTCGACCAAAGTCCTCTCGAGCCCCTCTGCAAGCATTAGGATAGCAGCGAAGACAAAGACCACCAAGGCCATCCCAAAGACCGTAAGGAGGGTAGTGAGCCTCCTGGTCCAGAGGTTCCGCCAGTTATATGAAATGGGAATGGCCATCACCCAATCCTCCTCAGTCCTTCTGCAATGCGAATTTGAACCGCCCTTCGTGTAGGAATAATGGCTGAGACAAAGGCGATGGCCAACGAAGCAACAAAATCGAGCAGGAGTGTTTCTCCCCCTATATTAAACACAGGAAAATAAGTTCCCAATTCGCTGCTGATGATCTTCGTCCCTGGAAATGTAGCGGCCATACCAAGTAGGCAACCAATGATCGTTATCACCAGGGACTCTCCAAGGATCAACACTGTAATATGCCCTCCTCCAAACCCGAGGGTCTTCAGAATGGCATACTCCCCAATCCTCTCTCGAGTGGTCATGGCCATGGTATTGGCAACTACAGCCATTATGATAAAAATAACCACGAATGAAACAATCTGAATCGCCATCACAATCGCCCCACTCATAGCAACAAACCCTTGCTGAAAGGCCTTCTCTGTTTCTGTAAGCGTCTCTGCCAAAGAATTTTTAAAGAGTTTATCAATGGCCACCGCTACATCTCCTGCCAGTTCTGGCCGGACGACACCTATCATATAATAACCCACCTGATCCGCCCAACTGGGAAGAACCTTTTTCTGAATCTCATTGAGGTAATTCCAGTGGAAGAAAAACTGACTCTCATCCGTATCCTTATCCCTTCCCTTATAGATGGCCCGCACCACAAAATCCCAATTTCCTAAAAAGATAGTCCCCTTTAGTGTGACAAGATCACCCACCCTCCACCCGAACTTGTCTGCCAGTTTTTTCCCGACCACACATCCTTTCTGATCTTTTAAAAAGGACTCCTTTTCGTTTAGAGGGATAATGAATTCAGGGTAAAGTTCGAGAAAGCTCTTGGCCTCCACTGCGTAGTTCGCAAAGAAGTTCTTCTGCTCGCCATAAACACCTCCAAACCAGGTCCCGTATGAGACGGTCTTGACACCATAGACCTGTTGGATCTTATCTTTATAAAACTGGGGAAGCGGGAAGATGATGGATACTGCATTTCGGGTGACGAGTCGTGTGGCAGAGGAGGCCTCAACCCCTGCATACCAGGCACTGATCAGGGTGCGAAGTAATCCAAAGGCAAGGATAGCAATCATAATCCCGAGGATGGTGAGACTGGTGCGGAGTTTATTTCGAAATGCATTTCTAAAGAGGACTTTGAGGATGAGCATTGTTTAAAAAACCCTTTTCCAGATGTCTGAGAACTCGAGCCCTTTTAGCCGCCCGTGGATCATGTGTAACCATGACGATAGTCTTTTTAAGTTCGCTGTTGAGCCTCTCGATTAAGTCCAGAATCTCCTCAGCGGAAACTCGATCCAGGTCACCTGTGGGTTCATCTGCAACAAGAATGGTCGGGTCCGTTACAATAGCACGCGCAATGGCGACCCTTTGTTGTTCCCCTCCTGAAAGTTCTTTGGGATAATGGTCCATTCGATGGGAGAGATTGACAAGCCTGAGGGTCATTTCAACATGTCCCCTTCGCTCTTTCTTGGAAAGTCCTGTGAGGTTGAGTGGAAGTTCCACATTCTCAAATGCTGTCAGGACAGGAATCAAATTGTAAAATTGAAAAATGAACCCCACATTCGTTGAACGCCACTGGGCAAGTTCTGTCTCAGAAAGCAATGTGATGTCCACACCCCCTACCCTGATGCTCCCACTGTCAACCCTATCAATGCCTGCGATCAGATTGAGAAGAGTTGTCTTCCCTGACCCAGAAGGCCCCATCAGGACTAAAAACTCTGTTTCTTTAATATCAAACGTAATATCATGAAGTACAGGAACGAGTTGAGTTCCACGACGGTAGGACTTATTCACATTTCTTATCTCAACAATATTTGGTCTCTCTTGGGTCATTGGAGAAAGGACTCCTAAAAAGGATAAAAAATTATTTTTCTGCTATCTTGATTCGGGATCCATTCCTTAATCGTCGGGGTGGTTTATTAACGACTCGATCACCTGCTTTTAAACCCTCCAGCACCTCAACCATCCCCCCTATTTGCTTTCCAATCCGAATTGGAGTCTCAACCACCCGGTCCTCTTGAATCAGAAACACAGAGGGATTGCTATGGGGAAGAATGGCGGTTTGACTCACTGCTGTGTAGGGTTTTCGCTCTTCAGGTTTTAATGGCCTTGAGAGAAAGGCCACTTTTGCCCTCATCTCTGGAAGAATCCGAGGGTCTTTCTCGACAAAACGAACCTTCACCATCACTGTTGCTTTGCTCCGATCAATCGTCGGGACAATCGCATGAACCACACCTCGGTATCGAGAATCTGGGACTGCATCAAGATTAATTTCACAGGGCTGTCCTATCTTCACCAATCCGAGGTTTGTTTCTGAGACATCTACTTCTACCTGTAAAGAATTGAGGTCTGCAATGGTGACCACTGCTGCCTTTGCATTGGCAGCCGCTCCCAGCGGGGTGATGATGTCTCCAATATCTGCATTTTTGGTTAACACCACCCCATCAAAAGGAACTCGAATCAACGTATATTCCAAGGCCACTTCTGCCCCTTTGAGTGCTGCCAGACTGGCGCGAATCCCTGCCTCGGCTGAAGCCACGGAGGCTTGGGCTTTGAGATAACGGGCTTCAGAAGTTTCATATTCAGCCCTCGCGATCGACCCTCGAACAACAAGCTGTTTATTTCTATTAAAAATACGGGTCGCCTCCTCCAGTTCTGCCTTGGCCGCCTCTAAATTTGCATGGGCTGCCTTTAAATTGGCTTCTGCCTGATCGCGGGCAGCAAGGACATCCTCATTCTCAAGACGGGCAATTATCTGCCCCTCCTTGACCCTGCTTCCCTCCTCCACCATTAGGGCCACAAGACGGCCTGTTACTTTCGAAGCGATGGCCGCCTTTCTCTGGGCCACCACATACCCGCTTGCGTTTAGCAAAGAAATGACCTGGGAGGGATAAACCTGCGAGACAGTGACGACCTCGACAGAAATGGCAGGGACAATAAACCCCTTAAAGTAGAGGACCATAGAAAGTATGAACAGGAGGATGACACCAATAAGATATAGTAACCTTCTACGTTTACGAGGCCGATAGACCTTAATAGTCTTATCAATCTTCAGTCTTGAGAGGTCTTCATTGCCCATGGTCAATGCCCTTCCCTCTATTTGATACAATTGTCATTTATCATTCTTCATTTGTCAAACGTTTGGAAGGAGATCTCTGAAAATGTCCTAAAAAGACTGGGGGAGGTAGAATTTTATGAAATAAAATTGAGCAGGTCGAGATGATCTTCAATAAAGGCATCGCCTGAAATCTCTCTGTTTTTATAGACAATAAATTTGATCCCTGAGGAGATGGCTGTTTGTTGATCGACCTTAGAATCTCCAACAAAAACAGCCTCCCTTTTTTTTAATTGAAACTGTTTGATGATCTTCTCGATGGATTCAGGATGAGGTTTTGGGTTTCTCACATCGAGGGCAGTGACCACCATCTCAAAATAGGGCCAGAGGTTAAAATGCTCCATAATATATCTCATCGAGGTCGTTCGATTGGTGTTAATTGCCCTTAACAACCCCTTTTCCTTCAATTTTTTTAAGGTTTCCAGAAGATGGGGTTCCATCTTTAAATAACCAATATAATTTCTTAGATCGACTCGCTTGAGCAATTCCAGGGCTTTATCTTTAGGATTATAATCCTCTCCAAAAAGTAACACCATAGATTCAAAGACGGTATGGCTATGCACATACTCGAATTCTTCCTGGGCGAGAGGAGGTCTTCCGACCATAGCGCAAAGATCGTTATATAACCTTGTGTTTGCCTCGATCGAATCAAACATCACCCCATCACAATCGTAGATCACACATTTTATCTTCCATTTCATTTCTTGACAATGTCTCATAACCTCTCGTTTCCCATGGAACGTTAAAAATAAAGGATTTCCATTCCATGAAAATCCATTCCCCGATTTCTAAATCTAAATAGTGAAATATCTTCAATTCACCATTTACCTGAACAAGGTAGAGCAAATCATTAATCTGTTAAATTTTCTTAAATGCCATGTTGCAAGCCTCAATCGTCCGGTCCAGATCCCTTTGGCTATGAGCCAGAGAGATAAACCAGGCTTCGAATTGGGAGGGAGGTATATAGATTCCTTGATTAATCATTTCAATAAAAAACTGGGCAAAGCGTTTTGTGTCACTCATTTTCGCAGTAGCATAGTCTCTGACTGGACCTCTTGTGAAGAAGAGCGTCATCATCCCTGTGGCCCAATTTAGAGTAACCGAAATGCCGTAGTCTTCGGCGCACTCCAAGATTCTTTCTGCCAGATAGGAAGTCTTTTTCTCCAAATCCTGATAGACCTTTTTTGATTTCAATATTTGGAGCGTCTCTACCCCTGCGCTCATCGCCAAAGGATTTCCAGAAAGGGTCCCTGCCTGATAAACCCCACCCAAAGGTGCCACCTTAGACATGATTGTCTCCTTTCCACCGTAGGCACCTACGGGAAGTCCTCCACCAATAATTTTACCGAGGCAGGTGAGATCCGCTTCGATCCCATAAAGTTCTTGAACACCTCCAAAGGCAACCCGAAATCCTGTGATCACTTCGTCAAAAATAAGGATAATCCTCTCCTCATCACAGATCTTTCTCAACCCTTCTAAGAACCCCTCCTCAGGAAGAACGACACCCATATTTCCAGCAATGGGTTCAACAATGATGCAGGCAATCTGTTCGGGAAACTGACGAACCAGATTTTTAACACTGGTAAGATCATTGTAAGGGGTGGCTAAGGTATGTTTGGCCAGATCCCCTGGAATTCCGAGGCTATCCGGAATACCCAGAGTTGTTGCACCTGAACCTGCCTTCACCAGGAGGCTATCTCCATGCCCGTGATAGCATCCCTCAAATTTAATGATCTTATCCCTTCCCGTAAATCCCCTTGCCACACGAATAGCGCTCATTACTGCTTCCGTCCCAGAACTGACCATCCTTACCAATTCCATCGAAGGAAAGGCCCTCTTTATTCTTGCAGCCAATTCGATCTCCGATGGTGTTGGTGCGCCAAAACTGGTTCCCTTGATAGCGGCTTTTTTGAGAGCAGACAAAACCCTCGGATGAGAATGGCCCAATATCATCGGTCCCCAAGAACCCACATAATCAATGTACTCATTTCCATCGACATCCCATATCCTTGAACCTTTGCCTTTATCAATAAAGATAGGAGGTATTCCTATGGCTTTAAAGGCCCTTACAGGGCTGTTTACTCCCCCAGGAATCATTCCCAGGGCCTTTCGATAAAGGTCAATTGACTTCTTCCTGTTCATCTCTCATCCTCCGAGGATTCTTCTGCAACTACATAATTGGTCAGGGTCCCTATCCCTTCAATGGTCACATCCACCCTATCTCCTATCAGCATTGGGCCAATTCCAGAGGGTGTACCGGTAGCAATTACATCACCTGGTAATAGGGTCATAATATTTGAAATATAACTCACAAGTTGTAGGGGACCAAAAAGGAGATATCTTGTATTGGAATGTTGCCTTCTTTCGCCGTTCAGGTAGGTCGAAATCTCTAAATGGTGAGGATCAAGGTCTGTCACAATCCAGGGACCAATGGGGGCAAACGTATCAAAACTTTTTGACTTCGTCCACTGACCATTCTTTGGTTGAAGGTCTCTTGCTGTGACATCATTAAAGCAAGTATAGCCGAGGATATACTCACCGGCCCTTTCAAGAGATACTGCCTTTGCTACCTTCTTTATCACTACGGCTAACTCAGCCTCATAGTCAACTCTCCTTGACATCTTTGGATATATAATGGCATCTCCTGGCCCAATCACAGAGGTCGAAGGTTTGATGAAAAGAATGGGCTCTTCAGGAAGGTCCATCTTTACCTCTTCAGCATGGTCTCGATAGTTGAGACCCAGTGCAACAATTTTTGAAGGAAGACAGGGCGAAAGAAGTTTTACTTCTCCCATCTGTTTTGCTCTTGATGTGAGATGGAAATGTGTGAATGGATCTCCTTCCATCTCACGAATCATCCCTTCTTCCACTACCCCCCACTTGACCAATCCTCCATCCTGAAAACGAACAATCCTCATTTTTCATCTCCTCAGCCCAAGTACATCCTGCATATCGTAGAGACCGTTGGGCTGATTCACTACCCAGAGCGCTGCCCTGACGGCTCCACGGGCGAAATTATCACGGCTGTGTGCCCTGTGAATGATCTCCAATCGTTCACCAATCCCTCCAAAAAGGACAGTATGTTCTCCCACAATATCCCCTGCCCGGATCACCTGCATTCCTATCTCCTCTCTGGTTCTCTCTCCGATCATCCCTTTCCTACTATAAACCCCTACCTTGTTAAAGTCCCGACCGGTTGCTTTCGCAATCAACTCCCCTAACCTTATAGCGGTTCCACTGGGAGAATCCTTCTTCAGATTGTGGTGGGCCTCAATAATCTCTACATCATAGTCCGTACCAAGGGTTTGTGCAATTTCCTGCACAATTCGAAACATGACATTGACCCCAACACTCATATTGGGTGAATAGACGCACCGAACATTTTTCGAAAGTTCCCTAAGCCTCTCCATCTGCTCGGGGCTAAGACCTGTCGTGCCTATGACAATAGCCTTTCCTGTCTCTCTGGCAAACTCCAGGCTCTCCAGCGATGCCTTCGGATTGGTGAAGTTGATTATCACATCGCCCTCACCCTCATTTAGACTTCCTTTCAGTTGAATCCCCATTGCCCCAAGACCAAGGATTTCTCCGATATCCTTTCCCACTAAGGGATGATCCGGTCTTTCAATGGCTTGATGGAGTTCGATCCCAGGGGTATCTTTGATGACATGGATGATCCGAGTCCCCATTTTGCCTGCCGCTCCAACGACAATAGCCTTAATTGTCCCTTTCATTCATATCCCTCCTCCCACATCTCCGCTTCATAGATTATGCGGACATCCCCTTCTAAGAAGACTTTTTCCACCTCCCCTTCTTCTATCTCATAATAGACAGTCAATACCTCTCCTCCTTTCGTCTTGATAGAAACTGGAGATTTAACCAATCCTTTAAATGCAGAAATCAAGGCAGAGGCAACTGCCCCTGTCCCACAAGCCAAGGTCTCATCTTCCACCCCCCGCTCATAGGTTCGAAGGTATAGTTGAGAACCATTTTCTAATCGAACAAAATTGACATTTGTCCCCTGGGGCGCAAAAAGTGGATGATACCTAATCATCCTTCCCAATCTAACCACATCGACTCTTTCAATATCCTGAGTAAAAAGGACTGTGTGAGGAACACCTGTATTGATATGCGAAAAGGTGAGTTCATTCCCTTCTATGGGAATGGTGCTATCAAGTTTAAGACTGTGAGGTTTGGTAAGTTCGAGTTTAACCCTTCTCCCATTTACCTCGGCAGAAAGAATTCCTGTCTGCGTCTCAAAGGTGAGTTTGGAACTTGAAATCCCTTTTAGCGAGGCAAACCTGGCAGCACACCGCCCCCCATTTCCACACATCTCTGCTTCACTTCCATCAGAGTTGAAGAACCTCCATTTGAAATCGGCTTTATCTGAATTCTCGATGAGGATCAATCCATCTGCCCCAACAGAAATTCTTCTCTGGCAGACCTTTCTTGCGAAATCTCTTAGATCGTCTTCTTTTAAGAGAGGATTTCGATGATCTATGAGGATGAAGTCGTTTCCACTTCCACTCATCTTCATAAATGGAATCTTCATCACGCCTCCCCTTTAAAATAATTTCAAAGAAAAATTTTACTGGATTCCTGCTTTCGCGAAAAATAATACATTTAATTCAATTTGACATCTAAAATCTAAAATTTAGAATTATCTTGAAGAAACTCAGGTATATTTTCCCCTCGGACGAGGTCCTCATAATCTTCTCTCTGCCTGATCACAAACATCTGGTTATCTTTGACCAATACCTCGGCCACCCTCGGCCTGGAGTTGTAGTTGGTGGACATGGAAAATCCATAGGCCCCTGCGCTCATCACTGCGATCAGTTCACCCGGATCGAGTCTGGGAATTCTTCGCCCTTTTGCTAAAAAGTCAGTCGACTCACAGATCGGACCCACAACATCCGCAACAATCTCTTCCTCCCCGGGTTTTTCCCTCACAGGAAGGATTTGATGATATGAGCCATAGTAGCTTGGCCGAACCAGGTCATTCATTCCTGCATCGATGATTACAAACTTCTTCTCTTCATTCTCTTTTGTATAGAGAACCCTGGAGACCAGTATCCCTGCATTTCCAACAATCACCCTTCCTGGTTCCAATATTAGGGTGCATCCAAACCCCTTGATCTCTTCGAGTATACTTTGCGCATATTCCACAGGATGAGGAGGCTCTTCATCCTCGTAGGTAATGCCCAGCCCTCCTCCAATATCAAGATACTGGATCTCCATCACCTCCTTTCTTAACTTCTCTACCAACTTCTTCAACTTTTTCAATGCATCAACGATAGGCTCGACCTCCACCAATTGAGATCCGATATGACAATCAATTCCCACTACCTTCAGAAAAGGCAATTGAGATGCAAGTTGATAGGCTGATTCTGCACGAAGGATATCGATACCAAATTTGTTATGTTTCAAACCTGTAGAGATATAGGGATGTGTTTTCGGGTCGATATCCGGATTCACGCGAATAGCAATAGGGGCCTTCTTTCCTAACCTACCTGCTAATTCATCTATTTTTTGAAGCTCTTGGAAGGATTCAACATTGAACATAAGAATCCCTACATTTAGGGCAAATTCAATCTCGCTCTCCCCCTTTCCCACTCCAGAAAATACAATCTTCTTTGGGTTTGCCCCACTCTTTAAAGCCCTGTAAAGTTCTCCTCCTGAGACCACATCCACTCCTCCTCCCAAATTGACAAAGAGGCGTAGAAGGGACAGATTGGAGTTTGCCTTTGCAGAATAGCAGACAATATGAGGAATCCCTTTAAAGGCTTCATCGAAAACAGTAAAATGCCTGACCAGTGTATTATAACTGTAAAGGTAGAAGGGTGTCCCCACTCTTTGAGCAATCTCTCGAACAGGAATCCCCTCGCAGTAGAGTTCTTGATTCTTATATTCAAAGTAATGCATCTCTTCTCTCAAATCTGGATTTCGGAATTGGGACTGCCATCGGTACGACCGCCAATATCTATAATCCCAAATTAATAGAGAAACTTCACCCTCACCTCTTCGGAAAGAGGGCTTTCATTCTTCCGTATGGAGTTATCTACCGCAGTGACGGCATACTCATATTCCTGATTCAGGACAACATTCAAATCGAGATAGGTCTCTTTAGATAGAAGAGTCTCATTCAATCTTCTAAACTCCTTTTCCCCGGGTTTACGGCGATAGACATAATATCAAAGAAGGTCGGTCTCCTTATTCCTTCTCCAGTTCAGTTCAATTCCATCCTTAAGTGGTATTGCAACAAGCCCGGAAGGAGGGGCTGGAGGAATAAGATCTGTTGGTGTTACAGGGATACCCAGAGACCCCCTTCCCTCTACATCAGTCTTAACGACTCTTTTCAACGCCCTTACTGAATATATATACCTCTTCTCATTCTCAACATTGAGGTCAGTATATTGAGTAACCATCAAGGGTTCCCTGTTTAAGGGCCTGATGGGAAACTCCTCCCCCTCCTGCCTTCTGTAAACATTATAACCTGTTGCACCCTCCAAGGGTTCCCAATAGAGGTCAACCCTTTTATCTCCCCTTTCTCCTCGAACCATTCTTGGTGAATGTGGAGGAAAATCCCAGTAGACCCATACCGGGTTGGAAGGGGCACTGGCGTGTCCTCTCTTGTTGATGGAAACCACCTGATAGACATAAACCTTTCTTGGCTGAAGGTCTTCAAAGAAAAGCATCATCCTTTTGGGCTTCTCCTTTTCCATGGGCAACTTCATTTCATATACCACTTCCGGTTTCTCACCACAACCCCTACATTCATCTGCGATAAGAACTCCTTCCGACCTTAAAATTTGAAATCCAACCAAATCTGTAAGAGGAGACTTATCTGTGTTCTCCTTTGGAGGAGTCCACATTAAAAGGAGCCGCCCTTCCCTTGAGAGTGCCTCGAGATTAACAATCCTTTTTGGAACGATGGTCTCCCATGGCACAGGAGGTCCCTTTTTTGCACAACCATTTATCACCACAAATATGATCCATAAAAGTAGAGTTGTCTTAATTCTCAATGATTACTCCTTAACCAAAAACAATCCGAAATCTGAATATCTCTGAACCCCTCACACCCCCCTGGTTTATTTTTGTCAAGTAATTTTTTGAGACTTCTGAAAAAGTCCCCATTAACCCCCCCTTTGCCAAAGGGGAAAAAGCTATCCCCTCCCTTTAGCAAAGTGAGGTCGGGAGGGACTTTACAAAGATTTTCAAAAAGCAAAAGTGTTACATTTTAAATACTTTTTCCATAGATCTCTTTTTACCCGTCATAGTAGTAATAATCCTTATTTTCTGGGTCCAAAGATCGCTGTTCCAACCCTAACATAGGTGGCCCCTTCTTCAATAGCAACCTCAAAATCGTTCGACATCCCCATGGATAGTTCTTTAATCAAAATCCCCTCCTTTACCATCTTCTCCTTTAATTCACGGAGTTTGATATAATATGGCCGACTCCTCTCCGGATTATCGAAATAAGGGGGCATCGTCATCAACCCTTCGAGAGAAAGCCAGTTGAGCGATAGAATTCCGTGAGCGAGGCTTAAAATCTTCTCTTCCTCAGTTCCAAATTTAGTTGCTTCACCAGATAGGTTGACCTCAATCAGTACCCTCATTGCCCGATTTGCCTGCTCTGCTCTTCGGTTTAATTCCTCTGCCAACTTAAGGGTATCAATTGAATGGACCACATCGAAGAGTCTAACCGCATACTTTGCTTTATTTGATTGAAGATGGCCAATGAAATGCCAAGAGACAGGCCTTCCAATCTCCTCAATCTTTTTTTGAGCCTCCTGAACATAATTTTCACCCAAAATCGAAATCCCCGCCTCAATGGCCTCCTTGATTCTGGCTACCTCCACAGTCTTAGAGACAGCAACCAACTTCACCTCATTGGGGTCTCTCCCAACTCTTCTTGCTGAATTTTCAATTCTCTCCATTACTCTTAGAAAATTCTCTCTAACTTGTGACATAAGTTTTATCCACTTCTTTTTAAAATCCCCACAGCACCATACCGGGTGCATGGCTTTCTGGACCTTGAATGGTTCAGGGCACAATCCGTAAACCGCATTCCGAAATCCTCACGGCTCCCAATCGAATCAGCGCCTCCAGTACTTCGCATAAGGGAAGACCGACCACATTGGTATAGGAGCCCTGGATCGACTCGATCATAAAAGCCCCAATTCCCTGAATAGCATAACCCCCTGCTTTATCAAAGGGCTCTTTTGTGGTCGCATACCAATCTATCTCAACTGGACTCAGAGTTTTCATCTTCACAGCAGTCTTAATGGAATCATGCGCTTTTTTATTTTTTTTAATATTCTGAATGGAAAACCCGGTAATGACCCAATGCTCCCTTCCACTTAGCTTCTTAAGCATTTTGATGGCTTCATCACGATTTTTTGGTTTCCCTAATATAGAATTATTGATATAGACAATGGTATCTGCTCCAATCACCCAGCAGTCAGGAAACCGCTCTCCTACTTCTGAGGCTTTAGCATCTGATAATCTTATAACATGATCCTCTGGAGTCTCCCCAAAAATTAAATTCTCCTCGACCATACTTGGAGCCATATCGATTTTTAATCCTAATTGTTTTAATAATTCATAACGACGGGGAGAACTGGATGCTAAAATGAGACGATCTTTCACCCTTAAAAACTAAAGGTTTTACAATGGATTGTCAAGATTGCCTCCTTAGACCTCTGAAAAAGTCATTGAAAGACTGGGGAGGTGGGTTGAAAAAAGAAAAAGGCAAAGAGGCGAAATTTGACTGAAAAGGTTAAATTTGATAGGTTTCTTAAAAAGAGGATAAAATGAAAGATAAGATCAAAAAGAGGCAGGAACTTTACCGAATTATAAAAACCTTGAAGGAGAAAGGGAAAAAGATTATTTTTACAAATGGCTGTTTTGACCTCCTTCACCTTGGACATGTGAGATACCTCGAAGAGGCCAAATCCCTTGGAGATATACTGGTAGTAGGGGTCAACAGCGACCGTTCTGTCAGGGAGTTAAAGGGGCCAAATCGCCCTATCCTGCCCGAGAGGGAAAGGGCAGAAATTATCTCAGGGCTTGGTTGTGTAGATTATGTTACAATTTTTGATGAATTGGATCCCCTTGAACTCATCTCTTCTCTCCTTCCCCATGTCCTGGTCAAGGGAGGAGATTGGACCAGGGAGAGCATTGTGGGAAGGGAGGTAGTAGAAAGGGCAGGAGGAGAAGTGGTCGTCCTTCCATTTGTTGAAGGAGCCTCAACCTCTAATTTGATAGAAACCATTCTAAGGCGATATGAAAAAAGAACCTGAGAAAGATCTTCTATCCATCCCCGAAATCCTTCCCCTTCTTCCTGTGAGGGATATCGTTATCTTCCCATACATGGTCATCCCCCTATTTGTCAGTCGGGAAAGATCGATCAAATCGATTGAGGAGGCAATATCTAAGGACCGTTTGATCTTCTTAGTTGCGCAGAAAAAGGTGAATGACGAAGACCCCTCTCCTAAGGACCTCTACCGGATAGGAACGGTGGCAGTTATCATGAAAATGCTCAGGCTTCCTGATGGAAAAGTAAAGATTCTTATTCAGGGTCTCTCCAAAGCCTCTATCAAAGAAACAATCCACACGAAACCCTATTTTCTCGTGAAAGTAGAGAATATCAAAGACCCATTTATCACAGAGATCACGCTTGAAACAGAGGCCTTGATGAGAAATGTAAAAGAGCAACTGGAGAGGATTGTCTCCTATGGGAAACTCTTATCCCCTGACCTGATGTTCGTCCTCGAAGGGGTGGATGATCCAGGAAGATTGGCCGATCTTGTGGCTTCAAATATTGAACTCTCTGTCGAAAAGGCACAGGAGATTTTGGAAATCCTTGATCCCATTGAAAGGCTTAAGGCCCTCAATGAACTCCTTGGGAAAGAGGTCCAGGTCCTAACCATGCAGGCAAAGATCCAGTCCCGGGCCAGAGATGAGATGACCAAAAGCCAGAAGGAGTATTTCCTTCGCGAACAATTGCGAGCCATTCGGAGTGAACTCGGTGAGGTGGATGAAAGGACCAAGGAAATTAGGGAACTCCGTCAGAAGATTAAAAAGGCAAAGATGCCTAAAGAGGTTGAAAAAGAGGCCCGACGTGAATTGGAGCGGCTGGAACAGATGCATCCAGATGCAGCAGAGGCGGTGATGGTGCGGACTTATCTCGACTGGTTGATCGATCTCCCCTGGTCTAAGTCAACCGTTGACAATATCGATATACAGAAGGCAAAACGAGTTTTGGATGAAGACCATTACAATTTGGAGAAGGTAAAAGACCGAATCTTAGAATATCTCAGTGTCCATAAATTGCGCCGGGGTGTAAAAGGCCCCATCCTCTGTTTTATCGGTCCTCCTGGGGTAGGAAAGACATCATTAGGGAGATCGATCGCCCGCGCCCTTGGAAGGAAATTTGTAAGGATCTCCCTTGGAGGCATTCGAGATGAGGCTGAGATTCGGGGACACCGTCGAACCTATGTAGGGGCCATGCCCGGAAGGATCATCCAGTCTATCAAACAGGCAGGAACCAATAATCCTGTCTTTATGATGGATGAAGTGGATAAAATCGGTGTAGACTTCCGAGGGGACCCATCCTCTGCCCTTCTTGAAGTGCTCGATCCTGAACAGAACAATGCCTTCAGTGACCACTACCTCAACCTCCCTTTTGATCTTTCGAAGGTGATGTTTATCACCACAGGGAATCTAACAGACCCTATACCCTCAGCCCTAAGAGACCGGATGGAGATTATCCATCTACCAGGATATACGGAGAAGGAGAAGATGGAGATTGCGCGTAAATTCCTTCTCCCCAGGCAGATGGAAGAGAATGGAATCTCTCCAAAGATTTTACAAATTTCTGACAAGGCCATCCTTCAAATCATTTCTCAGTACACACAGGAAGCAGGACTCCGAAATCTCGAAAGACAGTTAGCCTCTATATGTAGAAAGGTGGCACGAAGGGTGGCTGAAGGAGAGCGTAAGAGAATTCATATTGATTCAAGGAACCTTCATCATTTCCTTGGACCCCCTCTATATCTTCCTGATGAGGAACTGAAAAGAAATGAGGTTGGGTTGGCCCTGGGCCTGGCCTGGACCGAAACTGGTGGGGATGTCCTCCATGTGGAGGCAGCGACCACTCCAGGTAAGGGCTCACTCATACTAACTGGCCATCTTGGAGAGGTGATGAAAGAGTCTGCCCAGGCAGCCCTCACTTATGCAAGGTCGAAACAAAAGGCCTACCGTATCAAACCCTTAAATCTCAACCACCAGGACATCCACATCCATGTCCCCTCTGGAGCCATACCAAAAGATGGTCCCTCAGCAGGTATCACCATGGCAGTCGCCCTGGTCTCTGTCCTTACCGGTATTCCAGTAAGAAAGGATGTGGCTATGACTGGTGAGATCACTCTAAGGGGAAGGGTTCTTCCAGTTGGAGGCCTGAAGGAGAAGTCTTTGGCTGCCCATCGAAACCATATCCAAAAGGTGATCATCCCTTACCAGAATAAGAAAGACCTCTCGGACCTTCCAAAATATATTCGAAACAAAATAGAGTTTATCCTGGTCAAACATATGGATGAAGTTTTAGAAATCGCCCTGGCCCATAAGTAGCATATAGGAAGGGAGAATGAATTTTAAAAAATATTCTGAAAAAAAACCTCTTCCATTGATCACCGGCACGAATAAGGATCTTCAGAAAATCGGTGAATTCGGTCTTATCAATAGGATACAGAAATGGATGACCGCTTCAGATCCATCTCTGATCCAGGGGATTGGTGATGACGTTGCAGTGATTAAAATGGGAGAAAAATATCTATTGGTCACCACGGACATCCTTATTGAAGGGGTCCATTTCCAGAGGCAATGGGTCGATCCATACAGATTGGGAAGTAAATCCCTGAGGGTTAACCTCAGCGATATTGCAGCAATGGGAGGAATTCCAAAACACTTTCTCATCTCTTTAGGCCTCCCCAATGACCTCTCTCTTTCTTTCGTCACCAAATTTTACCGCGGGTTGAAGGATGGGGCAAAAAGGTTTGGGGTTTACCTCATTGGTGGAGACACCTCCCTTTCAAAAAAGATCATCATCAACATCTGCCTCTTAGGAGAAGCATGTAAAAATGGGCCTGTCTTTAGAAAAGGGGCAAGGGTTGGGGATGAACTCTATGTTTCCGGCACGTTAGGGGATTCCTCTTTGGGATTGAGAATCCTCAAAAAGGAGGGAATGAAGGGGAGGCCCCATAAATTGATAGAAAAGCATCTTTTACCCTTTCCGAGAATAAAGTTGGGGCAAAAGATTGCTGAGCAGGGTCTGGCAACATCGATGATCGATATAAGCGACGGTCTGCTCATCGATACGAATCATCTCTTAGAAGAGAGTGATCTGGGAGTAAGGATATGGCTAAATCGGATCCCCCTTTCCAATCTCTATCGAAAATGGGTAAATTTATATTACAGAGACCCTTACAGGCTCGCCCTTTCCGGTGGAGAGGATTATGAACTTCTCTTCACCTCATCCCCTGAAAAGAGAAAGGCCATTTCAACACTGGCTTCCACACTTAAAACACCCATTACCTGCATTGGAGAAATTCTTCCTAAGAAGGAAGGATTTTATATTATTATGGAAGATGGGAGGAAATACTTCCCCCGCCATTTAGGGTTTGAACATTTTAAACCATCCTGAGAGATTTTCTTGCTCGAAGCTGCTGGAGAGATAGAACTACTTGATACTATTATAAAAAATGAATCCAAAAGAATTTAATCAACCTATTCGCATTCTTGACAAATACCCCCTCCATAATTATCTTAGTAGAGATTGAAGAGAGATAAAGGGATGCCCAAATGGATATTTTTCTTTCAGAAAGGATGAAAGAGATTCTTAAAATGGTTGTGGAGGATTATATTCTTACGGCCGAACCCGTGGGGTCAAGAACTATTTCAAAAAAATCAGGGCTTCATCTCAGCCCTGCTACGATACGAAACATCATGGCCGATCTGGAGGAGATGGGACTTCTCTTCCAACCCCATACCTCTGCAGGAAGGGTTCCCACAGAGAAGGGCTTGCGTTTCTATGTGGATTCGATTCTTGATATCCATGAACTCAGCGACCAAGAACAGAAGGAGATTCGGGCCAAATGTCTAAGTTACCAGATTGAAGGAACAGATCTCTTTCGCGAGACATGCAGAATCCTCTCATCTTCCACTCATTACCTGGGGGTGGTCTGGGCACCCAAAATAGGGAGGATTGTGCTTCAACATATTGAATTTGTGAAATTAAGGAGGCACCTCATCCTGGCAATCCTCGTGGGTATAAATGGGTCGGTCCATAACCGTGTCATCGAGGTTGAAGATGAATTTTCACAATCGGAGTTGGATCACCTCTCTGATTACTTAAATGGTTTTCTCACTGGCCTTACCCTCTACCAGGTTAGAGAGAGGCTTCTTGAACAGATGAAAATGGTAAAAACTGCTTACGACCATCTGTTAACACAGGCCCTAAAACTTGGAGAGAAGGCCTTTTCCATGATCGATGAAACCGATGTTTTTATTGAAGGAAGGTCAAATATCCTAAGCGAACCTGAATTTGGAAATGCAAAGAGAATGATGGATCTCTTTCGGACCTTTGAGGAAAAAGCAACCATGGTGAAACTCCTGGACAAATTTATGGAACCTAAAGGGGTCCAGATCGTCATCGGATCAGAAAGCCAGATCCAGGAAATAGAAACCTGTAGTCTGGTCACCGCAACCTATGGTCGGGGTGGTGAAGTTTGGGGAGCATTGGGAGTCATTGGCCCCAGGAGGATGAATTATTCAAAAGTAATTCCTCTGGTGGATTATTCTGCAAAACTCTTATCTGAAATATTGGAGTCTCAATAGGAGTTCTGAAGTGAAAGGTATGAAGGATATGGATGGTAACAAAAATGATCTTAACTTGGACGTGGAGGAAACAACGATACAGGAGGTAGAATCCACCCCTGAGGCAAAAAATCAAAGGCATAAAAGAGAGGAAGAGGAGATAGAAAAGGAAATAGAGGAGTTAAAAATCAAATTAGAGGAAAAGGAAAGGGAGGCAAAGGAGAATTACGAACGGATGTTGAGGGTTGCAGCAGATCTGGAGAATTTTAAGAAGAGGGCTTTGAAAGATAAGGAGGAATGGAGGAAATTTGCCAACGAGGATCTGATAAAGGCCATACTACCTTTCGTTGACAATCTGGAAAGGGCAGTAAACCATGCTGAAAAGGTGGAGGACGCAAATGTCTTGATCGAGGGAGTTCGATTAACCCTTCAGCAACTCCACCAAACCCTTAACCGATTTGGGGTTTCTCCAGTAGAATCTGTTGGAAAACCCTTTGATCCAACCATCCATGAGGCAATGTTGGTTGTAGAAACAGATCAACACGAACCGAACCAGGTGCTGGAGGAGTTTCAAAAGGGATATTTCTTAAATGATCGTCTCCTGAGACCGGCAACGGTATCAGTGGCGAAGCTCCCTAAAAAGGAGGCAAAAGGGACGGAATAATTCTAAATCTAATTTAAAGAAAGAGAGGGAATGACTATGGCAAAGACAATTGGAATTGATTTAGGAACAACAAACTCAGTCGTGGCA
>JBBIRM010000025.1:0-4912 GCA_037441765.1 Deltaproteobacteria bacterium | reverse complement strand
AAGCAGGACCACTCCTTCCTTTTATGCATTTACAGATAAAGGGTAACGGGTGGTAGGTCAGATTGCAAAACGTCAAGACATCACTAACTCCGAAAATACCATCTTCTCCATTAAAAGATTGATGGGAAGGAAGTATACGGATAAGGAGGTCCAGAGGGATTTAAAAATCCTTCCATATAAGATTATCGAGGCCAAAAATGGAGATGCATGGGTCAAGGTGAGGGATAAGGAGTATAGCCCACCAGAGATCTCTGCCTTCATTCTTCAGAAGATGAAAGAGACCGCCGAGGCCTACCTCGGTGAAAAGGTGTCGGATGCAGTCATTACGGTCCCAGCCTATTTCAATGACAGCCAGCGCCAAGCAACAAAGGACGCTGGAAGGATTGCAGGTCTCAATGTGATCAGGATTATAAATGAACCTACTGCAGCATCACTTGCCTATGGTCTGGATAAAAAGAAGGATGAAAAGATTGCTGTCTTTGATCTGGGAGGTGGGACCTTTGATATCTCCATTCTTGAAATCGGGGATGGAGTTTTTGAAGTCAAATCGACAAATGGTAATACCCATCTGGGTGGGGATGACTTTGACCAGCGGATTATAGACTACTTAGTTTCAGAATTTTTAAAGGATCAGGGAATTGATTTGAAGAAGGATCGGATGGCCCTACAGAGGCTAAAAGAGGCTGCGGAAAAGGCAAAGATTGAACTTTCCACTATGATGGAAACAGATATCAACCTGCCTTTTATCACAGCAGATGCCTCAGGACCAAAGCACCTGAACATGAAACTCACCCGGGCAAAGTTAGAAAAATTGACCGAAGACCTAATTGAAATGGTTGAAGGGCCTTGCCGTCAAGCTCTTGCAGATGCTGGACTTTCACCAAGAGACATCGATGAGGTGATTCTGGTAGGTGGAATGACCCGGATGCCCAAGGTTCAAGAGAAGGTTAAAGAGATATTTGGGAGGGAGCCGAACAAAAGCGTAAATCCCGATGAAGCAGTGGGCATTGGCGCTGCAATTCAGGCAGGAGTGCTGAAGGGAGAAGTGAAGGATGTCCTTCTTCTCGACGTCACTCCTCTCTCACTTGGGATTGAGACGCTTGGAGGTGTTTTCACTAAACTGATCGAAAGGAACACAACCATTCCCACAAGGAAGAGTCAGATCTTTTCCACTGCTACGGACAATCAACCCGCGGTGACGATACATGTCCTTCAGGGGGAGAGGGAGATGGCTGCTGATAATAAGACCCTTGGCCAATTCGAACTGGTCGGTATTCCCCCTGCCCCAAGGGGTGTACCTCAGATTGAGGTGACCTTTGATATCGATGCCAATGGGATTGTCCATGTGTCAGCAAAAGACCTTGGAACGGGAAAGGAGCAATCCATCAGGATTACTGCCTCAAGTGGTCTAACAGAGGAAGAGATCAAGAAGATGATCAAGGATGCCGAAGCCCATGCCGCAGAAGATAAGAAGAGGCGGCAACTGGCTGAGGCAAGAAATCAACTCGATAGCCTGATCTACACCACAGAGAAATCCCTTAAGGAATTCGGAGATAAGATTGAATCAAGTGAGAAGCAGGCAATAGATGATGCGATTGCCAAGGCAAAAAAGGCAATGGAATCAAACGATCTCGATACCATCAAGAGTGCCCAAGATGAACTTACCCGTTCTTCCCATAAATTGGCAGAGGCCATGTATGCAAAGGCCTCTCAGGGTGCAAGGCCAGGGGGGGCGGAGGCAGGAGCCCAGGAGGCGCATCGTAAAAGGGCACAGGAGGACGTGGTCGATGCGGACTATGAAGATGTAAGTAAAAAATAATCAGCGCCAACTTGTCTTTTTAAAAGGGCGAGAGAAATCTCGCCCTTTTTTATTTAAAAAAATTTACCCCTTCTTAAATCTATTCTAAACTTAAAAGAAATTTTTCTAAGGTATTTGATCCCAATTATATCTTTAACCTTGGAAAAATTCTCAATCTATAGGGTGGCAGAACTAAAACAATTCTGTTATATTGGTTTTTTAGATAGTCTATGTTAGGTTTTTTTTTATGGAATTGCTCACACTAAGGACTGCGGGGCCTTCTGATGGGGTAAAAATAGGGGTAGGTTGTCGTGGAAAACAATATTTACCCAGAGTGGTAAAGAAAGGAGAGAAAGATGGTACAGGCAAAAGAGGGAGACACGGTGAGGGTTCATTACACAGTAAGATTGGGAGATGGTACAGTCGTTGGTTCCACGACTAACCATGAACCCCTTCAATTTACAATCGGGGATGGTCAGATCCTACCAAGCTTTGAACAGGCAGTGGTTGGAATGAATCCAGGGGAATCGAAAACCATTGAGATCCCCGCGGATCAGGCATTTGGTCCTCACCTTGATGAAATGGTAGTAAAGTTAGATCGAAGCCAACTCCCAGCAAATTTTGATCCTCAAGTTGGTGAACAGGTTCATTTTCGACAATGGGATGGACAAATCGTGACCGCTTTAGTAATCGATACTTCGGATTTAAGCATCACCATTGATGCAAACCATCCTTTAGCAGGGAAAGATCTGACTTTTGATATCCAGTTCATTGAAGTGATTTAATAAAAACGCAATTAACTCTTTTAAATTTTCATTTTGAATAAATGTCGGCACAATCTCACTTTAAAGGGATTGCTTCGCATCTCGAAACGTCCGTTTATTTAATGCGTTTGAATTGGTTTTAATGCCCTCTTCCTTTTTTAACATGGGTTGCCATTTCCCTTGCCCTTAATTCAGCGATTCTCTTTTCTTTGAAAGGATCCAAACTGATATTGGAGGGACCTTCAGACCTTCTCAAAATCCCTCTTCGTTCCAATTCCTCCCGAGTAGTCACTTCAGTCTTTATCTTTTTCGATTGAACCACCAATGGATCTTCAGGGTATACAGGCTCCTTGGCAAAGATTCCCCTTCTTTCAAGATCTTCACTTACAAAGCCCAGATTCAACTCCTCCAAGGTCTCTTTCGTAGGACAACCGTTCCGATTAAACCCCTTTACCTTATAATAGGTATCCAGTAGTTCCTGCTCGGCCTTGTAGTCCCTAAATGTCCAGTGATTAGCAGGAGGATCATCGTCTGCTCTATTAAGCCCCAATCTTGAATTAATGGCTCTCACTAAAGTTCGATTTCGTCTGGCTATTTTCCATAATCCTGCTTCATCAAGTTCAATACCTGTCGCAAGTGAAATGATATATGGTAAATTATGGATATGATATGCAGGCCTTCCGCCAAACTGCCCTCTGAATGAAGAGAGAAAACCACATATCCCTATGCTATCGTCTATGTAATGCATCATCTCATTCCAGTCACAGATCTCAGCCGCCCTTTCATTAGAGATATCGGATTTCCTTTCCCACTCCAAAAGATACGTTTTAAATTTTTCATCTGGGACTGCTACCCAATCTTTCACAAATGCCTTCCTCTCCTCCATGGTAGGAAGAGGATCCTGGGGGAAAGACCCTTCAATGGAGGTGATCAAACACTTCTCACCGGTTGCGATCATAAGAAAATAGATGGGATTCAGTTTCCCTAATTTGATGGGTACCTGTTCAACTTTTTTAACGGTATTATGTTCATAGGCCTCTGCCCCTTTACCAATCTGACGGGCTGCCCAGTAAGTCCCATTGGCCAAGAGGTCTCCCACCCCCTCACGACGAATAATCTTATCAAGAAGATAGTAGAATCTTCCTCTATGATCAGAGGCAGGTGGCATTTCTGGTAAATCATGGTCAGTCAAAATGCCAGCGTCATAAAGATCAATGGCAAAAGCAATAACCAGTGGGGTTGACCAACTGTCCAGGCCCTGTTCTTGAGCAAAACCAATAAATTCAAAACTAAAATCAATCTCCTCAAACGCTGCGAAATGATAGGCATTTTTTGTCCAGCATTTGTAGGTATACCTTTCCCGCCCTGGCCACGAAATTAACGTATGGCATCCCTTTGGACAGTTATAGCAACTGAACTGACGGTCCATGTGGAGATATTTCCAGGTACGCCACCTTTCTTCGAGGTCTTTGTTCCAGAAATTTTTGATCCGAATCCGAGCATTACCCCAAGCAAAATTATTATGGTGCCACTCGTCATTCTCATCAAATGCCATCCATTCTCCGAGATAGGGGTTCTCGAAAATATCCTTCATCAGTTTATGACATTCCTCAAACAATTTGGTTGGCCGGGCGACGTGGATGTCTTTTGTTCCACGAACCGCTATGGCCTTTAACTTCTTATCCCCCATAACCGGGGCAACTCCCCGAGAGGCACTCCCGCAGCCAGATTCGATTGTTGACATCGCTACCCGATTCTCACCTGCCAGGCTAATCGCTGCTACCTGGATTTTATCATCCCCTAACTCCTGTTTAATCAGCCTTGCGGTTTCATGGGCACCTCTTCCATGAAGGTGTCTGGCATCCCGTATCTCTACTTTGTCATTTTGAATCCACAAATAAACCAGATCTGGAGATTTCCCACGAATTATTATTTTATCGTAACCAGCAAATTTCAATTCTGGACCAAAATAATATCCCATTATTGAATAGGCATGGAATTTTGTGTATGGGGAAATGGTAGAGACAACAAGTCGGTTGGCACCAGGAACAGGAGTTCCACAGAGAAGACCACTTCCAAATATGAGGAGGTTATCAGGGGAAGAAGGATCAACTTCCGGAGGTACCCTCTCATAGAGTATCTTGGCATTAGAACCAATCCCTCCAAGGTATAGATCTATATCCCTTGGGTCCGACTCCACTTTCTCAACCTTTCCTCTGGATAGATCCACTTCTAAATAATAACCAGTCTCCGCGTATCTCATTTTTTTCCCCTCTGTAATCCCTCACTTAAGGGGGAATTATATGAATCGGGTAGGGATATCTCCAAAAATCTTATATAGCGGGTCGGT
>JBBIRM010000024.1:0-26915 GCA_037441765.1 Deltaproteobacteria bacterium | reverse complement strand
CCTGGTTAGAAAATACCCCAGAAAGGAGCACCCAAAAGTGATAGACGGTCAGTTTGAGCTGGGCTTGACAAAACCAATCCTCTCTGTTAGAATGTGAAAAACTTTCACAAGGAGGGTTGGTATGGAGATAAAAGAGCCGCCGATATGTATGGGGCTTCCACCCCACCCTAAAAAGGGAAACAAGCAAAGGCCTTCCAATATCCCCCTTAAAATTCTCCTATTTCTTCTCATATTTACCCTCTCTTTTCATATCTCCTCTTTTTCCCCTAAAATTTACTATAAAGAGAGGGCTATCAATGAGATTCTCAGGGTATTGGAAAACTACCCTTCAGACCTTGCAGAGGTGACCAGAAAGGAGTTGGCAGAGGTCATTTATGAGGAGGCTAAGCGGTACCATTATGACCCCAAATTCATCTTGTCGCTCATTGCCATTGAAAGTTCATTTAAAAACTGGGCTGTCTCAGACCAGGGGGCAAAAGGGTTAATGCAGGTAATGCCTTATGTGGCCCAATCCATTGCAAGTGAACTGGGTATTGAGTGGAGTGGAGATCGGACCCTCTTTAATCCATATCTAAATATAAAGATAGGGGTATATTATCTCTCGACCCTGACTCTCGATTTCAAAGACCTAAGGGTTGCATTAACCGCCTACAATTATGGCCCCACCTATGTCAGAGAACTTATAGAGAGAAGAGGGCATATTCCTACAAACTTCTTTAAGAGTGTAATCAATTTCTACCATACCCTTTAGCCTAAAGGAAGGGGTCTCCGATAAGGAAGGCCCCTTCCTTTCTTCTTCCCTTAACTCCCTTTTAATCTCTCATAGAATTAGAATAAAATTTATGGTAATTTATTATTAGAATGGCCTTTACTCCATCTTTTATCAATCTTTATGAAAAAGGGGAACTCCAAAGGCGAATCACCTTCCTCAGGGATTTATTAAAAGAATGTCGTCTCTGCCCAAGAAGGTGTGGAATAAATCGTCTGGAGGGGGAGATTGGGTATTGTAAGGCAGGTTCTGAATTGATGGTCTCCAGTGCCTTCCCCCATTTTGGGGAGGAAACCCCTCTGGTTGGATACCATGGCTCGGGGACCATATTCCTTACCCATTGTAACCTCCGCTGTATCTTCTGTCAGAATTATGACATCAGTCACCTGGGAAGAGGTGAACCCATCACTTCCTCAATGATGGCAAACATGATGATAAGGCTTCAGGAGATGGGCTGCCATAATATCAATTTCGTCACACCCACCCACTATGTTCCTCAGATTGTGGCCTCCCTCCCCGAGGCCATTGAGAAGGGCTTAAAGATTCCAATCGTCTATAACTGCTCCGGATATGAGTCGATTGAGGTGATTCAACTCTTAGAGGGCATTGTAGACATCTACATGCCTGATGCCAAATACATGGATGAAAAATTTGCAAAACGATACTCCAATGCCCCTGACTATCCCGAGGTGATAAAAAAAGTTCTCAAAGAAATGTACAGACAGGTAGGGGATCTCCGAACAAATGGCCTCGGGATTGCAGAAAGGGGGCTTCTAATCAGACATCTGGTCATGCCAAACGGAGTCGCCTCCTCTGAAGAGGTCCTCAAGTTTATCGCTCAAGAGATATCCGTTCATTCCTATGTCAATATCATGGATCAATACCGACCTGAGTATAAAGCCTATGATTACATCGAAATCAACCGCCGTATTACTTACAAGGAGTATCTGGAAGTTATCCAACTGGCAAGACGGTTTCGTCTCTATCGAGGGTTTTAAGTGAAGTTAAAAGAAATCGAAGGAACCATTCAGGATCTAAAAAAGAGTGTGTCCTCTCTTTCCAAGGAGATTGAGTCAATTAAAAACCTATTTATTATTGATTCCAACCAGGTGGAGAACAAATTAAAGATGAGGGGGGTACGGGTTTTCAGAAAGAATCCTGTGGAGAGGCTTTTTTTCCCCGACGATTTGTCCAATTCTCAAAAGAGCCAATTTTATGAGATGATGAAGAAATATTCTTTTCGCTTGGTTTTGAGGGATATAATCAAACATCACGATCGATTTCGAATTAAGGATTTGACCCACTACTGCTCCCCAAAAGTGGTTAAAGGGTATTGTGATCGTCTATATGATATGGGGCTGATTGAGAAAAACGGAAGAGGAGTTTACCATACCCGACTCTCTTCCCTTTACAGTTTTGGTCCCACCCTCGAATGGTTTATTGCCGAGATGTTTAAGAAGGAGTTTGCTTCTCCTGCCCTCTATGGAGTGAGTGTGAAGAGAACCCACTCTGGAGGAGATTACGATGTCATTGCCTCTTGGAATCAAAGGCTTCTCTATGTAGAGGTGAAGTCTTCTCCCCCAAGAGGGGTGGAGTTGGGGGAAATCTCTACCTTCTTTTCAAGGCTTGAGGACCTCCTTCCCGAGGTGGCCATCCTCTTCAATGATACCCAGCTGAGGATGAAAGACAAATTGGTAGTCCTCTTTGAAGAAGAACTTGAAAGAAGATATGGGAAGGAATCCAAAAGGTTTTGCCCGGTGGAAAGGTTGATCGAGGAACTCTTCCATATTCAGCATCGCATATTCATTGTAAATAGTAAGAAGGACGTCATTGAGAATTTCAGGATCTGCCTCAAAGACTATCTCCAATTTGGGGAATCCTCTTCTTTCTTCCGCTTATTGGAAGAAAAAAAGGCTAAAAGGACCTTGGAGGGTTAGAATTATGAAGAATAAAGAATTGGCAGATCTCTTTGAGAAGATGGCTGACATTTTGGAATTTAAGGGAGAGAACCCCTTCAAGATCAGCGCCTATCGGAAGGCCTCCCGGATCATTGGTGATCTTACACAAGATATCGAAGAGATTGCTGAGAGTGGAAAGTTGAAAGATGTCCCAGGGATCGGAGAAGGGATGGCTCAGAAGATTGTGGAGTATCTCAAGACAGGAAAGATCTCAAAATATGAGGAGGTAAGAAAAGGGATCTCCGACGAATTGATTGCCATTATGGAAATTCCTGGAATGGGACCCAAAACCCTCTCAACGATCTATAAGGAGAGGGGAATTGATAACATCTCAAAATTGGAAAAGGCCCTGGAAGATGGCTCTCTCATTGGTCTCCCTGGAATTGGTGAGAAAAAGGTTGACAACATCAAACGTGGAATCCAGCTCCTCAAACAGAGTAAGGGAAGAATGAACCTGGGTATCGCCTTTCCTGTGGCCAAACGGATCGTAGAAGCCCTGAGGCAAAAGACAGGTTCGGAAAAGATCCAGTGGGCAGGTTCCCTCAGGAGGATGAAAGAGAATATCGGAGATATTGACATCTTGGCTACTGGCCCCAATCACGAGAAGATCATTCATGCCTTTACCCATCTTCCCGAAGTAAGGGAGATTCTCGCCTCTGGAGAGACAAAGGCCTCTGTCATTGTCGAAGGAGGGGTGCAGATTGACCTTCGCGTGGTGGAAGAAGATTCCTATGGCGCTGCCCTTCAATATTTCACTGGATCCAAAGCCCATAATATACACCTCCGTGGAATCGCAAAGGCCAAAGGGATCAAGATCAATGAGTATGGGGTCTTTAAGGGTGAAAAGAAGATCGGTGGAAAAGATGAAGAGGATGTCTATAAGGCGCTGGGATTGGCTTGGATTGAACCAGAACTTCGAGAAGATCGGGGAGAGGTTGAAGCGGCACAGACAAAGTCCCTTCCACGGCTGGTAAAGGAATCCGAGATCAAAGGAGATCTCCATGTTCACTCAAAATGGAGCGACGGTTCCTCCTCCATCGAGGAGATTGCCAAAGCGGCTCAGAAAAGGGGCTATCAGTATATAGCAATTTGTGATCATTCGAAATCCCTCAAGATTACCCACGGACTTGATGAGACGAGATTGTTAAAGCAGATTGAGGAGATCGACCGTTTGAATGAGAAATTGAAAGGTTTTCAGATCTTAAAGGGTACAGAGGTCGATATCCTTGCGGATGGGAGACTGGATCTTTCTGATAAGATTCTTAAAAGGTTGGATTTTGTCGTAGCAGCCATTCATAGTGGCTTCAAACAGGACAAAGAGAAGATGACCAAAAGAATTGTGAAGGCAATGGAGAATCCTTATGTCCATTTCATTGCCCATCCCACTGGAAGGTTACTGGGATCAAGAGACCCTTATGAGGTGGATATGGACGAGATCATGAAGGCAGCAAAGAGATATGGCAAAGCCCTTGAGATCAACGCCTATTTTGAGCGCCTCGACTTAGATGACATTCATTGCCGAAAAGCCAAAGAGATGGGAATCCAAATGGCTATTGGAACAGATGCTCACTATCTGGATCAGTTGTGGATGATGAGTCTTGGCGTTGCGGTGGCAAGACGGGGATGGCTTGAAACCAAAGATATCCTTAATACCCTCTCCCTCAAAGAGATTTTAATTTGGTGCCATCGTGAAAAAAATTGAGCCTAAAAACCCTTGTCATTGACTGACTTTTTCGTTATTCTTTTTTATGATAAAAAATTTTCGAAAATACGAAAAACTTAAGAAAGGAGGTTTTTATGAAACGATCCCTCTCTCTTATATCCATTCTTTTCCTGTTCATCTTAATGGACCCAAATCTTCTTTCAGCCCAAACGAAGCAGGCAACTCTTCCCTATAAGGATGAGATCGGTGTGATCAAGATCAAACCCAATGAACCCATCCACATCGCCTGTTGGTTGGCTGTTGCAGGTTCAGAGGCATCGTTGGGCATAGATTCAAAACGTGGTGTCGAGATTGCCATTGAAGATAAGGGCGGTAAAATTCTTGGCCGACCAATAAAACTTACTGTTCAGGATACAGGTTGTAATGCAGAAGGAGGACAGGCAGCCGCTACTAAACTTGCCGCAGATCCCACCATTGTTGCAGCAATTGGCTCTACCTGCTCAAGTGAGGCACGACCTGGAGCACCTATTCTTTGGAAGGCTGGCATTGTAACAGTTTCACCCTCTAATACCGCTCCTGAATTGACCTCTCCAAAAAGGGGAAAGGAATATGAGGGGTACTTAAGAACCGCTCATAATGATAAGGTCCAAGGGACAGTAGCGGCAGAGTTTGCTTACAAATATTTAAAGGTCAGAAGAGCAGCCACCATCCATGATGGAAGTCCATATGCGGAGCAACTCCAGGCTGTCTTTGCTGAAAGATTTAAGAAACTTGGCGGGACGATTACCTCTCAAGAGGCAGTATCACCTACAGATACCGACATGAGACCAATGCTCACAAAGATTGCAACTGGCAAACCTGAAATGATCTACTATCCTATCTTCATCGCTGCAGGAGGCCATGTGACCCGCCAGGTGAAAGAGATTGCAGGCTTAGAGAAGGTCTATCTAATGGGAGCAGACGGCCTCTTCTCACCCGATTTTTACAAGGCTGCTGGTGAGGCGGCAATTGGAATGTATCACTCCAGCCCTGATTTTTCAGCATTCGCTGAAGGTTATAAGTCCTTTCTCGAAAAGCACCAGAAAAAATATGGGGAAAAACCCCTCTCTGTTTATCACGCCCACGCCTACGATGCGGCCATGATTATCTTTTCTGCCATTGAGAAGGTCGCTAAAAAGGCCCCTGATGGAACAATCTATATCGGCCGAAAGGCCCTCCGAGATACTCTGTATGCAACAAAGAATCACAAGGGTCTAACGGGGACAATCACCTGTGATCAATATGGAGACTGTGCGGATCCAAGAATCGCTGTTTATATTACCAGGGCTGAAAATGTTAAAAAACTGGAGATGCCCGATAAACCTTTCTGGGCTCCTTACATAAAAGAACCACCTTTAAAAGAGAAACCTTTGGAGAAGAAGCCTGTAAAAAAATAACACGTGCTCCCTGCATCATAAAAACTATTTAAGGAAATTCTGTTTAAACAGGGCGGGCTCAAAAATAAGAATTGGTAGCCCCCATCTTCTCTCTTCTAAAATGGGAGTGAAGGGGTAAAGGCTGAATTTTTATGCTCCAACGCTGGAAAGATCGACTCTCCCCAACCGATTTCATCATGTGGTTCATTGGTGGAGCCATCCTACTTCTAATCATCTGGGGATCAACTGCGACTTTAACCGAAGGCCGTTATACCAACCGCCACTGGTTTGACTTCACTGTCTTTGGTCTTGCTCAAGGAAGCATCTATGCCCTTATTGCTATGGGTTATACCATGGTATATGGGACGTTGCGGATGATCAACTTTGCCCATAGTGAAGTATTTATGAGCGGTCCTTATACGGCATACTTTGTTGCGGCTGCCTTCTACTCCTCAGGTTTTTTGGATCGACAACCCATGATCAGCCTACTCGTCCTCTTTTCTGTATCCATGGCTACTTCAACCCTAATTGCTGTCCTGTTGGAAAGAGTTGCTTACCGTCCCCTCAGGGCATCACCACGTCTTGTCCCTCTGATTACTGCGATTGGAGCTTCCTTCTTCCTCCAGTACACCTTTCGTGGATTATATGGGTCGGGTTTCCAGGCCTACCCAACCGTTAAGATTCTTGAAGGGGAGTGGTGGCTTGGGGGATTCCGGATTTTAAGATTCCAGGCAGTTGTCATTATAGCCGCTGCTATATTAATGATTGCTCTCTATAGTTTTATTCAACGCACCAGGATTGGTAAAGCCATCCGGGCAGTCTCTGAAGATAAGGAGATCTCTTCCCTGATGGGGATTGATATTGATCGGATGATCGTCATAACCTTCATCATTGGCGGAATGGCTGCTGGTGCTGCTGGGGTACTCTATGCTTTAATGTTTAAACAGGTCCATTTTTTTATGGGCTTTATCCCAGGGATAAAGGCCTTTACCGCTGCGGTCTTGGGTGGGATTGGGAATATCCCAGGAGCCATGCTAGGTGGAATCTTCCTTGGTCTTGTGGAATCTGTGGGACCAAGTCTCTTTCTTGATGGTCTGGGAATTGTAGCCCCCTACCAGCTTAAGGACGCTATCGCATTTATCATGTTAGTTCTTGTGCTGATTTTTCGGCCCACAGGCATCTTGGGAGAACGACTCGCAGTAAAAAAAGCCTAACAAAGTATGAAGCAGACCATTAAAATCGGTTTGATTGGTGGTGGGATAGAGGTTTTACTCTCCCTGATTGGAATGGTTGAGACATTCAGCCAGAGGGACATTATTAGTAACATCATCTCAATGGGCCATACGCTTCTGCTTGTCATGGCTGTCTTAATCCTCTATCTGAGGGCAAAACGCATAACCCCAAAAAAACCTTTTCAAATCCTTATAAATAGCCTTCTTACAGGGTTGATAATAGGAGGTATCCTCGCCCTTCTGGTCATCTTGGGAAATTGGATTAATCTTCGAAGGGTATTCATCAATGCCTCCCCAATTCTCTACAATCTGCTCACTTTTAATCAGGGTGTAAAGGGAGGTTCTCTTCTCCTCCTCGGGTTGGGCTCAATGATTGGCCTGGTGACAGGATTTCTCTTCCTTGCCCCAAAGGTATTAAGAAAAATATTGGTCCTTTCGCTAAGCAGTATTGCCGGAGCAGGTGTCCTTCAGGATTTGCTTCGACCAACTTTCGCCCTATGGGGACCCTTATCTATTATAAACGAATGGCTCTTTGCAATGAATGGACTTTCCTGGTATGGTGCCCTTGGATTGTTCACTCTAATATCGTTATTGGCCTTTTTCTGGGCAAAGAAGGGTCAAGCCATAAGGTTAAGGTTTCAACGACTTCCCTCCAAAGGCAAACAGAGGGTGAGAATAACAGGAATGCTTCTTTCTGTTCTGATTCTCCTTGCCTTGCCACAATTTCTCGGACTTTTTCTCAGTGAAGTCCTGACCATTATTGGTTTATATGTTCTTTTGGGATTGGGCCTCAATATTGTGGTTGGCTTTGCAGGCCTATTAGATCTCGGTTATGTAGCCTTCTTTGCCATAGGTGCCTATACACTTGCCCTCTTAACCTCTCCGGAACTTGGGTTTTTTGGTCTAACCTTTTGGGAGGCCTTACCCTTTGCAATTCTAATAGGGGTGATCTCAGGAATCCTTCTGGGCGTCCCTGTGCTCAAGATGCGTGGGGATTATCTTGCCATTGCAACGCTTGGATTTGGTGAGATCATTCGCATCCTTGTTCTCTCAGATTTCTTACGGCCCTGGTTAGGAGGGGCACAAGGGATTGGAAAAATCCCGAGGGCAACGATCGGGGAAATCGAGCTGGCCACTCCACAGCAGATCTACTATCTGATTCTCGCAGGTTGTTTGCTTGCTGGTTTTATCTCCTGGCGATTGAGAGATTCTCGCCTGGGTCGGGCCTGGATGGCAATTCGTGAGGATGAGGATGTGGCTCAGGCCATGGGAATAAACCTTGTCTCCATGAAACTGCTGGCCTTTGCCACAGGAGCAGGTTTCTCGGCCCTAAGCGGTGCCATCTTTGCGAGCAAACTTGGTTCAGTCTATCCCCACAGTTTCAATGTAATGATCTCTATCAACATCCTCTGTCTCATTATCGTGGGAGGGATTGGAAGCATTTTAGGGGTGCTGGTGGGAGCGATTGCACTGGTAGGACTACCTGAACTCCTTAGGGAGTTTGCAGAATTCAGGTTGCTGGTCTATGGAGCAGCGCTTGTAGCAATGATGCTTCTCCGTCCAGAAGGCCTCTGGCCAGAGACCTTACGCCAGCGTGAACTGCATGAGAGAGACAGAGATTCCCTTTGAGACCAAATGAAAATAGGATGGACCGATGGTGATCCTTTCTATAAAAAGAATGACTAAAAGGTTTGGGGGACTGGTGGCAATAAGCGACCTGAGTTTAGATATTAAACCGTATAGCATCCATAGTATCATTGGGCCAAATGGGGCTGGTAAGACAACCTTATTTAACTGTATCACAGGCTTTTATCGGCCTGAGGGTGGAGAGATTCTTTTCAACAGCCATTCACTCGTTGGCCTACTGCCTGACAGAATTACTCGTCTTGGAATTGCCCGAACTTACCAGAATATTCGTCTCTTTCCAAACCTGACCGTCATGGAGAACATCCTCATAGGCCTCCACAGCCACCTTAAGGCAGGGTTCTTTGGAATTGTACTGGGATCCCCTGCTACCCGCAAAGAAGAAAAGGAGGCTGAAGAAGAGGCAAAAAATATTATCAGGGTAGTCAACCTTTCAGGTAAGGGAGACCTCCTGGCAAAGAATCTTCCCTATGGGGAGCAGAGACGTTTGGAGATTGGTAGGGCCCTGGCATGCCGTCCGAAATTGTTGCTTCTCGACGAACCCACTGCAGGTATGAACCCGAGCGAAACCCAGGAGATGATGGACCTCATATGCGACCTCCGAGATCGATTTGGGATCACTATTCTTCTTATCGAACATCAAATGAGGGTGGTCATGGCTATTTCTGAAATCGTTACTGTATTGGATTATGGAGAAAAAATTGCCGAGGGAAAACCCAGTGAAATTCAGAAAGATCCAAAGGTGATCGAGGCCTACTTGGGTCGTCTCAGTGATACTTAACCCTATAAGGCATAAGACAAAGACCATGATCTTTTTTCATCGACTTTTTTAGGGTATTTTTAGGAATGGCCCTTCTTCAAATCGAAAATATTCATACTTATTACGGTGAGATTCATGCCCTAAAAGGGGTCTCCATCCATGTGGAAAAAGGGGAGATCGTTACTCTGATTGGGGCAAATGGTGCAGGAAAAAGCACCATGCTCAGGACAACCAGTGGTTTATTAAAACCCCGTGAGGGTTGCATTCGCTTCAGCGGAGAGGATCTCACCTCTCTACCTCCCCACGAGATTGTAGCCAAAGGCGTGGTTCAAGTTCCTGAGGGAAGGAGGGTCTTTAGCCGGCTCACCGTGAGAGAGAACCTTGAGCTGGGCGCATTTACTATTTCTGATCAGAGCCTTATCAAGAAAAATATGGAACGGGTCTTTGAACTCTTCCCTAAATTGAAAGAACGTCAAGATCAAGTAGCAGGGACACTGAGCGGTGGAGAACAACAGATGCTCGCCACTGGTCGAGCCTTGATGGCCAACCCTCGTCTTCTCTTATTAGATGAGCCCTCTATGGGCCTTGCTCCTATATTAGTTGACAGCATTTTTAAGACCATCCAAAAACTCTACTTAGAAGGAACAACCATCCTATTGGTGGAACAGAATGCAAGGATGGCCCTCCAGATCGCCAGTCGGGGATATGTTCTCCAGTCGGGTATGGTGGTGCTAAGCGACAGTGCAAAAAATTTGCAACAAAATGAGATGGTCCGAAAAGCCTATCTCGGAGAGATATAGTAAAGAAAGTTATAAAAGACTCCTTCTATTCGATTCCCTCCACGGCTTTTCCCTTCAGTTGTTTTGAACTTTTTGTTCTGTGTGGAGGATTTGACTTGATTTTTTGAGCAATCTTGAGGATGGCTTCTCCATAGGGATGACTATGGTTGTATGACCAGAGGACATTCTTCTTCTTTTCCATGGAGAGGCCTCTTTTCCAGCCGTGGGATTTTAAGTAGTTTCCGATGCTGAAAATGGCCTCTTCTTTGTTAAGAAGCCAATTTCCTAACCCCTTCTTACTTAAAGCATAATTGAGATAACTTGAGGGGATGAATTGGGCCATGCCTAAGGCCCCTGCATAAGAGCCGTAGACCTCAAGGGGATCGATGGACTCGTGGCGAATGATTTTTAAAAAACATCTTAATTCTTTATAAGCCCACTCCGCCCTTCTCTTTGCCAAGGCATCTACCCATTCGTAAGAAAGTTCTGGTTCCCTCTCTCGAAGAATCATATAAATTTTTGAGAGATACTCTGGAGATCTCATCAGTGCCATCCTGGCTAATGTAGGGATGACCCGATACTTCCCTATATTCTCACCGAACCTTGACTCAACCAATAGAATGGCAACCACCACCTCCTTCTCTACATGGAACCTCTCTTCTGCCTTTCTCAATATCTTTATATTTTCTCGTAAAAAATTTCTTGCAAGGGAGATGGATTCAGGGGTAAAGAATTGTTCATATAACTCCTTCGTCTCCCTCGAGTCAAAGTAGATGACCATCCTATCGGGGTCAGGCTCAGCCCGGGAATCCATAAAGATATTTGCCAAAAATTCTGTTTCAAACCCATCTTCTATGAGTCTGCAAATCAGATACTGATAAGGAGAGTCAGCCTCATTTGACCCACTGATAGAAATCGGAGAGATTATTAAGAGGAGAACCAAACAGAAGATTTTGCAATTTGGAATCCTTTTCATAATGTGATAAATTTTACCATGGTTCTATTCAATTTCAAATGAGAATTTTAAGGAACATATGGCCCTCGCCGAGGGGCTGAAGATATTTTATGCCTTACAGATGGATTTCCAAAGTTCTTATGATTCTACTCTTAGCCCAACTTCCCTTTAGTGATTTTCAGCCTAAAGAGGAGGAGAAGAAAACACCAGTCGAGGGTTGGTGGATGGTCTCCTATTTTGCTGTCCCCCCTACCCAATACTCGAGTCCAAGGAAGGGGGTGATTAAGGCTAAAAGCATTGGGAGCCGAGCATCCCTCTTTAAGAGGGTGGATCCTGAGCAGAAGAACTTCTCGATCCTCTCCTGGAGATGGAAAATATCAAATGTTGTCCGATCTTCCATTGAAACGAGGAAGGATAGGTTCGATTCGTCAGCACGGGTGTTGGTCATCTTTGGAAGGGAACCCGGGTTTAAATTATTTGGCGGCGGAGAACCTTACGGATTAAAAATTGAATATATCTGGGCAACCCGCCAGCCCAAAGGTCATATCTTTGATCACCCAGGGGAGAAAAACTGTAAGGTCTTTGTTTTGGAATCAGGAGAAGGGAAGGTCTCTCAATGGGTCTATGAGGAGAGAAATATCCGAAGGGATTTTAAAACCGCATTTGGAAAAGACCCAGAGGGAGTGATTGCCATTGGAATTCAAACCGACACCGACCATAGCAATGAGATGGTAACAGCCTACTATTCAGAACCAATTTTAAGAAAAAAATAAAGGCCCTCCGCTTAAGTGAGTGTGTTATTTAGCCTTTTTTCTCCTCTTTAGGGGATTTTTCCTTCTTTTCTTTCTTGGGCTCTGCCTTCTTTTTAGGCTTTACCTTTTCAAGGGCTTGCTTTGCCTTCTTTAGTGTCGACTTCTTCTCTTCTTCAGTTGACCCATAGGTGACCAGTTCAATCAAAGAGAGAGGGGCTCCATCTCCCTGGCGCCAGCCTAATTTGTATATCCTTGTATATCCTCCTTCCCTGTCTTTCATCTTTGGGGCAATCTTATCAAAAAGTTTCTTCACGATGGTCTCGTCTCTTAAAATATCAAATGCCTGTCTCCGGGCATGAAGGGTGCCTTTCTTCCCCAAGCCAATCACCCGGTCTGCCCAACGCCTCAATTCTTTGGCCTTTGCCAGGGTTGTCTTGATCCTCTCATATTGAAGCAATGAGACAAGCATGTTCCTAAACATCAACTTCCGATGCTGAGTATGACGGCTCAATTTTCTTCCTGAAATCCTATGCCTCATCCTATCCTCCTATCCCACTGCTCCTGTCTCCATCTCTTCCTTATGTGACTTTGGAGGCCAATTCTCTAATTTCATTCCCAGGCTGAGTCCCATCCCTGCAAGGATCTCTTTAATCTCGTTGAGAGATTTTCGACCAAAGTTCTTCGTGGCCAGAATCTCTGCCTCTGTCTTCTGAACCAGGTCTCCAATCAATTTGATGTTGGCATGTTTTAGACAATTGGCAGACCGCACAGAGAGTTCTAATTCATCAACGCTTCTAAAAAGATTTTCGTTCAATTTCTGGACTTCTGTTGCCTCCTCAGAAATAGTGCTCTCTTCCTCCTCCTCTTCCTCAAGTGTGATGAAGATGGAAAGTTGATCCCTCAGAATCTTGGCCGCTTGGGTGATGGCTTCCTCGGGATTTACACTCCCATCGGTCCAAACCTCCAGAGTCAATTTATCATAGTCAGTGATCTGCCCAACTCTGGCATTGGTCACCGTATAGTTGACTTTCTTTATAGGAGAGAAGATGGCATCGATAGGAATGGTGCCAATGGGTTGATTTTCATCTTTGTTCCGTTCTGCTGGAACATAACCCCTTCCCATCTTCACCATCATCTCCATGGAGAGTTTCCCATCCTTGGACAGGGTAGCGATGTAATGCTCTGGATTTAGGACCTCCACCGCATCACCGGTTTGGAAATCTCCTGCCTTCAGGATTTTCGGGCCCTCTGCCTTCACGCGGATCGTCTTTGGACCTTCGGTGTGAAGTTTCAGTCTGACCTCCTTGAGGTTAAGGATGATCTCCGTAACATCCTCTTTCACCCCTGGGATTGTGGAAAATTCATGAAGCACTCCGTCAATTTTAACAGAGGTGATCGCAGCTCCCTGAAGCGAAGAAAGGAGTATGCGACGCAGAGAGTTTCCGATGGTGATGCCAAAGCCCCTTTCAAAAGGCTCTGCCATGAATTTCCCATAATAGGGGGTTAGGGTTTCTTTTTCGAACTCTAACTTTTTGGGTCGAATGAGGTCTTTTCCACTTTTTTGAACCATATAGCCTCCCCGGAAAAAAGGGTTAAAAGATTATTTTGAATAAAGCTCAACAATCAACTTTTCTTGAATGGGAAAAGTGATGTCCTCCCGGGTTGGAAGGGCCTTTACACTTCCCTTCATCTGTTCCTTATCCAATTCTAACCATTGTGGAACGCCTCTTCGAGCCACGCCTTCTAAGGCGTCGACAATCCGTAATACTCTCTTGCTTTTCTCCCGTACCTCGATGACATCCCCTGGTTTGACCAAGTAAGAGGGAATATTCACCTTGACCTGATTGACCAGGAAATGATTATGCCTTACTAACTGGCGTGCTTCATTTCTTGAATGAGCAAATCCCAGTCGGTAAACCGTATTATCCAACCTCCGCTCTAACAAGGAAAGGAGGTTTTCTCCAGTAATCCCTTTCCTTCGATCCGCCTCTTTGAAAATATTGCGGAATTGTTTTTCTAAAACCCCGTAGATTCTTTTGACCTTCTGTTTCTCCCGTAA
Source organism: Deltaproteobacteria bacterium (assembly GCA_037441765.1). Taxonomy (GTDB): domain Bacteria; phylum Desulfobacterota; class BSN033; order BSN033; family UBA1163; genus JBBIRM01. The sequence goes on along the minus strand of JBBIRM010000024.1, from coordinate 12,929 downwards.
TTGGGCTCCATACTCAGAAAATTTCTTCCGTTCTTGTCCATGTTGACCTGGAGGGTAATTCCTTCTTTCAAAAGCACATTTCTCGGTGTAACATCTCTCTCCTTTAAGAAAAAGTTTCAGATTCTCTCTTCGACAAAGTCTGCAAAGCGATTTTGTATATCTTGCCAACGTGAACCTCCTTATACTCTTCTCCGTTTAGGAGGACGACACCCATTGTGGGGGATCGGGGTCACATCCTTGATGAGATGGACCTTCAACCCCGCAGCCTGCAAAGATCTCAAGGCAGATTCCCTACCAGCCCCTGGTCCTTTCACATAGACATCAATGGAACGAACCCCATGCTCCATTGCCTTTTTAGCCGCATCCTCTGCGGCCATCTGAGCGGCGAATGGAGTACTCTTTCTTGACCCTTTAAACCCTTGGGTCCCTGCACTTGACCAGCAGACCACATTCCCTTCAGGATCGGTAATCGTGATGATGGTATTATTAAAGGTTGCTTGAATATGAGCAATTCCTGATTGAACCACTTTTTTAGCCTTCTTCTTTTTCACCCCTGGCCCTTTGGCCATACTTCCTCCTCTTTAGCATTATTCTTGAAATCCTTGAAAAAGAATCCTATTTTTCCTTTTCTTTCTTTTTCCCAATAACTGCCCGCCGGGGCCCTTTTCTTGTCCTTGCATTGGTATGGGTTCGTTGCCCTCGAACGGGGAGAGATTTTCTATGTCGAAGCCCTCGATAGCAGCCAATATCCATCAATCGTTTGATATTGGTAGCCACCTCTCTACGAAGATCTCCCTCAACCTTATATTCCTGTTCGATGATATCCCGAATACGGACAACCTCCGCTTCAGTCAACTTATTCACTTTAGTATCTTTGTCCACATTCGCCTTCTCAAGGATTTTGTTGGCAGAGGGTCTTCCAATCCCGTAAATGTAGGTCAGAGCCACTTCCACCCTTTTATCCTTTGGAAGATCAACGCCAGCAATTCGGGCCATATCCTTCTCCTTAATTTATTGGCTTGTGAAAAATTTTAATGAATGGTATTGAATCATTTATCAATAAAATAATTTCCGATAACCAAATTCCAAATCCCAATTACCGAATGTCAAATAATCAAACCTATATATTGGTTTTTAGAATCTGTTTATTCCTCATTAGCCCTGCCGCTGTTTGTGCTTGGGGTTTTCGCAGATAACCCGGATGACCCCTTTTCGCTTAACAATTTTACACTTATCACAGATTCTTTTAACAGAAGCCCGAACCTTCACCGTCTTTATTTCTCCCTATAAATGATCCGACCCCGGGAGAGATCATAGGGGGAGAGTTCCACCATCACTTTATCCCCAGGAAGGATCTTTATAAAGTGCATCCTCATCTTTCCAGAAATATGGGCTAACACCTTATGCCCATTTTCCAATTCCACCCTGAACATGGCATTGGGAAGGGTTTCTAAAACCTTCCCCTCGACCTGAATTGCTTCTTCTTTCGGCATTGCGAAATCTACTTCCCTTAAGAAAGATTTTTTCCCAGTTGATGGAGGATCCGTTCAAAGATCTGATCAGCTCCCCCTACCCCTTGAATGGAACGCAAAAGGCTGCTTTTCTTGTAATATTCAATTAGCGGGGAGGTTTGCTTCTCATACTCCCTCAGCCGTGTTCGGATAGTCTCCTCATTATCATCGGTCCGCTGATAGAGAGGGCCTCCACACCGATCACACTTCCCATCCTCTTTTGGAGGTTGAAAAAGAATATGGAACATAGCCCCGCAGTTTTTACAAGTCCTCCTTCCGGCCAACCGGCGAACCAGTTCTTCAGAATCAACTTCAATATTTAAAACATGATCAATCGACCTTCCCATCTTCTCAAGCAAGGATTGAAGGGCATCGGCCTGAGAAATATTTCTCGGAAATCCATCCAGGATAAATCCATTTTGGCAATCCGGAGCCCTCAAACGTTCGTCAATGATTCCTATTACCACTTCATCTGGAACCAGTTGGCCCCGATCCATAAAGGCCTTGGCTTCCTTCCCCAGAGGAGTCCCTTCCTTCACTGCTGATCTTAAAATATCCCCTGTCGAGATTTGGGGAATATGAAAGTATTCAACTATCTTCTGCGCCTGTGTTCCTTTCCCTGCTCCTGGAGGGCCTAAAAGTATTAAATTCATTTAACATCATCCATTAATCAATTTATTGCAGTTTTTTAACCCTTCTAAATCCATTTTCATTTCAAATTTTATAATTTGCAATGATTTTAGGAGATCACCCCCGCCTTCCTTTCAATCTGCCCTTTTTCATCAACCCTTCATAATGTCGGGTCAACATATGGGCCTCGATCTGTTGAACCGTATCCAATGCCACACCGACAACGATCAGAAGAGCGGTACCACCAAAATAGAAAGGAACATTGAATTTTCTGTAGAGGATGGTTGGCAAAACACAAATGGCCGAAACATATATTGCCCCGCCCAAGGTGATCCTTGTTAAGACTCTATCAATATATTCGGCGGTCTTCTGACCCGGTCTGATCCCAGGGATATACCCACCAAACTTCTTCATATTTTCTGCAACATCGTTTGGATTGAAAGTAACAGCTGTATAGAAATAACAGAAGAAGATGATAAACCCAACATAGAGAAGATTATAGATCAAAGCCCCTGGTCCTAAATGGTGGAGAAGGGATTGTATCCATGGGAACCTCTCCAGCAGAGGCTTTGGTAAAAAGTTGGCAATGGTTAATGGAAACATTAAGATCGAAGAGGCAAAGATAGGGGGAATTACTCCCGATGTATTCAATTTAAGGGGGAGGTGGGTGCTCTGCCCCCCATAAACCTTTCTTCCCACAATCCTTTTGGCATATTGAACAGGGAGCCTCCGCTGACCTGTTTCTACAAAGATAATCACCGCTACCACTGCTAACATAACGATGATGAGAAAGAGGATGGTGATAATGTTCATCTGTCCCACCCTAAAGAGTTCATAGGTACTGGCGATGGCATTTGGCATTCGGGCAACTATACCAGCAAAGATGATTAAAGAGATGCCATTGCCAATCCCCCTTTCCGTGATCTGCTCGCCTAACCACATAATAAAGGCAGTCCCTGCGGTAAGCGTAATCATTGTCATCAGTCTGAAAGACCATCCAGGGACCAGGACTATCATCTCGCCTGCTGCCCCTCGCATATTCTCCAGGCCAATGGCAATTCCAAAACCCTGAATCATACTTAAAACGACTGTTCCATACCGAGTATATTGGACAATCTTTTTCCTTCCTATTTCACCTTCCTTTTGAAGTTGAGCCAGATAGGGAATGACTACTGTGAGAAGTTGAAGGATGATGGAGGCACTGATGTAAGGCATGATCCCTAAGGCAAAGACAGAAAGCCTCTCCAGTGCACCCCCAGCGAACATATCAATCAAACTGAAGAGTGTTCCTTTGGCTTGCGCAAAAAAGGAGGCAAGGGCATCCCCGTTAATCCCAGGGGTAGGGATATGAACACCCACCCTGTAGATCGCCAGAAAGATGAAGGTGAAAAGGATTCTCCTTTTCAGTTCCGGAATCTTAAAGATATTCTGAGCACCTGAGATCATCCAGCAATGACCTCCACTCTCCCTTGAGCTGCCTCTATCTTCTTAAGGGCAGCCTTGCTCACTTGATGTACTCGAACGACCAGAGGGTGTTGAAGTTCTCCATCAGAAAGCAGTTTTATACTTTCCCCTTTTCGACACAATCCGTACCTGCTCAACACTTCTGGATCTACTACAGTATTCATCGGGAAGCGATTGAGGTCTTCAATATGAATGAGGGATTTGGGTTTCTTAAAAGGATTTTTGAACCCTCTTTTTGGAAGTCTTCTCTGGAGTGGCATTTGCCCTCCTTCAAAACCCGCCTTCGTCCCTCTTCCAGATCGTGAATTCTGCCCCTTATGGCCCCGACAGGCTGTTTTGCCATGGCCAGATCCTGGCCCTCTTCCCACTCTTTTTTTCGACTTCCTTGCCCCCTCTGGAGGTCTTAAATCTTCCAATCTCATTAGTCTGTCCCTTCCTTTTCCTCACAGAGTTGAACCAAATGAATTACTGCATTAATCATCCCACGAACCTCTGGGCGATCAGGAAGATTGAGGGTTTGATGAAGCCGTTTGAACCCGAGAGCTCGGATTGTCTTTTTTTGATCTTCAGGTCTTCCAATAGTACTTCTTACCCACTTGACCTTTATCCTCTTCTCCATATGGTTTCCCTTACTCTTCGGATGATCCTTCAGCCCTCCTTTGAAGGACCTCTTCGGGGAGACTGAGCTGACCAATGGCTTGCAGGGTGGCCTTAACGAGGTTATATGGGTTGTTTGAACCTAACGATTTCGTCAGTATATTCTCAATCCCTGCAGATTCAGCAACGGCCCTCACCACCCCACCCGCAATCACCCCTGTTCCCTCGGAGGCAGGTTTCAAGAGGACCTTTGCCGCACCATATTTTCCCATCACCTCATAAGGGATCGTTTTATTGACGATCGGAACTTTGACCAGATTTCGCTTTGCATGTTCAATGCCTTTTCGAATGGCCTCTGGGACTTCGTTGGCTTTTCCCAAACCACATCCTACATACCCCTTCCCATCTCCCACCACCACAAGTGCGCTGAAACTAAAACGTCTCCCCCCTTTTACCACTTTGGCTACTCTGTTGATATGAACGACTCGGTCTGTTAATTCCAGTGTGCTTGGATCAATCTTTGGCAATGTCTCTTCCTCCTAAAGGTCATCCGTTTTCAAAAGATCAGACCGCCTGCCCTGGCTGCTTCTGCCAAGGCCTTAACCCTCCCATGAAAGAGATAACCATTCCTATCGAAGACAACTTTATGAATTCCCTTTTCAAGACATCTCTTGGCAATCAGCTCCCCTACCTTTTTGGCTGCCTCTATATTTCCATAAGAAGGGAGGCTTCCCTTTATCTCTGGGCTCAAGATGGAAGCGCTGGCTAAAGTCCTTCCACTGGTATCATCAATCACCTGAGCGTAGATATGGAGGAGGCTTCGAAATACATTTAGTCGGGGTCTGTCAGGCCTCCCCTTAATCCGACTTCTTACCCTCCTTTTCCTCTTCATCCTTGCGATGATCTTTTTACTCTTCACCAGACCCTCCCTTATGCCTTGGTCTTTCCAACCTTTTTCCGAATCCGTTCACCGAAGTAACGAATCCCTTTTCCTTTATAAGGCTCAGGGGGTTTGATGGAACGGAGTTTTGCTGCAACTGTTCCAACCAGCTGTTTATCAATGCCTTTGACCGTAATCAAGGTCTGCTTATCCACTTCGACCTTGATCCCTTTGGGGATGGGAAACAGAACGGGATGAGAAAAGCCCAAACTAAGCCTCAGAACCTCCCCTTGCACCTCAGCGCGAAAGCCCACCCCAACGATCTCAAGACGTTTTTCAAAACCTTCTGTTACCCCTTTTACCATATTGGCGATAAGGTTCCGCGTCAACCCATGAAGAGCCTTTAACTCCCTCTCATCGTTAGAGCGGGAAACGAGAACCTTTCCATCGTCCACCGAAACCATAATCCCTTTAGGGATGGGATGAGAGAGCTGTCCACTGGGGCCTGTCACCACTACATTTAAAGCATCTACGGTGACTTTCACTTCTTTGGGAAGTAGAATGGGCATCCTTCCAATCCGAGACATAATCACTCCCACTTTCCAATTTTTACCATACCTGACAGAGCAACTCTCCTCCAACATTTGCCTTTCGAGCAGCCTTATCTGTCAGGATACCTTTTGGGGTCGAGAGGATTGAGATCCCCAATCCCCCTCTCAGAGAGGGAATCTCCTTGACTCCCACATAGACCCTTCGGCTGGGTTTACTGACCCTCTTGATATGAATGATCTCCTTTCGGCTTTGATCATATTTTAGGAATATCCTTATCATTTCATGATGATCGTCTCCAGTGACGATCTTAAAATTCTTAATGAAACCTTCTTCTTTCAAAATCTTCGCAATCTCTCGCTTTATTCTTGAGGATGGAATATCCACGTGTTCAAACCTCGCTTTAGACCCGTTTCTAATTCTCGTAAACATATCGGCCAATGGATCCATCGTGGACATCGCATCCCCCTTCTTCTTACCAACTGGATTTGATCACCCCAGGTAGTTCACCCCTGGAGGCAAACTTTCTCAGACAGAGTCGGCACATGTTAAATTTCCTATAAAAACCCCTTGCCCTTCCACAGAGTGGGCAACGATTATATTGACGAACCTTAAATTTTTGAGGCCTCTTCGCTTTGATCATTAAAGAAACTTTGGCCAATTTCCTCCTCCTCGTTTCGCTGGGGGGAAAAGCCCTTGGCAACTTTTAATTCCTGAAGGGCATTCCGAGTAACCTCAGCAATTCTTTCCCCTCTTCATCAGTCTTGGCGGTTGTGACGATGACGATGTTCATCCCCTTGACTTTATCAATCTTGTCATAATGAATTTCTGGGAAGATTAACTGTTCGCGAATCCCAAGCGCATAATTTCCTCTCCCATCAAAAGACCTTCCAGAAAGACCCTTAAAATCCCTCACCCTTGGCAGGGCCACATTTACCAGACGGTTGAAGAATTCATACATCCTCTCTTTTCGAAGGGTCACCATGCATCCAATAGGCATTCCTGCTCTTAATTTAAATTGGGCAATCGATCTTTTGGCCTTCGTGATGACAGGCTTCTGTCCTGTAATAAGGCTCAATTCTTGAACGGCCGAATCTAAAATTTTAATATTTTGAATGGCCTCACCCAATCCCATATTGATCACAATCTTTTCCAATTTTGGAACTTCCATTCTATTCCGATAGTTGAATCTTTTCATCAATGCGGGTACCACTTTCTCTTGATAAATCTCTTTAAGTTTGGCCATGCTCCCACCTATTTATCAAAAATCTCCCCACACTTTTTACAAAAACGAACCTTTTTATTCCCCTCAATGAGGCGATGCCCAATCCTCACAGGTTTGTTGCACTTTTCACAGAGAAGGGCCACATTGGAGATGTGAAGAGGGGCTTCCTTTTCGATAATTCCTCCCCTTCTCTGCTGGCCATGTGGCCTGGTATGCCTCTTAATAAAATTGATCTTTTCGATAATTACCTTCTCCTTCTCAGGGAGGACTTTCAGAACCCGGCCACTTTTCCCTTTCTCTTTTCCACTGAGGACCATCACCAAATCATTCTTTTTAATATGAAATTTTGGAACGCTCATTCCCATCCCTCATAAGACTTCGGGTGCTAAGGAGATGATCTTCATAAAACGCTTTGCCCTAAGTTCTCTTGCCACTGGGCCAAAAATTCGGGTCCCTATCGGTTCTCCTTGTGGGTTTATAAGAACCGCAGAATTGTCATCAAATTTGATATAGGACCCATCTGTTCGCTTTACCTCTTTCTTTGTACGGACAATCACTGCTCGAACCACATCCCCCTTCTTGATCTTCGAATTGGGAAGCGCATCCTTGACCGAGACGACGATGACGTCTCCCAGGGTAGCATACTTTCGCCGGGTTCCTCCCAAGACCTTAATGCACCCCAACTTTTTTGCTCCTGAATTATCTGCGACTTCGAGAATACTTCGCATCTGTATCATAATCCACTCCCTTTCGAGAGTAGAAAGTGAAAAGTGACTGGTGGAAAATACTTAACCCCACCTTCACCCTTCCACATTCGACTTTCATTTATAATTAGGCGGCCCTTTCAAGGACCTGTTTGACACGCCATCTCTTTTTACGACTCAGTGGTCGGGTTTCGATCAATAGCACCTTATCGCCCACTCTGCACTCATTTCCCTCATCATGGGCCATAACCTTCTTTCTCTTCCGAACATACTTCTTATAAGTAGGGTGCATGACAAGACGGTTGACCATTACCACTACCGTCTTATCCATCTTATCGCTTACGACCAAACCCGTTAAGGTCTTTCGCTTTCCTCTCTCAGCTGACTGCATATTGAAACATTCCTTCTAATAATCTGGATCCATTATCTTTCTTAAATGGGAAAAATGGTCATTGGCCTTTATGGATGGCCTTCTCTCTGAGAATGGTCTTTATCCTCGCAATGTCGCGTTTCACCTGAGGGATCCTCATAGTATTCTCCAACTGACCTGTGGCATGCTGGAAACGGAGGTTGAAGAGTTCCTCCCTCAACTCCCTTTCCTTCTCCAGTAGTTCACCTTCGCTGAGGAGTCTTAGCTCCTTTCCTTTCATATAGCCCCTCCTCTCATGATGAACTTAGTACGAATGGGCAATTTGTGAGATGCCAACAGAAAGGCCTCTTTAGCCCTTTCCACCGGCACCCCTTCCATTTCATAGAGAATTCGACCTGGTCTAATGACCGCTACCCAGTCTTCGGGAGGACCCTTTCCTTTTCCCATTCGGGTTTCAGCAGGTTTTTTGGTGATCGGTTTATCAGGGAATATTCGAATCCAAATCCGGCCTGTCCTTTTGATAAATCGAGTCATTGCGATTCGGGCTGCCTCAATCTGCCGGGAGGTCAACCAACCGCACTCCAAGGCCTGAAGCCCAAAATCACCAAAGTTGAGCGTATTGCCACGATAGGCCATTCCCTTCATTCGACCCTTTTGTTGCTTTCGATATTTTGTCTTTTTCGGCATCAACATATCGCTTCAACCTCTTTGGGGAAGGATTAAATTAACTATTTCCCCATTATCCCGGTTTTTCATAATTCCACTATATCATCCTTGCATTAGGCCGCCTGTTCTTCTCCCTCTTTAGTTGGGAAGACCTCGCCCTTGAAGATCCATACCTTTACTCCAATCACTCCATATGTGGTCTTGGCTTCGGCCAAACCAAAATCGATATCTGCACGAAGGGTATGAAGGGGAACCCGGCCCTCCCGGTACCATTCATAACGGGCCATCTCTGCCCCTCCCAGCCTTCCACTGCATGCGATCTTGATCCCCTTAGCCCCCATTTTGAGTGCAGAACTAACCGCTTTCTTCATCGCCCTGCGGAATCCAACTCTTCGTTCCAATTGAAGGGCTACATTTTCTGCAACGAGTTGGGCATCGGTCTCCGCCCGCTTCACTTCCTGAATATTGATAAAGACCTCCTTGCCTGTCATCTTTTGGAGTTCCTTTTTTAGGTTCTCCACCTCCGATCCCTTTTTCCCAATGATGATCCCGGGCCTGGCTGTGTATATTGATACTTTTACCTTCTTTCCCTTGCTCGCCGCCCTCTCAATCTCGATCTTCGAGACCCCGGCATGGTAAAGTCTCTCTTTCAAAAACTTTCGGATCTGGATATCCTCGATTACCAGTTGTGGGTAATCCTTTTCTGCGTACCACCTGGAATCCCAGTTTTTAATGAACCCCAATCTTAAACTTGTTGGATGAACTTTCTGCCCCAAGTGTCTTCCCCCTATACACGCTTTACCCTTCGTCAAGGGTGAGATTAATATGACTTGTCCTCTTTCTAATCATCGTGGCCCGCCCAAGAGCTCTCGGGGTATAGCGCTTGATGGTAGGACCTTGATCCACGGTGATTCTTTTAATGTAAAGACGATCAATATCAATATGTTTTTTTTGTGAAGCATTGGCAATAGCCGATTTTAAGAGTTTAATGAGGATCTTAGCCGCTGCCTTTTTAGTAAAGGTCAGGATGTTGAGTGCCTCCTCCGATCTCTTCCCCCGGATTAGATTCGCAACCAATCTAACCTTCCTGGGTGCCACTCTTGCAAATCTTAATCTTGCCCTAACTTCCATCTCTATGCCGCCGCCTTGGTCTTGATTTTAGTCTTTCGATCTCCAGAATGTCCATGAAAGGTTCGAGTGGGAGAAAACTCCCCCAATTTGTGGCCCACCATCTCCTCGGTGACGAAGACCGGTATAAACTTTTTCCCATTATGAACTGCAAAGGTCAGACCTACCATCTCAGGAATGATGGTTGAACGTCTTGACCAGGTCTTGATCACCTTACTCTCTTTTGATTTTCGAGCCTCTTCTATCTTTTTAAGTAAATGGGCATCGACAAAAGGACCTTTCTTGAGCGAGCGAGACATCAACTTCTCCTCTTCAGGATATATTTATCTGTGGACTTATTCTTTCGGGTCTTTTTTTCTGGAACCCCCCACGGGGTACATGCAGGCCTTCCTCCCGAACTCTTCCCCTCTCCTCCACCCAGTGGATGATCAATCGGATTCATGGCCACCCCCCGGACAACAGGTCTCCAGCCCAGGTGCCGGTTTCTTCCTGCCTTTCCCAATGAGATATTTTCATGCTCAATATTACTCACTTGACCAATGGTGGCATAGCAATCCTGAAGGACTAAACGGACCTCACCAGAAGGGAGTTTGACATGGGCATACTTCCCTTCTTTCGCCATCAGTTGAGCATAGGTGCCTGCACTCCGAACAATCTGCCCTCCCTTTCCAACCTTCAGTTCAATATTATGAATCAGCGTTCCTGTTGGAATATTTCGGAGGGGCAGGGCATTGCCTGGCTTGATATCCGCAGAGGGACTGGCCATTACACGATCACCTACTTTTAGTTCATTAGGGGCAAGGATATATCTCTTCTCACCATCCGCATAGTGAAGCAGGGCAATACGGGCCGAACGATTGGGATCATATTCAATTGAAGCAACCTTGGCAGGGATCTCCCTTTTATCTCGTTTAAAATCGATAATTCTATACATTCGCTTATGACCCCCACCACGGTGCCATGAAGTAATCCTTCCATAGAAATTTCTTCCTCCGGTCTTCTTTAAAGGAAGAAGGAGGCTCTTTTCCGGTGTTGAAGAGGTAATCTCTTCAAAAGTGGATACTGTTTGAAAACGTCTCCCGGGAGAGGTTGGCCTAAAATTTTTAATTCCCATCTTTTACCCCTTTTTATAGTGATTCGTGAATCATGATTTTTGATTCTTTAAAAATTGTTAAAAAAGTTCTTAAATATTTTTCACGACTCACTGCTCACACATCTCGCTCTTAGGCTCCTTCAAAGAACTCTATACGGTCCCCCTCTTTCAAAGTAACAATAGCCTTTTTCCAATCAGGTCTCTTCCCATATTTTCTTCCAAGCCGTTTCACCTTTCCTAAGACGTTCAAAGTTCGGACCTTGGTCACTTTCACCTTGAATAGGCGTTCTACGGCCTTCTGAATTTCAATCTTATTGGCCTCTCTTTGAACTTCAAAGACATATTGATTATGGGCCTCCTTCTGCTGGGTGCTTTTCTCAGTGACCAAAGGTCTTCGAATAATCTGATGAATCTCCTTCATGATAGGAGGCCTCCTTGAATCTTCTGAATAGCAGATTGTAGAAAGATCAAATGGTCATGATTGAGTAAGTCATAGACATTGAGGTGGTCATACCGAAGAACTTTGACTCCAGGGATATTTCGTGCAGAACGTTCTAAAAACACATTCTTTTCATCAGTCACAATCAATGCCTCTTCTATGTGAAATCGCCTCAACATCTCTTTGACCTCTCGGGTCTTAAATTCATTTAAGGGAATCTGGTCCAGGACTGTAATCTTTCCCTCTTGCTGTTTCAATGTGAGGGCTATCCGAAGAGCGGCCCGTTTAACTTTCTTAGGAAGTAAAAGGCCATAATCCCTTGGCATTGGCCCAAAGATCGTTCCCCCTCCTCTCCAGAGAGGAGACCTACGGGAACCTGCTCGTGCCCTTCCTGTTCCTTTCTGCCGATAGGGTTTGGCTCCTCCCCCTCTGACAAGGGCCTTGTTCTTTGTCGCTGCAGTCCCCCGTCTTTTAGAGGCAAGATAGGTTCGGACCCCATCATAGAGAATGGCAGAATTGACTTCTACGTTGAAAACCCTATCATCTAACTCAATATCCTTTAGCCTTTGCTTCCCGATATCATAGACAGCCAGAGTTGCCATTCCTATCCCTTCCTAATTGGATGTATTTGAAGATCTTCTCCTCTTTGTCGCATTCCGGATGAGGACCCAACTATTTCGACTTCCAGGGATTCCCCCTCTAAGAAGAATGAGGTTTTGGTCCTCTTTAATATCCAGAACCTTAATATTTTGAATCGTAATCCTTTGATTTCCATGGTGCCCAGGCATTTTAAGCCCTTTAAAGACATGGTGAGGATAGGTAGCAGAGCCTACAGAACCCCCGTGGCGAAAGTATTCATGCGTCCCATGAGACCCAGGGGCACCATGAAATCCATGCCTCTTGATCACCCCCGTAAACCCTCTTCCTTTGCTAAACCCAGTAACATCAACGATATCGCCTGGCTTAAAAAGGGCTACGGTGATAACCTGACCTACCTCGATCCCCTCAACATCCTTTAAGCGGAACTCTTTGAGATAGTAAGTGGGTTGAACCCCTGCCTTCTTAAAATGTCGGGAAAGAGGTTTGTTGACCCTCCCACTCTTTTTAGGAAGAAAACCGAGTTGAACCGCATTATATCCATCCTTCTCTATCGTCTTTTTCTGGATGACTGGGCAAGGACCTGCCTCGACGACAGTCACAGGGACCACCGATCCATCCTCAAGAAAAAGTTGTGTCATCCCTAATTTTCTTCCAATTATACCAAGCGCTTTCATCATTTCCTTCTCTTATAGTTTGATCTCCACATCAATTCCTGCAGCAAGATCGAGTTTCATCAGTGCGTCCACCGTCTGTTGAGTGGGTTCTATAATATCTATTAGTCGTTTATGAGTTCTGATTTCAAACTGTTCCCTCGATTTCTTATCAACATGGGGGGATCTCAAGACACAGAACTTTTGGATCTTAGTAGGAAGAGGAATGGGACCTGCAATGCTGGCACCTGTTCTTCTAACAGTATCAACGATCTCAGCAGTTGACTTGTCCAAAAGTTTATGATCGTATGATTTTAAGCAGACCCTAATCTTCTGAGTGGTCATATTGAAGTCCCTTCCTCCCAAATCCCTATTCAAGGATCTCACTGATGACGCCTGCACCAACCGTCCTACCCCCCTCAC
>JBBIRM010000023.1:0-28376 GCA_037441765.1 Deltaproteobacteria bacterium | reverse complement strand
ATAAATTTTATGAAAGGAAAGAACCATGGGAAGGGACAAAGTAATCCTGATTACTGGGGCGACTTCTGGGATTGGTCTTGCCTGTGCCAAACATTTAAGTGAGAAAGGGTTCCAAGTCTTTGGGACCACGCGCAAAAAAGAAATTGCCGATAAAGAATTCCAGTACCCCCTTTTATCTTTAGATGTCTGTTCTGAAGATGATGGGGCCAAGGTGGTAGCCAATGTTTTGGAAAGAGCAGGAAGGTTAGATGTCTTGATAAATAATGCAGGATTTGGAATTGCAGGACCTATCGAAGAGACCCCTCTCAGCGAGATAAAAGCCCAGTTTGAAGTAAACTTCTATGGGTTAATAAGAATGTCTCAAGCAGTAATCCCAATCATGCGTAAACAGAAAGAAGGTCTGATTATCAATATAAGTTCTATCGGGGGAGTTTTCAGTCTTCCATTCCAGAGCGCCTATAGTGCAAGCAAATTTGCGGTTGAGGCAGTGACCAGGGCCATGCGAATGGAGTTAAAAGGTTCTGGAATTAAAGTAACCGTGGTTCGACCTGGGGACTGTTGCACAGATTTCACATATCGAAGAAGGAATCTCGTTACGAGTAAAATCTATGAGGAGCCATTTAGACGTGTATTGGAGGTCGTTGAAAAAAACGAGAAACAAGGAATGAAACCTGAGAAGGTGGCAAAAAAAGTGGAAAAAATAATTAATACTCCCAACCCAAAAGCCAATTATGTAGTAGGATCTTTCACTGAAAAATTAGCCATCTTGTTAGAAAAGATTCTTCCTTCTTCCTACTTTGAAAGGTTATTAATGGGGTTTTATAATATGTAGGATAAAATCCATTTAGGATTTTCCAAAAGCACAGACAGTGGTTTTATAATCATCCATTAAAACTATTATTAATCAATCCCCAAAAATAATTCTTTTATTATCTCCCTTTGGCTTTGGTGATAAGTTTGGCTAAGGCTTCTCCATTCCGATCCATTGCATACTCTACTGTATCATTTGAATCAGTAGATAATGTCCTTAGGTCGGTCTCATAGATAATCTGTCCACTCTCTTTATCGACAAATTTATAATGAGCAGCAAAAGAAGCTGAACCAATATGGCCTCCCACTCCAGGAATAAATGATCGTCCAATACGCCTTCCAACAGAGGGAGAGGTATACTCTTTTACTTCACCCTTTATGATAAGAACTTTCTTACCAGAAGGAATTTCTTTACTCTCCTTTTCACCTTCCTTCACAGTAATCTCAAAGAGATTATATTTCTGAGAATATCTTTTAATCTGGTAGACCGCCTTTTCTGCCATCTGTGAACCTGCAGAACTTGGAGCAGGTACCCCCTTAGGAACCTCAAGGTCCTGAACGACCAAGACACTGTATTCTTTGATGCTAAATTCTTGAGCTCCAACATTAAAATAGATTCCCAATACTACTCCCACTATTAAAAATATTGTCAATAAATTTTTCATTCTCTTGATCCTCCTATCTATAAAAGTTTTTCCATTAACTTCCCGTATACTGGTTAAATATAAAAACTTTAAAAATTATAAAATCTAATTATATAATTTTCAATGATTTTCCTTCGCGTTGTTACGGAATAATCATTTGTGGACTTTTTGTAAAAATCATTTATGGACATTTAGAGCAAATCCTTGTCATGTTGAGGTGAAAATGTTATTTGTTACTAACAAGTAAATGATGTTTTCAACCCTTACGAACTTGTAATGATGTCATTCCTGCGAAGGCAGGAATCCAGAGACAATCCTTGAAGCAGTTTTACGTTTACATTCTTTGCAGCAAAGGGAATGGCACCTGTATACTGGTGTGACTTCTGACCTTGTTAAGCGTCTCTACGAGCATAGAAACAATTTGGCGGACGGCTTCACCCAGAAATACAAAGTTCACCGCCTGGTTTGGTATGAAATTCATGAATCTTGGGAATCTGCGATCCAAAGAGAAAAACAGGTAAAGAAATTTAAAAGGGCATGGAAGTTGAAATTGATAGAGCGAAATAATCCTTCCTGGAAGGATTTATATGAAAGCATCTGTAGATAAAGACTCTGCCCCTGACTTGATCAGGGGCTGCTTTCGCAGGAATGACCTCCCCTTTTACCCTGTCCACAAACCTGTTCCTGACAGGTTCAGGAATCGTTTCCCAGATGTGCACAAATGATTTTTACGTAATATGATTTTCCCCCGCGTTCCCTTATTAGTTTAACTAAGGACTTGTGGACAAAAGCCTCTATTAAAGTTAACACAGTTGTGTCGTCCTTTTGCTTAGTAATTACATCCGAACCCCTGGCAATTAGAAACTCTATTAATGAACATCTTGTCTTTTTTAAAGAGATAATGTAACCTAATTTTAAAGTTTCAAAGTTGGAGGTTCTTCGGATGGAAAAGAATCTGATTGCGGTTTTGGGTGGAGGCAATGGAGGCCATGCAGTGGCGGCCAATCTTGCTCTTTCGGGCCATAAGGTAAACTTCTTCGATCTTCCTCAGTTTGCCGATTCTTTTGAAAGAGTCCTTCGAACTAAAGAGATTCATATTGAAGGGGTATCGATTGATGGCACTGCCAAATTGAATATGGCCACCACTGATATCCGTCAGGCTATTCAGGATGCAGGGGTTATCTTTGTCATCACCCCTGCCTTTGGGCATAAGGCAATGGCAGAAGCCTGTGCCCCCTTCGTCCAGGATGGACAGATCATTGTGCTAATGCCAGGCTCAGGTGGAAGCCTCGAATTTGTGAAAATCTTTAAACAGAAGAAAGTGAAAAAGGAGATTGTCTTTGCAGAGACATGCACCCTTCCCTATGGCGCAAGGCTAAAAGGCCCAGGCCATGTCTCGGTCCTCATCCATGCGGTCATCCTTCCAACCGGAGTCTTTCCTGCTAAAAGAACAGAAGAGGTAATCTCAAAATTAAAACAGTTCTATCCAGTCATTATGCCTGCTAAGGATGTCCTGGAGGCGGCCATTAATAACCCAAATCCCATTGTCCATCCGGTGGCCACTTTGCTCAGTGCCACAAGGATTGAACATTCAAAGGGTGAATTTTACCTCTATGCGGAAGGGATGACCCCATCAGTCGCCAGGGCCTATGAATCCCTCAACGAAGAGAGACTCGCCATATGTAAGGCCTTAGGATATAAACTTTACCACTGGGATAATCTCGATTTTAAAAACTATAATCTTGGAGAAACAGAGGAGGAGTGCAGATACCGAATCCTAAATACCAGTATGGATGCTCCATTTGGGAAAGATGGGATTTATGCTGGAATAAAGATGAAAGGCCCTGAGAATTTAAAAGTTCGCTACATAACAGAAGATGTCCCTTATGGAATGGTTCTCATCTCCACATTAGGAGACTTACTTGGAATCCCGACCCCGACTCACGATGCAGTAATTCAGTTGGCCTCAGTTGTCAACAGAACTAATTACTGGAAAACAGGTAGGGGAGTGAAGGAATTGGCACTTTCTAAATTCGACAAACGAACTCTTAAAAGATTTCTTTTTGAAGGGGTGTAAGAAAGGGTTACATCATTTTAATTTTCTCCTCATCGAAATAAAAATCGGAATGGAGGCAAGTTGCATTATGACCGAGAATAGAATCAGATAGGAAAGTGAAAGGTCATAGAGAAACCCCATGAAGGCACTACCTAAAAACCAAGAGAGGCCAAACCCTGAATTAAAAATCCCGTAAGCAGTGCTCCGTTTGTCCATTGGAACCATTCCAGCCACTGCTGCCCTCATAATCGATTCCTGCGCCCCTATCCCAATGCCCCATAGAACCATTCCAAAGAGAGCCAAATAAAATCCTCCCAAAAAAACAAATGGCGCAAATAGGGAAGAGATCAAAGAAACGACAATTAAAATGGAGAGGCCAATTCTATCGAACAGATGTCCAAAAAAGAGGGCTGAAAGTGCATCTACTCCCATAGCCACTGCATAAAAAATAGGAATCCAGATTTTAGGAATCACTGAAAGTCTTTCAAAATGGAAGGAGATCAATGGAAAATCAACATAACCTGCTGCAATAAAGGAGACCGCCGAAAGGTAAAACCAGAAGATGGTTGAAAAGCCCTTTGTTTTCAACTGGACAGATGTGAGCTCCAAATCTCGGGGCCTTGGGTAGAGTGTTCGTGCGGTAATAAGTACAGCCAATGCTAAAACTGCCGGAATTATAAGGATAGCAAAACCTATCCGATACCCTCCATTCAAATAAAGGACTAAAGTGATGATGAGGGGGCCCAGGATTGCGCCAATCTGGTCCATCGCCTCATGCAATCCAAAACCCCAACCCCGCCCTATGCTTTGAGTGGCATGCGAAAGCATTGCATCACGCGCAGGAGTTCGAATCGCTTTACCCACCCGTTCTGCAATGATTAATAGGAATGCTATCTTCCAATGGCCTGCTAAGGCCAAAAGGGGAACGGCTAAAAGGTTAATAAAATATCCGAGTAATGTAATCGTCCAATATTTCCCTGTCTTATCACTGATATAGCCTGAAAGTAGGCGAAGTCCGTAACCGATCAATTCTCCAAGACCTGCCACTATTCCAACCACCGTCCCGCTTGCCCCGAGAATGGCAAGAAAAGGACCGGTGATGCTACGAGCCCCTTCATAAGTCATATCTGCCAAAAGGCTGACGATCCCAAGTAAAACAACAAACTTAAGTGCAATTCCTTTTGAAATTCCCTGACTATTTTGTTTTGTCAGTGACTTATCCATATGAGTCCGTTTTTAAATGAACAGGATGATTATGACTCCAACTAAGTTTTGGACTCCATTTCTTTTAATTTTATGAATTTATCAATATTGACTAATAAAAAACGCAGAATTCAATTTGACAAGTATGGCAAGGTTTTAGCCCTCTCATGAGAAACCCTAAAGTATTTTCCCTAAAAAATATTAGATATTAAACTTTGGGTCTTTCTTTATATTTCCCAATATAAAAAAACTTCTACTAAATAATCAGTAGAAGCTTTAAGTCCTTCCTCCTAAAGAGAGTTATTGGCGAATTTGACCGCCCAGATTTTTAATTGATTTCATTATTATTCAAAATAATAATAAAGTCAATAATTCAATGAAATTATTATCATTTCCCTTCTTTGTGTGACCTCCTAACTCCAAAAACTTAAAATAATAAGTTAATTGCAATGATTTAATTCAATGAAACTCATTGTTTTTAATAATATAAATGGTTTTTAATCTCGTTTTTTTAATTCAGAGATCGAAGGGAGAAGTTCTTATTTTAATTTCAGTCTTAAATATTAAAAAATTTAGAAATTTCAACAGGTTGAATTATATATAAAATTTAAAAAATTTTCCTTGACAAAAAAGGGTCTTTATTTTAGTATCCCAATCGACATTGTGAGACTTGTCACATATAAAATTAATGCTAAATGATTTTTTCACAAGAGGGGGGGCAATACCCAAACTGAATTCATAAAGGAAGGGGGGATAAAAAAAATTCAAGATTCAAGGTTCAAGATTTAAAATTCAAGATTAATTGAAAATTCAAAATTAAACAAAAAAGAAAGGGGGAGTAAAAAATATGCCATTTACGATCTCAAAAAAGTATATGGAGGCAGATCCAAGAAAACTTCCAGATTGGCAGATTGCAGACATTGCTGAAGAAACCATGCCTACAATTGAAGAGGCACAAGAGAAGTTAACCCTTAAGAAAGATGAGGTTATTCCCTATGGGCGATTATGTAGACTTGATTTTATGAAAATCGTGGAGCGTCTGAAGGACAAACCTGATGGAAAATATATTGAAGTCACAGCCATCACACCTACTCCCCTTGGGGAAGGGAAAACTACAACCACCATGGGCCTAATGCAAGGACTCGGAAAAAGGGGGAAGAATGTCGGGGGATGCATCCGTCAGCCTTCAGGGGGGCCCACCATGAATATTAAAGGAACGGCAGCAGGTGGTGGAAAGGCACTTCTCATTCCCATGACAGAGTTCTCACTTGGTCTTACAGGGGATATTGATGCCATTACCAATGCTCACAACCTGGCCATGGTAGCATTAACGGCACGGATGCAACATGAGAGAAATTATGATGACGCAGAACTGGCAAAACGAAATCTTAGGCGTCTCGACATTGACCCAACAAATGTTGAGATGGGTTGGGTTATTGATTTCTGTGCTCAGGCTCTGAGGAATATCATTATCGGTATTGGGGGCAGGATGGATGGCTACATGATGCAATCCAAATTCGGCATTACAGTTAGTTCGGAACTCATGGCCATCCTCTCAATTGTAAGGGATTTGAAAGACCTTCGTGAAAGACTTGGGAAAATTGTTGTAGCCTATGATAAGAAAGGGAATCCTGTTACGACAACAGACCTTGAGGTAGCAGGTGCAATGTGTGCCTGGATGAGAAACACCATTAACCCAACATTGATGTGGACTACGGAATACCAGCCTTGTATGGTTCATGCTGGTCCGTTTGCCAACATCGCTGTGGGTCAGTCGTCCATCATTGCTGATCGTCTCGGTTTAAAGATGTTTGACTATCATGTGACCGAAAGCGGATTTGGAGCCGATATTGGCTTTGAGAAATTCTGGAATGTCAAATGTCGGTTAAGTGGTCTTGTTCCTAACGTTTCAGTCCTTACAACTACAATCAGAGCTTTAAAGATGCACGGTGGTGGGCCTAAGGTTGTTGCCGGTCTTCCACTTGATCCCTCATATACACAGGAAAATTTAAGTTTACTTGAAAAGGGAATTGCCAATATGACTCACCATATTGGGATTATAAAAAAATCAGGTATTAGTCCTGTAGTCTGCATCAATACATTCCATACAGATACAAAAGATGAGATTGCAATGGTCAGAAGGTATGCGGAACAGGCAGGAGCTCGTTGCGCCATTTCAGAACACTGGCTCAAGGGTGGGGATGGTGCTCTTGAACTAACGGATGTAGTCTTGGATGCATGCAAAGATAAACCCAATCTCAAATTTCTATATCCACTCGAAATGCCTCTCAGACAACGAGTTGAAATCATTGCCAAAGAGGTTTATGGTGCCGATGGCGTTTCCTGGACCCCAGATGCTGAGGCAAAGGCTAAGCGTTTTGAAGCTGACCCCAATCTCAAAGACTTTATGACCATGATGGTAAAGACCCATCTCAGTCTCACTCATGATCCAACAATTAAAGGGGTACCCAAGGGGTGGATACTTCCTGTGCGAGATGTGTTGATCTTTGCAGGCGCAAAATTTCTATGTCCCTGCACAGGAACCATCAGCCTAATGCCTGGAACTTCTTCTGATCCTGCCTTTAGAAGAGTGGATGTGGATGTAAATACTGGTAAAGTAACAGGACTCTTCTAAACAGATATTACCTCTACCCATTCCATTATTGAAAGAATGGGTAGAGGTTTTTACTCTATTAAGAAGGAGGGGGAAAATGACTGCAAAATTGATAAACGGCAATGAAATTGCCAAGCAGATTCGGGAGGAACTGAAGCAGGAAACCGCCCTGTTAAAGGAAAAGTATAATCTTGTGCCTGGTCTTGTCACCATCCTTGTAGGTGAAAACCCTGCATCAGTAAGCTATGTTACCGCAAAACAGAAGACCTCCAAGGAGTTGGGATTTTACTCCGTCCAGGACAACCAACCCGACACCATTTCAGAAGAGGAGTTGTTAAAACTAATCGACAAATATAATAAAGACCCCAAAATCCATGGAATTTTAGTCCAGCTTCCTTTGCCAAAGCATATCAATGAAACCAAAATCCTTTATGCGATCGATCCAAAAAAGGATGTAGATGGTTTTCATCCTGTAAATGTTGGGAAATTGATGATTGGTGAAGCGGACTACCTCCCTTGCACCCCTGCAGGAATTCAGCAACTTCTTATCCGAAGTGGGGTGAAGATCGATGGGGCAGAAGTAGTGGTAGTCGGGAGATCTAATATTGTTGGAAAACCTATTGCCAATATCCTTCTTCAGAAACAAAAAGGAGCCAATGCGACTGTGACGATCTGCCATACTGGAACCCGAGATATGGCCTTCCATACAAAGAGGGCAGATATCCTTATTGTCGCAGCAGGAAAGCCAAAGGCCATTACCGCAGATATGGTCAAGGAAGGGGCAGTGGTGATCGATGTAGGAGTGAACAGAATTGGAATGACACCTGATGGAAAGGCAAAACTCTGTGGGGATGTTGATTTTGATGCTGTAAAAGAGAAGGCAAGTATGATCACTCCTGTTCCAGGTGGGGTGGGACCCATGACCATTACGATGTTAATGATGAATACGGTTAAGGCAGCCAAAGTCCATGCTGGAATCAGTTGATAAATAGGGCTGGTAAAGTGGTTGAAACCCTTAAATACAAAATGAAGGATATTAAGATAAATTATAAGTCTTTGAATCTATGGGATGAAAAAAATACAAATTTTTATCGATGGTAAAGGGGTTGAATGTTTTGAAGGGGAAATCTTACTTTGGGTTGCCCTGGACCAAGGTATTTATATCCCCAACCTCTGCGCTTTAAAAGAAAGAAAGGAACCCTTTGGGGGATGCAGACTCTGTTTTGTGGAGGTAGAAGGGGAAGAAACCCCTGTTACTGCCTGCACAAAAAAAGTGAAAGAAGGGATGGTTGTAAACACAAAGGGGGAAAAGGCCATAAGGCTTTCCCGAACTGCCTTTGAACTGATCTTAAGTAACCATCCGGTAGATTGTGGTCATTGCCTCAAGAGTGGATCCTGTGAATTACAACGAATTGCCAGGCACTTGGGTGTCAAATTAAAAACAAAGAGATTTAAAAAATTCTTAAGGGATTTACCAATCGATGAAACCAGTCAGGTTTTTACTTATGATCCGAATAAATGTGTTCTCTGCGGGAAGTGTATCTGGCTATGTCAGGAGAAATTCGATCTGGGGGCAATTGGTTTTGCCTATCGGGGTTTTCAAAGGTATATAACGACCTTCAACAATGAACCCATCGGAGAGTCTGAATGTAAAGACCTAATGGAATTAATAAAGATTTGTCCTGTGGGGGCCTTTGTTGGAAAGCAAAAAATGGGAGAGAAAATAAATCAACAGGAGGATAAGTTATGATCATCATAGGCGAAAATATTCATGTCATTGCAAAAGATGTTTCCACTGCGATTAGGGAGAGAAATGCTCAGGTAATCCAGTCGCTTGCTAAGGAACAGGCGCAGAATGGGGCAAATTATATTGATCTAAATGTCGGACCGATGAAGAAAGATACCGAGGAGACGATGAAATGGCTGGTTAACTGTGTCCAGGAGGTTGTTGACCTACCCCTCTCCATCGATACCATGAACCCTGTAGCAATGGAGGCAGGGCTTAAATACTGTAAGAAAAGACCTCTTCTCAACTCTGCCTCCGGGAAGACCGATTCCAAGACACAGATGCTCCCTCTGGCAAAAAAATATAACTGTGATGTGGTAATATCGGTCATGACCGATAAAGGGATGCCTCCAGAGGTTGAATCGAAGATCGAGAGCATTATGGAGACGGTCTCTTACGCCAATGAATTGGGGATACCGAATGAAGATATCTGGGTAGATCCAATCATCCTCCCCGTGAGCACTGCAGGAGAAGGTCAAAGGATTGCGGTTGGAAATCTTGAATTCATCAAGATTCTTCAAGATGTCCTTCCGGGTGTTAAATCGACCGTCGGGCTTTCCAATGTATCCAATGGCGTCCCTGCACACTTGAGGCCGATTCTTAACCGCACATACCTTGTTATGCTCAACAGATATGGACTCTATTCAGCCATCGCAGACCCCCTCGACGAAGAGCTGATGGCATTTGTGCGTGGGGAAAACCCCGAGATCACTGACCTTATCTATCGGACCATGGATGGGGAAGAGATCGACCTTTCACCGCTTTCTCAAAAGGAGGTTGCCTATGTGAAGACTGCAAGGGTACTGATGGCCCAAACTCTCTACTCTGATGCATGGCTTGAAGTCTGAAGAAATAAATTTTTTCTCAATATTGAAATCTAACTTTTATGTTTAATAATTTAATTAGGAGGTCAAAATGGAATATAAAGAACCAAGAGAGGCATATAAAGGAGTTATAAGGGAAATTACAATCGGCAAGGGGGAGAAAACCTTAAAGATTGGAGGGGAGAATATTTTACCCCTTCATTTCTTCGATGAAGGTAGCCTCCCCAATCCACCAAAATTTGCCTTAGAAGTGCTCGACATGGAGCCTACGGAAAAAACCCCTCACCTTTATGAACCATTTGGAGATGTAATTTCTGACCCAATCAAATGGGCAAAAAAGTGCGAAGGGTTTGGGGTGGATGCGATCTGCCTAACACTCCTGAGCACTGACCCTGCTGAAAAGGACGTCCCTGCTGATGAGGCGGCTCAACTGGTTAAACAGATGGTCAATGAGATTAAGAAACCATTGATCGTATATGGTTCTGGAGATGAGAAAAAGGATGCCGAGGTTTTGCCAAAAGTTGCCCAAGTATGTTCGGGAGATAATCTTTTGATCGGTCCGGTTCAGAAAGAGAATTTTGAGGTAGTAGGCAAAGCAATCCTGGACCATGGACACGTGGCGATTGCCCAGAGTCCACTTGATATCAACCTTCTAAAGGAATTAAATGTAAAACTCTGTAAATTTCTACCTCCTGAAAGGGTTGTGATCGATCCGCTCTCCTCAGCACTTGGCTATGGCATCGAATATAGTTTCTCCCTTATTGAGAGGGTGAAACAGATTGGGATCATCACCAAGGATAGTATGACTATGATGCCCATCATTGCCAACCTTGGAGATGAGTGCTGGAAAACAAAACAGGCTAAAGAGAATAAAACCCAGGGATTGCTCTGGGAGGGGATTACTGCCCTCTCACTTTACCTCGCTGGTGCAAATATCCTTGTCCTAAAACATCCTGAAACACTTAAATTGGTTAAAGAAACCATAGGAGGAAATGGAACATGCCAGAATTAAAAGAGATTAATAAAAAGTTAGAAGAAATCTATCATAAAATAAAGGCTGAGATTCCATGGGAGCCTATTGGCCATACCCCCATGCCTGAGATCGCTGATCTCAGAAACTGGGATATGAAACTCCTTCAAACCTATAAACCCTGGTATGCTCCGTTCTGTGACCTCTGTTGTTTCTGTACCTATGGGAAATGTGATCTTACAGAAGACCGCAGGGGTGGTTGTGGTATAGACATTGCCACTCAACAGGGCAGATGGATGCTCCTTTTCTGTTTAATGGGTGCTTCAGCCCATACCTCTCATGCAGCCCATATTCTTGAGGTATTGATTGAGAAACATGGACCAGATAAAAAGATTAACCTTGGTACTTCGGTTGATGTTGAAGCACCCAATATCAGGACAGTCCTTGGCCTAAAACCAGAGACCCTTGGGGATCTCAAAATAGCGATTGAGTATATATATAAAGAGATCGCTCATCTTCTTGACTCTACTGCATTTGGACAGGAGGGGAATCCACTTGATTTTGAATCGAAGGCACTTCATGCAGGGATGCTCGATCATGTAGGGATGGAAGTAGCAGATATCGCTCAGATTGTGGGGCTTAATTATCCCACTTCTGTTGCAAACACCCCCCTGGTGGACCTCGGATGGAATTCGGTCGATAAGACAAAACCCATTATCTGCTTTATCGGACATAATCCTGCTACTTCATCAGTGGTCATTGATTATCTTCAGGAGAACAACCTTTATGACCAGGTGGAGGTATGCGGGATCTGCTGTACCGCCTTAGAGACTACTCGATACTCGGATAAGGCAAAGGTTATCGGTCCTTATTCAAGACAGCTATTTTACGTGAGGAGTGGCATAGCGGATGTGATCATGACCGATGAGCAGTGCATCAGAACTGATATGCCAATAGAGGCAACCAAGGCTGGCTCTGCCCTCATTGCCACCCTGGATAAGGTCATGTATGGTTTGGAAGATGCAACTGAGATGAATACCGACGAGATCATTAAGAAGATGGTTGAGGAAAAGAAGCATTTTGCCATCCTGGAGCCCAAAAAAGCCGCAGAGGTAGCGGTCAAAGTGGCGATGGCCATTGCCCCTCAAAGGAGGAAAGAGTGGCTAACAGAACAGGAGGCTCAGGAACTTTCTAAAAAATGTAGCCTCTGTGGAATGTGTGAAACCGCTTGCCCGAATCTTTTCGATATTGGTCAAGGGGTTAGCGAAGTCGCCAAAGGAAATTATGAGGTGATTAGAGAACTTTTCAATTACTGCATTGGCTGTGGTAAATGTGAAGAGGAATGTCCAAGGGACATTCCAATTCTAAAGATTATGCAGGTTGGGGCAAGCAAAGAGACTTATAAGGTAAGGGCAGGACGTGGCCCGATCATGGATACCGAGATCAGAACCGTGGGCGCCCCGATCACCTTAGGCACTATCCCTGGAGTGGTGGCATTGGTTGGTTGTTCAGCATACCCTGATATACGTGACCTTGCGGAAATCGTGGATGAATTTGCCCGCCGAAAATATATCGTGGTTGTCTCAGGCTGTACTGCTATGGCAGTCGGGATGTGGAAGGATGCCGATGGTAAAACGATCTATGAGAAGTATCCTCCTGAATTCGATGCAGGAGGTGTTGTCAATGTGGGTTCATGTGTGGCAAATAGTCACATCTCTGGGGCAGCCATCAAAATCGCCAACATATTTGCCGCACTTCCCTTGAGAGCAAACTATGAAGTGATGGCTGACTATGTTCTAAACCGCGTCGGTGCCTGTGGTGTTGCATGGGGAGTCTATTCTCAGAAGGCTTCAGCCATTGCGACAGGGTTTAACCGATTGGGTGTACCGGTAGTCTTTGGTCCACATTCTTCTAAGTACCGAAGGCTCTATCTCTCAAGAAAAGAAGAGGATGAATGGAAGGTGATGGATGCCCGAAAGAAGCAGATTGTGGAAACAGGTGAACCTTCACCCGAGCACCTTGCCTATGTCTGTGAGACGAAAGAGAAGGCCATGGTGATGATTCCAAAACTCTGCATCCGAAAGAATGACACACCTCAAGGAAGGGCGATCAAGTTGAACCATTATATCTCCCTCTACAAGAAGTATATGGGAGGTGGCCTGCCGGAGGATCTTCCGCTTTATGTGAGAAGGGATGCAGATATCCCTCTCGTTTATAAAAAAGAGGTAAAGGCTTACTTAACCCAGATTGGTTGGAAACCAAAAGAACCTGTTGGACTTCCAACCCTGATTGGAACTTATCCAACGAAGGTTCCAGTGGATTCAGTCATCCATTAATAAGAGGAGGAAAAAAGATGAGTCAATTAGCGCCATTAATGCCCTTTCATCGGGTCAACATTTTGACAGGAACGAGAACAGCCAGGCTGGTAGAGGATCCTGCAGAGTATGCAAAGCAGATTACAAAAGCCCAAAGGCCTCTACTGGTCCTTGGGCCACGTTTAACGAAGATTACATTAGGTGGAAGATTGCTTATCGAATATGCCCTGGATATTGCCAAAGCCAAGAATATCCCAACCTGTGCCACCGCTACGGTCAAATCAAAGATGGTGGAGTTGGGAGTAAATCCTGACAGTGTCTATGACATTGTAGAGATCATCAATGCCCTTAAGGATCCAAATTGGAAGGGGGTGAGGAAAGAAGGGAATCATGATCTGGTCATGTTCTTCGGTGTTAGAACCGATCTTGGGGAACAGGGGCTTTCCGTGCTGAAGCATTTTGCCCCCCATCTTAAGACCATGACCCTTTGTAAATACTTTTATCCTCATGCCGATTTTTCTCTTCCCAATTACAGGAAAGATGAGCAGTGGAAAGCCTTCTTGGAGGGTTTAATCGAACATTTAAAGAAAGAATAAATCATCCTACGAAAGGAGAATAAAAATGGAGTTTCATGTTGACATTGGACCTCAATATGAAGGAGAAGTGATTCGGAAAGAAAATCTCTACATTGAGTTTGGAGGACCCAAGGTGGCATATAAGTTTGAACTGGCCACGGTTAAGAGCCCAGATGAGATTGAAAATGAAAAAGTGGAGATCATTGGGCCTGACCTCAATGAATTGAGCCCTTATGATCCAGAGGCGGATAAGGGTGGCTCCTATCCCATCGCTATTTTGATAGATGTGGCTGGAGCCGATCTGGATAAGGATGCAGAGGCCATCATTGAGAGAAAAATCCACATGTATCTCAATTTCATCCAGGGCTGGTACCACATGAACCAGAGGCAGGATATGTGGGTAAGAGTGAGCACCGATGCTTACAAAAAAGGGTTCACATCCTTAAAGGAGTTGGGTGAGATCTTTAACTTCCTATTTACCTCTGAGATGCCTATCATCGAAAAGATTCAAACAACAATCATCACAGATCCCAAAAAAGTTGAGGAACTTCTTCCGGAGGCTCTAAAAAGATATGAGGCAAGAGATGAACGAGCCCGGCAACTCAAAGATGAGGATGTGGATACTTTTTATGGTTGTGTCCTGTGCCAGAGTTTTGCCCCCACTCACTGCTCCATCATTGCGCCAAATCGGATTGCCAATTGCGGAGCAATCAACTGGTTTGACGGTCGGGCGGCTGCAAAGATTGACCCTGAAGGGCCTATCTTTGCGATCGAGAAAGGGGAATTGATCGATCCCGTAAAGGGAGAGTATGAGGGGGTAAATAAAGTTGTTGCTGAGAAATCCCTGGGGACCTATGATAGGGTCTATCTTTACAGTGCCTTTGAACATCCACATACCTCGTGTGGCTGCTTTCAGGCGATCGTCTTCTATATCCCAGAAGTAGATGCCTTTGGCATTGTCAATAGAGAATTTAAAGGAGAAACCGTCATTGGAATTACCTTCTCGAGGATGGCAGGTGAAACCTCAGGAGGAAAACAGATTGAAGGAAGGTTAGGCACCGGGCTTGAACAAATTAGATCACCAAAATTTATTCAGGCAGATGGGGGGTTGGCAAGAATCGTTTGGATGCCCAAGGAGATCAAGGAGAGGTTCAAAGATGTCCTTGAAGCAAAGGGGCTATATGATAAGATTGCGACAGAGGAGGATGCCAAAAACCCGGATGAACTGACTGCCTTCTTAGAGAAGGTCGGACATCCATGGGTTAAGGGAGAGGTTGAACTACCAACATAAATAACAGCGGTAAGTGACCGATGAACATTGACCAAAATTTTCTCACTTATCACTTAAAAATTCTTAATTAATCTTATTGGAGGGTATGATTATGCCAATATCAGGATCAGAAATTGTAAAGATGCTTCCAGGAAAGAAACCTTGTAAGGATTGTGGTTTCCCTACCTGTTTTGCCTTTGCAATGAAATTGGCAACAGGTGGGGCCTCCTTAGATAAATGCCCATACCTCTCTCCAGAGGTGAAGGCCAAACTTGAAGATCTCCTCGCCCCAGCCATTAAACTGGTGACCATTGGTACTGGGAACAATAAAGTGGAGATTGGAAACGAAGAGGTGATCTACCGTCATGAGAAGACCTATGTTCATCCACCAGGAATTGCCATCCTCATATCTGATAAAGAGAGCGAGGCAAAGATCGATGAAAAGATTAAGAAGGTCAAAGAACTCCAGTTTCCCTGGGTAGGATTGACTCTCAAGGCGGATCTGATCGCTATTCATTTTGAATCTGGAGATAAGAATAAATTCCTCAGTCTTGTGAAGAAGGTTACTGATTCTACTGACCTTGGAATGATTATTATCTCACAGGATCTTGATGCCCTTTTTTCTGCACGTGATCTTTGTGCTGAAAGAAAGCCACTGCTTTACCCAATTACAAAAGAGAATATTGATAAGGCTATTCCAAAAATCAAGGAGAAACCAACCCCAGTTGGGGTTAGGGGAGCAAACATTGAAGAATTAATCCCATTGACCATCAAACTGAAAGAGGCAAAATTGGATGATGCTGTCTTAGACCCTGGTTCTAAGAACCTGATGGAAGCAATTAAAGATCAGACCTTCATCAGAAGAGCTGCTCTAAAACAAGGATTTAGGCCTCTGGGGTATCCAACAATTGCCTTTCCCTGTTTTATGGCAAAGGATGGAATAAAAGAGATATTAACCGCCTCTGTAATGATAACTAAATTTGCGGCTATCATTGTCCTTTCTGATTTTGACCAATATTCCCTTCTTCCCCTCCTCGTTCAGCGTCTAAATATTTATACCGATCCTCGTTTTCCAATGGCTGTTGAAGAAAAATATTATGAGATAGGAACCCCTGATGAGAATGCTCCAGTATTGGTTACCTCCAACTGGGCACTCACCTATTTTATTGTCTCCTCTGCCATTGAGGCCACTAAAATCCCAGCCTACCTCTGTGTCAAGGACGCAGAGGGACTCGGTGTTCTTACTGGCTGGGCTGCAGGGAAATTTACCGGGGATCAGGTTGGCGCTATGGTGAAGAAGTCAGGGATTGAAGCCAAGGTCAAAAATAAGAAACTTGTCATACCTGGTAGAGTGGCAAGAATTAAAGGCGAATTGGAAGATGCACTTCCGGGCTGGGAGATAGTGGTGGGTCCGAGAGAGGCCTCTGGGATTGGAGCCTTCCTTCCAGAATATGTTAAGACATTGAGAAAATGAAAGAGAAGCAAGAGGCTTTTCTTACTAAAAAAGTTTCTGAGATTTTAGAAAAATATAGAGATGAAGAAAATGGCCTAATCCCAATCCTCCTCGAGATTCAGAAAGAATTTGGATATCTTCCTAAAGAATCCCTGAAGAGAGTGGCTTCATCCCTAAGAATGAGGCCTGTTGAGGTATGGGGGGTGGCTACCTTTTATAATCAATTTCGGCTAACCTCCCTTGGGAAAAACCATATTAAAGTGTGCATGGGGACTGCCTGCCATCTTGCTGGAGGAAGGTTAGTCTTAGAGGCTCTGGAACGGGAGCTAAAAATTAAGGTAGGGGAGACCTCAGAAGATGGTCAGTTTAGTCTTGAAAGGGTCGCCTGTATTGGATGTTGTATGTTGGCGCCTGTCACGGTGATAAAGGACAAAATTTATCCAAAGATGTCCCCATTTAAAGTTGAAGAATCCTTAATTCCATATCGACAAGAAAGCAAAAAGGAAATTGACATTTGAAGAAATTAAAAGAGAGGCTCAGTCCCAATGGGAGAATCTTAGGGCTTCTCCTCACATTCTTATTGGGACAGCGACCTGTGGAAGGGCTGCAGGAGCGCTGGATGTTGTGGAGGCCTTCAAATCAGAACTATCAAGACACAACCTCCAAGCACCTGTGATTGAAGTAGGATGCATGGGTTTATGCTGGGCTGAGCCTTTAGTTATCCTCTCCAAACCTTATTCCTTTCAAATTGTCTACCCTCGCATCACTCCTGACCTAGTTTCACGTCTTGTTGAGGGCTACCTTCTTGGTGAAGATCCATGCCTCGAACTTGCCTTAGGAACATTAGAGGTTGATGAAGTAAGGGGACCCTTTATCCCTGAACTTCCAAGGTTTGAATACGAACTTCGCCTCATTCTCAAACATTGTGGTTATATCGATCCTGAAAATATCCACCACTATATAGCAAATGGGGGTTTTCAAGCCCTTGAGAAGGCTCTGAAACTCCCCCAAGCGGAAATAATTGAAGAAGTAAAGAGGTCTGGGCTTAGAGGAAGAGGTGGAGCAGGATTTCCTACAGGACTCAAGTGGGAGGTATGCCGTCAATCTCCTGGGAGCAAAAAGTATGTTGTATGTAATGCAGATGAAGGGGATCCTGGAGCCTTTATGGACAGGGTTATTTTGGAGAGCAATCCTCAACAGGTCATTGAAGGCCTAATCATTGCTGGTTATGCAATTGGAGCCCAAAAGGGCTTTATCTATGTTCGCGCTGAGTATCCATTAGCGATTGAGCGAATACAAAATGCTATCAGACAAGGTGAAGAATTAGGAATCTTGGGGGAAGATATTTTAGGAAGTGGATTTAACTTTCGGATAAAGATTGCTCAGGGAGCAGGGGCCTTTGTCTCAGGAGAGGCGACTGCACTGGTTGCTGCTATTGAAGGGAAAAGGAGTGAGCCAAGAGTAAGGCCTCCCCGTCTTGCTGAGGCTGGTTTATGGGGAAAACCCACACTCCTCAATAATGTGAAGACGTTTTCCTACATCCCCCTGATCATAAAAGAGGGCGCAGATGTAGTTGCCTCCATTGGAACAGAGCATAGCAAAGGGACTGCAGTCTTTACACTTGCAGGAAAAATCCAGTATCCTGGTCTTACGGAAGTCCCAATGGGTACAACTCTGAGAAGACTGGTTTATGACATTGCAGGTGGAATGCGGAATGGGAAAAAAATCAAGGCGGTCCAGATTGGTGGGCCCTCAGGTGGGTGCATCCCTGAAACCCTACTGGACATCCCTATTGATTTTGATTCGTTAAATGAAGCAGGTTCCATGATGGGCTCAGGCGGGATGATCTTCATGGATGAGGATGATTGCGCGGTGGACACTGCACGTTTTTTCCTTGACTTTACCACCAAAGAATCCTGTGGCAAATGCACGATGTGTCGGATGGGAACACTACAACTCCTTAGCATTCTGGAGGACATCTGCACAGGAAAGGCCAAATTGGATGACCTTGACCTTCTCCAAAAATTATCCGAGGATGTAAAGATGGGTTCCCTCTGTGGCCTGGGACGGTCAGCCCCAAACCCAATCCTAACGACACTTCGTTACTTTGGCGAGGAATACAGGGCTCATATTATCGAAAAATGTTGCCCTGCCCTGGTCTGTAAAGACCTCATCGCCTACTTTATTCTCCCTGAAAAATGTGACCGTGCATGCGAACACTGTATTTTGGTTTGCCCAACCGAGGCGATCAAGGGGGGAAAGGGTGAGATCAAGGTAATCGATCAGGAGAAGTGCTCTAAATGCGGGACGTGTCTCGAGGTGTGTCCTCCTCAATATCGTGCTATAATTAAAGTATCCCCAATCAGTGCTCTTCCTGAGAAAAAGGGATAAAAGATCTAAAAGGAGAGGGAAATTGGCAAGAAAGATTGTTTCAACTGGCAGAGGGGGGGCAGGAAAATCGACATTTGTGGCCCTGATGAGTCGATATCTAAAACCCCCATCCTTATTGATCGATCTTGATCCTGATCTAAGTCTGGCAGACATGCTTGGAATCGACTTTCAAAAGGAAGGAAAGAGGACTGTTGTTGAAGCCCTCTATGATGCTGTAAAGGAAAGACAGAGAGGTGGAAGTCCGCTCACCCCTGTTGAGGATCGATTCAAAGGGTTCCTTATGGCTGATGTCCTTTATGAAGGGAGAGGATTCGATCTCATGACCCTTGGGACCAAAGACCTTGAGGGATGCTACTGTTATCCTGACCATCTTCTGAGAAAGACCATCGGTGAACTTTCAAAAAACTATACCAATGTTGTTGTCGATTCTCCAGCAGGTCTGGAGCATCTTAATAGAAATATCGTCTCAGAGGTGGACGAGCTTTTCCTCATCCTCGATCCCTCGGAAAAATCACTTACCCATATCAAGAAGGTCAAACTCCTTTTGAGAGAGGTGGGGACGATCTACCATCACTTCTATTTAGTAGGAAATTATATGTTTGACGAGGCCTCTGAGAAGCATTTCCAGGAGGCAGGAGAACTCTTTCTGGGAAGGATTGAGTATGATCAAGAGGTTGAAACCTATAATCTCACCGGAAAATCTCTTCGACAACTGCCCGAAGATTCACCTGCCTGTCGATCGATAAAAAAAATCTTAGAAAAAGCAGGATTGATTTAAGATGGGAAAGATCAATGTGATCACGGGTAGAGGAGGAACAGGAAAATCGACCTTCACAACTCTTTTTGCAAGGTATATCCAGGCATACCCCCTTCTCCTCATCGACCTTGACCCAGATGGGAGTCTACCCAAAATGGTGGGGGTTGATTTAGAAAAAGAGGAAAAGGTCACGGTTTCCGAGGCTCTTTCTAAGATCATTGATAAAGGAAAAGAAAGCAAGGGGAAGGAAGAGGCTCCGGACCAACTGAAACGTTTAATGGAAGAAGGAAAGATCCTCTATCGAGATAGAAAGTTTGACCTCATCACACTCGGAACTAAATTCGCCCCGGGTTGTTACTGCCTTCCTGATGAGATGATTAAGGAAACCATTCGGACTATTCAGAAGAATTATGAGATGATCCTCGTTGACTCCCCTGCTGGTTTAGAGCATCTCAATCGAAAAATTACTCCGGACATTGATGACCTCTTTGTTGTGCTCGATCCATCTGAAAAATCGGCCAAACACATTGAAAGAATAAAATATGTGACCAGGGGGGTGAGAATAAACTATAAGAATTTTTACCTTGTAGGAAACTATAGATTCACGGATGAGGTGGAAACCTATCTGCTCCAAAGCGGAGAGAGATATTTGGGAAGGATTCAGTATGATCCAGAAGTAAGGGAAAACAACCTAAAAGGTTATTCCCTTTTTGAGATCCCGGAAGACTCTCCCTCATCCATCTCTGTGAAAAAGATATTAAAAGAGGCAGGTTATGAACCTATACGTTAACCCCTCTGAACAGGGGTTTGAACTTGCCTATGAGTTGGCCTGTAAAAAGTTGATAGGAATGAATCCCCAAGAACTCTGCCGAAAAACAGGTGCCCACCCCTTTGACCCCGATAGAATTACCCTCACCTATTTTAACCGCTCCTACCTGATCGATATCTCCAAAGGTGAAATCAGGCTGAAGGATGAAGAAGAGGAGGTGCCTCTCAAGGACAGAATAATCATCCTTCATTACTTAACCCAGGCCAAAGGAACCCCCTTCACCCAAAAACTTATTACCTATGCGCAACTTCAGGGAGGAAAATTTTATTGCCCTGCCTTTCAACAGAGAACTCAACAGCCCATTTTAAGGTATTTCGGTGAAAGGCCAGAATGGCTCCTCGAGATAGCAAAGAAATTGGGGGGGAAGGAGGCAGGTTATGGTGATCTATCCGTAAAGATTGAACCCCTCCCCTTTGTTCGAATCATCATCATTCTATGGAGAGGGGATGAGGAAGTCCCACCTGGTGGGAATATTCTTTTTGATAAAAACATTAAAGATTATCTTACCGCTGAAGACGTCGCCGTGCTTACGGAAACACTGACCTGGAAATTGATCCGTCTCGCCCAAGCCTCCACCTTTTAAAATATCCCATGGATTGGAAAGAAAAGGAAGGGAATTTGAATCCTAAAGCAAAGGACGAGAAGATTTTAAAAAAATACCTTAGGTTCTTAAATAATAAAGAGAGTTTGAAAAGATCTCCCTCCCAATTGATCCTTGAGATTGGCCGACTCTTTGTTGAAAAACCCTATCAATCGTTTACCCTCGAAACGAATCGGAGAGAACGTGTTTTAATAAACTTTAGGGAGTTTGACTGTGTGACCTTTATTGAAAATGTATTGGCTCTGTTCCATCTTATAAGAAATCGGAAAGGATCTTTTAAGTCCTTTCAAAGAATACTTCAGAAGATCCGTTATAGGGATGGACGGCTTAGGGGATTCCCTTCCCGTCTCCACTATTTTTCAGATTGGATTTACGATAATCAGAAAAAGGGCTTTCTTAGGGATATCACCTCTGAAATTGGGGGAAGGCCATTTAGGAAGTCCATCCACTATATGACATCCCATTTGGATCTCTTTCCCTCCTTGAAAGACCCAACGATCTTTCACTCCATCAAATCTGTAGAAAGGAATATAAGCAAAAGGGTTCTCTTTTTCATTCCTAAGAAGGAGGTCAGGGGATTAGAGGAACGGATTGAAAATGGGGATATAATTGGTATCACCACCCACAAAGAAGGTCTTGATGTTAAGCATGCAGGGCTTGCTGTTAGAGTGAGGAATCGAATCCACCTTCTTCACGCCTCCTCCAAGGAGGGAAAGATTGTTCTATCTAAAAAAACCCTCCATCGATATCTGATGGAAAACAGAAGTCACTCGGGAATTATGGTTGCAAGAATACTTAGTTAGTCAATCCTTAAGGAGGAATCTATCACCATCAAACTTTAAAAAACCCTGCCTTTTAGGCCCTTTTTAAAACCTAAATCCCGATTTAACCTTTTCCTTGCCTCAATCTCTTTAGTTCGAATCCTATCCTTAAAATAATCTCTCTGATTTTGCTGTCCGATGGTGAGGTTCGCATCTGTATTCCCAGACCAGCGTCTGCAGAGATATAGGTTTTCATAAATCCTTCCGATTCGGTACTCCCTGCAAATCCTAAGCCCCACTTCATAATCCTCACCATAACTCACATTTCGAAATCCGATTTTTCTCATCAGGAGAGTATTAAACCCTCTTGGGGCCCCCAGACCATTCACCCGCAGTGCATTGTTATGGCCATTCTCATCGGTCCATTCGGAGTGAGAGATAAAACCTAAAGGGATCTGCCTTAAATTGGAATCAACCAGTGTGTAGGAACCAATTACCATGGCATAATTCCCATGGCGAAGTAGATCAACCATCTTCTGGAGGGTATGTGGACTGCTGTAAAGATCGTCAGAATCGAGTTGAACAGCAAACCTCCCACAAGCCTTATGTCTGACGGCTTCGTTCCAGCACCCCCCGATCCCAAGATCCAATCTCTTTGGAATGATATGCCTGAGTTTAGAATTCTTGGATGCAAATCGGGAGACAATATCAGTGGTTCCATCAGTTGAATGATTGTCTATCACTATGATGTTGAATGGGAAATCTGTCTCCTGAGAAAAAGCACTTTTTATCGCTTCCGCAATGGTCTCTTTCCGATTTCTTACGGGGATGATGATGGATGCCTCCACTGGGAAGGCTCCTTTCTCGGGATCAACTTCCCTAAGTTTCTCAGGAGATAAATAGGCACCAACCTTTTTTAAATAATCGGTAAAAACAATTTCCATCTCCTTCTGCACCCTCATGTTTCGGGGATCGAGATAGGAAAACAATCGTTCTTCGCGATAGGACTCATAATTCCCCTTTTCAGAACTTCTCACCGTATAAAGTGGTTCTTTAATATGATAGATTGGATGTCCAATGGAGATCTTCAGCCTAAGATCATAAAGACCCCCAAACTCAACATCATTTAACACCCCATATTTTTTTACCGCTCCCTTAATAGCAGGGACTGAGAATAGAACCAGTGGACCAAATTCGATATCGTCCCTATCGCTCCCTATCTGGTAATCATTCAAAGGGTGGAGGTCCCTTCCCTTATCGCTCTC
This sequence comes from Deltaproteobacteria bacterium, assembly GCA_037441765.1. GTDB lineage: Bacteria > Desulfobacterota > BSN033 > BSN033 > UBA1163 > JBBIRM01. Next base: position 5,252 of record JBBIRM010000023.1, on the reverse strand, counting down.
CTCATAAAAATCTGAGTAAACCATTCCTGCTCTGGTCCCTTCCGCAATGCATATAAACCTCTCCATTGATTTTGAATCCATCCATATCAATTGGGTTTGAGATAGAAGGAGAAAGAATTTTGTTTTAATCTTTGATAAAAGGATTTGAAGCGTTTTATAGGAAGTAATAGGCCCTAATGATAAATTATGGCATTTTTTTATTTTTAAATGAATAGGCCTTTGACTTAGAACTATAAACGACTCGATCAACTCAGAGCCTGACATAGCAATGAGGGCCTTCTTAAAAGAAGGATCTGGGGAGTAGGTCATGACAACAGTGATGGGCTTCATGGGTTGCTCTCCCTATCCTCTTTGGTCTGGGCAATGCGGTTCAGCATCTCCTGGCATCTTAACGTAAGTTCCTGGAGTTTTGGGAGTGAGGTTATTTGGTTTGTTATAAGACTGAGGATGCGAACTCCACCTGGAATATGGTCAAGATAACTCCTAAGCCCCTTTTTTAGCCCCAAGAAACCATAGGCGCCCAGGGCTTGCATTAGACGTTGGGCAGACGCTTCCCAGAAGTTAATTAAAAAATCCTCCCAATTAATGCTCCTTTTCGATAGATCGTAATAAAAAGATAGGAGTTCCTCTATCTCCTTCTCTGTGAGGCTCACATAAGGATCGCACAGGAGTGAACCCAAATCGTAAAAAGGATTTCCAATCCGAACCCCCTGGAAGTCAATAAAGAAGATATCTTCACCACGGATCATTACATTCTGGGACTGGAGGTCACGGTGGATGAGAGCACCCCTAAACTCTGAAAGTCGGTTCGATAAGTTGGAAAGTTCAACTTCCAGCTCCCTCTCAAAAGAAGGGGCAAGGTCAATCCCGCAACCTTCCCTTACGAAATAATTTCTGAAGTAATCTTGCTCCCAGCGATAAAGGTCTGGAGAAAACCCATCCATCATCCTCACCTTCCCCACTGGAAAATCGCTTAATGGAAAAACATGGAGTCTGTTAATGGAGGAAATGACTTTTTGGTAGAAGCATTTTCTGATTTCCCAGTTCTCTTTCCTGAAATCGTAAAGCAACAGATTTCCAAGATCTTCCATCAAAACAAGACAGAGATTAGGATTGTGATGGAGGAGACGGGGGACGGGGATACCTATCTGATGAAGGAATATTGCAATTTCTGCATAGTAGGTATTTTCAATTCGCTTTGGGTTGTAATGGATTAAAATGGCTGAATGGTTTTGACCCCACTTCAATCGAAAGAAAGCCCTCTCAGAGCCTCTTCCCTCTAAGGGGAGTATTTCAACAGGCATTCCCTCTGGAAGTCTTAACCACTGTCGAGCAAGATCGATCATTTCTTTGAAGGTTAAATTGTAAGGTTTGGATAGGAGAATCCCCATGATAAAAACATTAACCTTGGCTCATCCCATTAAGGTCTTTAATGCTTCGAAAGAGGAGATTGAACCAATTTCATTCCACTCCCCTTCATCGATAAGAATCCCTCGGACCGATCCTGGTCTTTCAACAATTCTTCTGATAAAAAAGTGGATAACAGATTCTATTTTTCCAGCCTCGAGATACTCAAGGATCGATGTCTCAACAGCATAGATCCCTGCAAAAAGGCATCTTTTAATTCCTGGGGTTCCAAGGATATGACGGATGTCGCAGACCTCCCCTGATTCATTGATATCCACATTCAAAATCGTACCTCTACTTCGAAGGACAAGCGTTACCTCCGGCCGATATCTCTCGTGGGCCTCAATAAGTTTTTGTAGAGGAAGATCAGTGATCACATCCCCATTATAGCAGAGGATGGCCTCGTCCTCATGGAGAAGATCCTCAATATTCTTCAACCCTCCTGCTGTATCAAGAAGTATGGATTCATGCCGAAATAGAATAGATCTGCCACGCCATCTTCCATCAGGAAATTTTTCCAAAAAGAGTTCCGGTAAATGATGGGTGTTCACGATAAATCGCTCCACCCCTATCTTCAAGAGATGATCCATCGCATAGGTGATGATAGGCCGGCCTCCGATTTCGAGAAGTGGTTTCGGACACCGCTCGGTGAGGGGTAAAAGCCTCGTTCCCAACCCTGCCCCAAGGATAAAGGCAGTTTTAAATCGTCGTTTTTCTGAGAGCATTTTATTTTTATCCCCCTCCCCCTATCTCTTTCTTTTCCCAAACTCTGGATCAATCTTTACCAAACCCGTAACAATGAATCCCGGAATGGTTGCAGTCATAACCCATAAGAAATAATTGGGATACCCCAGGTGTTCTTGAAGCCAGCCACTAAGCATGGCTGGAAGCATCATTCCCAATGCCATGATGCCAGTGGAGATGGCATAATTAACTGTCTTATACTCTCCTTCAGAAACCATGATCATAAACATCGTGTATGCTGTAAAACCAAAACCATAACCGAACTGCTCAAGAGCAATGCAGAGGTTGATCAGATGGAGGTTATTGGGTAGGTTCTGTGATAGATAGACAAAAACGAGATCGGGCAGGTGAACCGCACAAACCATTATCCATATCCAGAACCTTAGCCCTTTCCGTGAAATCGCATATCCCCCGAGGATTCCACCGATCATGAGTGAAATCACTCCCACGGTCCCATAGATGATTCCGACCTCTGAGGTAGAGAGCCCCAATCCTCCCTTTGAGCGGGGATCGAGAAGAAATGGTGCAATGATCTTGACAAGCTGGGTTTCGGCCAGCCGGTAAAAGAAAAAGAAGGCAAGGATCGAAAGGATTCCCTTTTTCTTGAAGAAGAGGCCAAATGCCTGAAGAAATTCATTGGAGAAAGTGAAAGATGGATTACCTTGATGGAGCGGACGGTCATTTATCGGAAAGGGTAGGATAAAAAAATGGTAAAGACAAAGTGCAGAAAAGAAGGAGGCTGAAAAAAAGAACGCTATACACCATGCCCTTGGGATATCGTAACCGCTCCCTTCAAGGTATCCGGCAAAAATAACCAATCCACCTTTGGTTCCAATCGTGGCTATTCGATAGAAGGTCGTTCGGATGCCAACAAAGGCTGACTGTTGATGTTCTGGAAGACTGAGCATATAAAAACCATCGGCTGCAGTGTCATGGGTGGCTGAGCCAAATGCTATCAACCAGAAGAAGGCAATGGTATACTGAAAGAAACGTTCGGTAGGGATGGTCAAAGCAACTGAAGCCAGGGAGGCGCTAATCAGGACCTCCATGAGAAGAATCCAGTACCTCTTCGTTCTGAAAAGATCAATAAAAGGGCTCCAAAGTGGTTTGATGACCCATGGAAGATAGAGCCAACTCGTATACAGGGCGATATCTGTATTGGAGATACCAAGGCGTTTATAGAGAATTACAGAAACCATTACGACCATAATGTATGGCATCCCCTCTGCAAGGTACAGGGAAGGGACCCAAGCCCAAGGATTTCTCGATCTCGCCTTCTGGGGGATCATCATCTAACCCCTCTCCAAAATCAATATATCTTCTTAATTTCTACATTTCTGAAATAGTGATTCAAGATCTCCTCTGCTGAAAATCCTCGAAGGGCCATCACCGCAGCGCCAATCTGACAGAGCCCAACTCCATGACCCCACCCTGCCCCATCGAAAATAAATCTCTCAGCCTCTCGAGTAATCACAAAGGCACTACTATAGAGATGACTTCTTGAAAGCCATCGCCTTATCTCAAGTTCCTTCCCGACTATAAGGGTTCTATCTGACCCTATGATCTTGAGTAAAAATATTCGTCCTGAAGGACCCCGGCGAAGAGGAATGATCTCTTTAAGTCTACCAAAATCAAAACCTGACTTCTCCCTCAAGATTGCCTCAAGTTCATTTCGGGAATATTCAACCCTCCAGCGGAAAAAATCACTTGTTTCAATGTCCACCTGGGAAAGAATTTCCCCGAGAAGGATTTTATCTTTTAAATTGCAATAGGCCTCGGGTTTGGAATGGATCCAAGCAGAGGCCTCGTCTTCTCTGCAGATAGGGGGATAAGATATGGGCCCGTCTGAGATGCTTTTAAGATAGGGAATCTTTTTATCCTCCCATGCGGTATTAAATTCTTCGGTAATGCCTCCACAACATTTCGAATATCGGGCATCGCAAACCTCATCCCGATAAACCATTACCTTCCCGGAAGTCTCCTCCACTGCCTCCTTAACCTTTATGGATAATCCCTCTGGAATGCCATAGTAGCGTTGACAATGATCCTGGCCACAGACATCGAAGAGGTCATGTTCTTCTCGGTGATACCAGGTGATGGTCTCCTCTTCCCCCCTCTTGTGATTTGATGGTTTTGAAAAATTACTTTCACTTCTTCTTTTCTCCCTTCTTCCCGCCAGCAACCAGCTTCGTGATAAAATCGCATGGGCTTTTAAAAATTCTTTTGGTGCCCTTTCATTCATCTCCGAAGAAATCACGCTTTTCAGATAATCCTCAACCCCTAATTCATGGATAGCAGAAAGAGTCCCATCACTCCTGGAGCGAAGGATTAATTCCCCTCCGGAAAAGGTTTGGTCGTCTTTCTTTTCCCAGTGAAATTTAGTTCCTGTGGGCATCTGGAGGAGTGTGAAGGTAGAATCTTTGAAAGGCTTTAGCCTGATTAATTTTGAACGAAAGATCTCAGAACCCCTATCATCCCGAAATACAATTAAATCATTCTCAACCCTTGCAGAAAACCGGCCAGATAGAAGAAGAGAACTCTCAGTTAAGAATTTTCCTTTAAGATCACCCTGTATCTCAATCGTTCGGTCTATAATGCCAACAGTAATCTTCGGTGTTTTTTCCATCTTAGCAAGGATAACTGGATTATTCACATTTTAAAAAAGATTGTCAAATATTTAATGGGATAGTTCTGAAAAGTCATAGAAAGACTGGGGAGGTAGGGGTGATAAATGGTCGAAGATTACGGAAACTTGATTTTTGAGAATAATTAAACGATATTATTTAATACTTTATTCTGGGTAATTTTATGTCCTTTGAAGCCAGATTGGGAACTACAGCGATGGGAATCATGCCCCATCGGGATGTGGACAGGGCACTTGATCTTGTCCTGAGCCTCGATATCCCCTTCTGGCCCCAACTTCCAAACGTAAGTCTCTATGAAGATATGTATATCCAATCCTCTGAGAACTTCCCTGGGATTGCAATCGATTTTGAAAAGGGAAGGCTTGTTTTTGATACTTCGCGATTTAGAGGGGAAGTGGATGAATATTTTACAAGGATGGAAGACCCCCAAACCTATGCCCTTACCCAAGAGTATTC
>JBBIRM010000022.1:0-28573 GCA_037441765.1 Deltaproteobacteria bacterium | reverse complement strand
CTGCTGACCGGAGGTGATCGATTCCTGACCTTTGGAACTTCCAGCAGGGATAAGCCTTGATTTGGAGGTTGGATGGTAAGGGTGAGGTAGAAGGCCTTTAAACCCCATCTCCTCAAAACGTTTCATCACCTTTTTGAAACCCTCCCGGGTCAACTCTGTTGAACTTTCTACCCCTGCAACCGCCTTGAGAATCTGGCGATAGGACTCATCACTTAACTGAAGGTCTTCTTTGGCGATATGAACCAGTGCTTTCTTTTTCTTACCAATATTCACAAATAAATTATAACCCAAATCAAATAAAAAAAGGAGATGAAAGTACAAACCCCACCTCCCCAGTCTATAAAACTCATTTTAAATAATTTTTCAGAGATCTCCTATTGCTCAATTGACATAACTTTTATTTTACCCTAACATAAATTTGTCACTGTAAATGCCGGGGAGGATCGGAGGATGAAGATAGGCGTTATTTCAGATACCCACTTAAGAGAGCCCAATTCTGAATTTAGAAAAATTATTGAAAACCACTTTAAAAAAGTGGATCAGATCGTTCATGCAGGTGACTTTACTGATTTCCGCATTGCAGAGTATCTTTCTGGCCTGAAAGAGTTGATCGCTGTCTGTGGGAATATGGATCCACCTGAAATTCGAGAGGCCTTTCCACAAAAAAGGGTCTTTCAACTCGGAGGATTTCGGATTGGGCTGATCCATGGTGGGGGTCCCCCTTTTGGGCTGGAGTCAAGGGTGAGGGAGGCCTTTGATAAGGTCGATCTCATCATCTACGGTCATTCTCATACACCTGCCAATCATCGTGTCAAAGAGGTTTATTTCTTCAATCCTGGTTCGCCAACTCGTTCTTTTCTTAGTCATGGTACTATTGGAATTTTAAATATTGGGGAAAAGATCGAGGGTGAGATCATCAAGATCTAAAAAGACAGGGAACCTTCTACCAATTTGGGTTGATTGAGTGGATTTCACCTCAATATAACTTCTTCTTCCTATTCGATCTCTGAATCCAGTTCTTCTAACCTCTGGTTTATTTCTTCCAATTTTCTTAAAGCACGGGGCTCATGAACTACTCTCCCCTTTGATTTCAAATGTCTTAATTTTCGACGAAGCCTCTTATAGTTTCGATCCAGTTGATGAGAAAGGATTTGGAAAGTTTTCCAGGGAGCCTCACCCTCTTCTCTCTCTTCTTCCTGCAATACCTTCTCCATCTCTTCTCTCTCATACCCGAAAAGTGATCTCTTCTCTTTCCATCGTGGTAGGATCGTTTTGAAAGAAAATCGCTCGACGATTCGTTCAGCCAGCTCTTTAGAAATCTTTTCCTCCCCGTGGTTGATGAAGACCTCCAGTTTAGGGTTTTTAAAATGGGACAACCAATCGAGAAGCCCCCTCTGGTCTGCGTGGGCAGAAAAGCCACCAAGGGTATGGATATGGGCCTTGACAGCAATCTCCTCTCCAAAGAGTTTAACCATCTTTGCTCCATCGACAATTCTTCGGCCGATTGTCCCTTCTGCTTGATAACCGATAAAAACAATATGCGAGGACTCACGCCAAAGATGATGTTTCAAATGGTGCAGGATTCTTCCTGCTTCGCACATCCCGCTTGCGGAGACGATGACTCCAGATCTCGTATCATTATTAATGGATTTAGAGGCCTCGGTGGTCTGGGTGTAGATGATTTCAGGAAAATCCAAGGGGTCCTCTCCCTCCCATAAGAGGGCCTTGGTCTCCTGATCGAAACACTCTGGATTTCTCTTGAAAATCTCCGTGGCAGAGATGGCAAGCGGACTATCAATATAAACTGGGATGGAAGGGATCGTTCCCTTTTTGATCAACTGACCAATGGTAAAGATAATGTTTTGGGTCCGCTCCACCGCAAAGGCAGGGATGATGACCTTTGCCTGTTCGTGGATCGCCTCCTTAATGATCGTTGACAATTCTTGAACGGTCTCCTCATGCGATTTATGAAGGCGATTTCCATATGTCGATTCCAACCATAAAAAATCCCCCTCATCGATCAGAGATGGGTCTTTTAGAAGGGGTTGGTCCGTATTTCCTAAATCGCCTGAGAAGACAAGTTTCTTCTCCTCACCATTCTCTTTGACCCACAGTTCAATGATAGCGGAGCCTAAAATATGACCTGCATCTCGAAACCTTACCCTCACCCCATCGTTCAGATTATAAACCTCATCATAATCTATAGGATGAAAGAATCGAAGGCTCTTTTCGACATCCCTCATAGTGTAAAGGGGAGCGGATTCATTTAGACCAGACCTTTTATTCTTCCGACTCCTCCACTCTGCCTCCATTTCTTGGATGTGCGCATTATCTTTAAGCATGATCTCGCAGAGGTCCAAAGTTGCTTTAGTGCATATCACCTTAGCTGAAAACCCTTCCTTCACAAGTTTAGGTATGAGTCCGCTGTGATCAATATGGGCATGGGTGAGCAGGATAAAGGAAAGGTCTTGGGGATGGTATGGTTGGACCATCCAGTTTCTCTCTTCAAGTTCTTTTCCCCCCTGAAACATACCACAATCCACCAGCCACCTTATCGTCCCACTCTCCAAGAGGGTCGCAGAACCCGTTACGGTTTGGACTCCGCCTAAGAATTTAACTCTCATCCTTAGAATCCTTTAACTCAAATGCTATTCGAATAGGGCTAAGCGTTTTTTGGGGTCGCCTGTTGACTTTAACCTCCTTTTCTCCTAATATAAAATTCTTAATTTATCAATAAAATTTATTCTCAAGTAACGAACAACGATTCCCAAATCACAACGAAAGGATGAACCATGAGCAATAGACAGTATGTCATCAATGAGATTACGATCCAGGACTCTTGGAGGATGTTTCGAATCATGGCTGAATTCGTTGAGGGGTTCGAAACCCTTGCTAAATACCAACCTGCTGTAAGCATTTTTGGTTCAACACGAGCCAAACCCGATGAGGAAATCTATCAGAAAGCTGAACAGATCGGCAGGCTTCTGGCTGAAAACGGTTTTGCAGTGATAACAGGAGGGGGCCCTGGTTTGATGGAGGCAGCCAATAAAGGGGCTTCCAGTGTGGGAGGAAAATCGATTGGCCTAAATATAGAACTTCCTCTTGAGCAGAAACCAAATCCCTATACCAATGTCACTCTGAGTTTCCGGTATTTCTTTGTTCGGAAGGTAATGTTTGTCAAATATTCGGTCGCCTATGTCATCCTCCCTGGTGGGTTTGGTACTATGGATGAACTCCTCGAATCTGTCACACTCATTCAGACCCACAAGATCAAACCCTTTCCTGTGATCTTGGTGGGTTCAAATTATTGGAAGGGCTTTTTGGACTGGATCAAGGAGGTGGTCCTCAAGGAGGGGAAAATCTCTCTATCCGATTTTGAGATCCTTCAACTGATTGATGAGCCACGAGAGGTCATCAAAGCGATCAAAAAGACCGTCATTATATAAACACCTTCAACTTCGGAAGTGATGAACACCATCTACCACATAGTAGGTCAGAAGTGTGGTTAACTCAATCAACTTCTTTTCCTCCTCTTCCGGAAGATATCCCAATGTCTCATTCCGACAGATGGCCTCCCACTGACGAAGCCTTTTTCGTAAGGAGTGTTTGTTTGATCCTGAAATCCAGAGGCTGACATGCTCGGTGAGTGACCTTGCATATTTCCTAATTAACTTCCATGCAGGCAGAAGATTTTTCCAACCATTTTGTGGTTTTGTAAAAAGTTCGTTCATATCTGTGAGGTATTCCTGAAGCTCCTGATCCAGTATCTCTCCATCCAGACCCCACCACTCTGAAACGGTCTCCTCAATCTCGGTATATGCCCCATCACGTTTTATATCTGAATTCAGGGGTTCTTTTCCGGCAATCTCCTCCATGAGGTGATCAACATAAGAGAGTTTCTCTAAGGCAGTTGGCCAGTTTCTATATTTCACCTTCCAACGAGATCTCGGGTCGAGCCAGATGGCAAAGGTCTCTGCCCAATCCTCATCAGGATGTTTTTGGGCATAGTGGGGGTCTCCTAAGTAGTGAAGGTGACGAACATAACTCTTTGACCAAGGATTGACGCGGTAGAGATATCCATCTCGATACTTCTTATGGAAGTCTCCAAAGATATCTTTCCAATCTTTCCTCTGCCAGAGTTTGTAGGCATAATTTACCGCATGGCCTGTTTCGTGACGAAGGGTCTTCAAGATCTCTTCCTTCGTTGGGGGATCTCCCTCCAGCTCTTTTAATTCTGGCATGGCCAAATAAAAAGGAATGCTGATCGAGATCTTCTTATTGACACATCCCCACTCATTTCCAAAATAGAAATCAGGCCAAAGAAGGATTTTTCTTGCCTTCAACTCCTTCCTCAGTCTTTTAAGAAGAGGACCCATACTCTCTTCAACATTCAATTCCAAATCGGAAATTTTGGTCATTAAAAATTTCTGATAAAGGATCTCATCCATAAACCTAAACCTCCGATGATCTCAGCCCTGAAGTTGTAAAAATTTTTCCAATTGGTCAAAGAGGAGGATTTTAAAATCACTTGATAAGTTTTCCACGGATAAAGGAGAATTGATATCTCCTCGTTAAAAAACTTATCAATGAAGAAAAAAGTCTATGAAAAAAATCCTACCTAAATCTATACCCTGGTAGGCTTTTTTACAACTTCTGGTTCTATCTAATATAATACCCTAAGACCTGGACGTCAAAAAAAATTTTTTCACAAGGTTATAATTTAAATTCATCTGTAATTTCAATATATTAGATACGAACCCTTCTCTTAAAAATTCACTCTTTTAATAAATTCCACTTTTTTAGATTATCTGTCCCCTCCTTTTGAAATGGTCAGTTTTATTGTAATATTATGAAAGGCAATTGGGTTTCAATACCATTTAAGAATACCTTTCAAAAGGATGGTTTAAATGGAAGTATATATCTCTGGCGTTGGGATGACTAATTTTGGGAAATCAAAGGACTCGCTTGATAAAATGATGGCTGAGGCAGCGGAAATGGCTCTAAAAGATGCAGGGTTGGAAAGAGTAGATGCCATCTATATTGGAGTGATGAATGTGGAAGAATTTGTTGGGGATTCAAATTTTGCAGCCCTTTTGACCAATACTCTTCATCTAACAGGCATTCCTTCCACCCGTGTGGAAACCGCTTCTTCAACTGGAGCAGGAGCGCTGGAGATTGCCTTCTATGCAGTTGCCTCAGGCCACATGAGGGATGTTCTGGTCCTTGCTGGAGAGAAGATGACCCATCTTCCCACCCCTAAGGTCACACGAATCCTTTCCGAGGTGATTGACCGCTCAGAAAGGAGATATGGTGCGACCATGCCTGCATTGGCAGCACTGATTGCACAAAGGTATGCAAAGGAGTATGGCCTTTCTCCCTCTTTGCTCGAAGATATCCTTGCCCGGGTGGCAATCAAGAACCACTCAAATGGTTTTCTCAATCCAAGGGCCCAATTTAAAAAAAGAATTACAAAGGATGACTATCTAAAGAGTCAGATTGTCTCCTACCCTTTGCGTCTTTATGATTGTGCGCCAATTACAGATGGGTCCGCCGCTATTGTGCTTACTTCAAGACCTACTTCAATAATAGTTTCAGGAATTGGCCATGCCACAGATACTATGGCGGTCAGGCATCGCCTCTCTTTAACCTCCTTCAATTCTACCAAAGAGGCGGCCCGAAGGGCCTACAGCATGGCAAAGGTCAATCCTTCAGAGATTCAATTTGCAGAGGTCCACGACGCCTTCACCCCATTTGAGATCATTGGAACAGAAGACTTAGGTTTCTTTCCCCCTGGAGGGGGCTGGAAGGCCTTGAAGGAAGGTTTGACCGAACTTAGAGGGAAATTACCGATCAATCCATCCGGTGGATTGAAATCGAGAGGACATCCTGTTGGAGCCTCTGGTCTTGCTCAACTTGTGGAGATTGTTTACCAGTTAAGGGGAGAGGCAGTAAAGGAAAGGCAACTGGAGCGGGCGGAGATTGGTTTGGCCCAAAGCATAGGAGGATTGGGGAATAATAATTTTGTCACCATCCTTGAACTAAGCGACAGGAAAAGGGTAAAAGTGGGGGGGTGGGAATTGGAATATAATCCAGAGGTAAATATTTCAGAAAAGACCTCTGAAAGGCCTCCTGCCGAAGGGATTGGAACCCTCGAAACCTTTACCATCCTTCACTCCCCACCTCAGGGATTTCTTTCACCCCTGGCCCTTGCCTTTGTAAAAAGAAAAGATGGAGAGATGGTAATGGCTTGCAATCCCGATTATCGTTCTCCAAAAAAACTGCGGATAGGAGAAGAGGTTTTTTTAAGGGTCAGAGAAGGGCTTTATGTCTTTGAAAAATTAACCTTATGGAAACGCCTGAAGCACTGGTTTAGGAGGCGATGATCTGGGCCATCTGGCCTGCATAGATGATGATATATCGCATAGTAAAACCTCCAATGAGGACAGAGGTCGTTATTACACCAGAAATCCAAGGATTGTGCTCTCTCAACTCTACATGCCAAATGTAATGAGGGATCAACTCATAGACCTCCAGGGAAAGAGGGAGGACAATCCCTACACCAACAACAAGAACCCAGAAGAGAAGGGTAAACTCTCCACCCATGATGAGATGAACCGCCGCCACTGAACTCCTGGGTGAAACATATAGGCCCAGGATAAAAAGGAAGACAGCGATGATCGAAAAGACCATGAGGGTAAAATCAATGGAATGAATCATAAATTTATTCGTATGGATATTGTCTCGACTCATCCCCCTAAATCCTTTTACAAAACATCCAATAAAACAGATCGCAGCCGAGCCAGTCATCATCGCAGAGATTAAGAACAACATCGGAAGCATTGGGTTATTCCAGAAGGGCCTTGCGGTAAGTGCCCCTAATAGGACGCCTGTGTAGATTCCAACCCCGATGGAGATAGGAATTCCAAAGCCTGCTACCACTCCCCTCACTTTGGTCAGATTATCTCCTTGAAAACGACTTAGGAATCTATTGGATTGAATGGCAGGAAGGATCCTCAAATAGTCAAACCGTTCTGGAAGCCAGAGGTAAAAGTGAGCCACACTGAAGAGGGAGAAAAATAAAAGAAGCCACGCCCCAAGAGACATGACCGAATTGGGTTGGAAGGTAAGAAACAATTTCCAGAAGAGATGTGGTCTTTCAAGATCATAGATCAAAGCGATGATCCCAATGATAACTGGAAATGGGGCTATATAGGCTCCAATCCTCGTAATGGTTTCATATCGTTGTCGACCGAGAAAATAGGCTGTGGCCGAGATGATGAAAGCCCCAGCGCTAAGGCCTGCGCAAAAAAGATCAACCGCTACAATCCAATTCCAAATAATATGTATCGTTCCTTCCATGACCAACTCCAAATAATTTTTATTTTAATTTCTCCTTGCCTACGGCAAGTTTTTCGGTTAACTTCACCCCCCTCCAATTTTGGGTACAAAAGTTGGATCTGTCTTACCCATCGATGCATCCCTGTAGAGGACAGGTGAATCTTTCCAATAACTCAACTCAATGGGTTCCTCTGATTTTTGCTGACCGCTTGCAAGGTTCCAGAGTTTTTCCTGATTGCCAGATGCTTGGGACTTTTCCTTCGAGCTACATCCGGCCAAAAGGAATAATCCCCCAATGGTAAAAACCTCAAATAGAGTCTGAATAAATCTCCTTCTCTCCATCGTTTCTCCTCTCCAGTCTCTCTTTTTCTTTTTGGATGAATAGATTAAGAAGATCGATTAAGCTGATATAAAATGGATGTGCATTTGCCCTTTCACAATCTTGCTTAAGGTAGGGAATCCAATCGAGATGATCCCTTATAAAGGCCTCAATGGCCTCGTCCTCCGCCACTCGATAGAGGTGGGACAGAAACTCAAGTTCAATGACGAGATGGTCAGGCATCCCCTTAAAGTAATCTGAAACCTCTATCCCGCATTGTCGAAAGAGGGCCAAGAGGTGAATGGCTGAGTCCCCCATAAGAAATCCCTTCTCTTTTGCAAAAGGCAGTTGGCAATGGGGATCTTGAGTCCAGGGTTTATAGAATGATTCCACCAATGAAATTCTCTCTTTTCCCGTATCAGAAAAGAGTCGGTCATACTCCACCTTTAAATCCCTTAAAAGGATTTGGGGAGGAAGTTCAGACAAAAATCCTTTTAACAATTCAATCTCCCCTTCCAAAGACTGGACATACCTTTTAAAAAAGGAATGGATCTTTCCCTGAGAGAATTGGTTTACCATCTCCTGATCCGGGGGAGAGAAAAGAGAGGAGAGGATCTCACAGAAATAGGCTTTTTCTTTATCGTGCACTACGTCATCCCCTTTTGTAGTAAATTCTCGGTTTGGTGTTTAGTTCTGCCTTAAACTGTTTCAACCTGTGTTTAATAATATATTGGGAGATTTCACTATTGGGGTCGTCCAGGTCTCCAAACATCCTGACCCCAGTCATGCAGGTTGTCATACAGGCCGGCTTCTCTCCCTTTTCAACAAATTCGATGCAGAACCGACATTTTTCAATATAACCTTCTTTTTTAATGATACGGACATTGTAGGGACAAGCGGCAATACAATACTTACATCCAATGCATTTATTCTTGTCTACCAGAACCACTCCATCCTTCCGCTTATGGGAGGCACCGGTGGGGCAGACCTTGACACATGGAGGGTTATCGCAATGCTGACACTGGACAGGTAAGAATTCCCGGGAATAGTTAGGGAAACTTCCATATTCTCGCTCTTCGAGATGATTATAGGCCTCATTTTCCTCAAGACCGTTCTGGTTATGGCATGCCACACGACAGGCGTGACACCCTACACATTTTGTTTCATCAATCACCATTCCATATCGGGGCATCTTGCTAAACTCCTGCAGAGAAGTGCTTCAAACCATTCCACACTTAATCAGCAACTGGATTAGGCCTTTGTTACCTGAACCACAATCTCCGATGACATTGAGTGGCCTACGGTAGGGTCGAAATAAGTTGGAAGAAAATCATTGTATGAAAGACCCACATCATAGGCTGTCTTTAAATATTTTGAAAAAATACCGTAGCCACTGGGGAGCCAGACACAAGAAGGATGGATCCCTTCGATGAGGCGAACTCGAATCCTCCCTTCTCCAACCATAGATTTGATCCTCACCCAATCTCCATCTTTAAGCCCCAACTGTTGCCCTCTTTTTCTATTCATCCATAGCCTGATCATATCATAACGATGGCTAATGGCCATGAGCACAGGTTGGTTTGCAGTCATGGAATGGGTATGGATGGATTGTTTCCCATGAAGAAGCCTGAAAGAATGAGGGTCTTTAGGGTCTGGAGAGACCAATGGTTCCTCCCATCGGGGGATGGGTGGAAACCCGAGACGCTCTAAGGTTTTACTATAAATCTCTACTTTTCCAGAAGGCGTCTCTAATTTATTGAATCCCTCCTTCCACTCCTCTCCCACAAATAAGATTCCCTTCTCCTTTAACTGCTCCAGCGTGACACCTAAAGGTTTCAGTCTAAGCCGATTGGCTTCCTCAATATTGAAGTTGAAAAATTTGCCCACCCCCAAGTGTCTTGCCAGTTCGATGATTATCTGGGTTCCTGTCCGAGTATCATAGATCGGCCTTAGGACCTGTTGTTGAAGACTGACTTGAGCACGCTTCCCACTATGTTTTGTATCAACCACCTCTGTCCTTTCCAGGTAGAACGACTCGGGAAGGACGTAGTGAGCGATGGAGGCGGTTTCAGAAAGGACAGTATCGATCACCACAAGAAGACCTAACTTCTTATAACCTGCTATGACCCGTTTTGGATTTGGATTAGTTCGTAGGGGGTTATAATGATAGACAAACCCTGCTTTCAATTCCCCACGGAGGGCAAGTTCAGGAATAGCATGTGCAATGCCATCTCCATAACTTCCTAAGGGATATCTCCCCGGCACCCCTGTTCCATCCAGTTTCCCCGTCTTAGGAAGCTCAGGGGCTGGATGCTCGGGTTGAAGTTCCCCTAATTTGGCTGTTTGAGGGAAATAGATACCTCCTTCCTGATTGATATTACCTAAGAGACTATTGGCAATGGCTAAGGCCCGGGCAGTTTGAAAACTATTCAGATATTGTGCTCCAAAGGCTGCGTGGTAGCCACGATGGATCAATGCCTTAGGTTTGGCATGGGCTATCTCTCTTGTGATCCTGAGGATCGTCTTTGCAGGTATTTCACAGATTCTTTCAGCCCATTCAGGAGGGTAGTTGACAATCTCATCTGTCAATTGCTCAAATCCAACTGTTTTTTCTGCAACAAATTTTTTATCGTATAGTTCTTCCTTCAACATCACATTGATCATCGCCAGAAGGAGTGCCAGATCTGTTCCAGGTTTGATGGGAAGCCACTCATCAGCAAGGATTGCAGTTTCGCTGTGCCTCGGATCAACCACCACCAATTTTGCTCCCTTCTCCTTGGCTTCTATAATTCTTTTTACCTGGCCAAGATCGATCCCACCTGCAGGGTTTCGACCAATGATCATGATGTATTTGGAATGAGAGAGGTCATTTGATGGAAGTTGCCCTACAGTTGCCGCCCAGCCCGCATTTCTTGCAGTGTAACAGGTTGCTCCATGAGTGAAATAGTGAGGGCTTCCAAGGGAGTGCATCAATCTCAATGCGTAGAGGTGATTGGGCTGTGGATAGTTTACCCAGAAGATGCTCTGTGGACCATTATCCATAAGGATGAGATTGATCTTCTGTGCAATCTCTTTATAGGCCTGTTCCCAGGAAATTGGTTCAAATCGATTTCCAACCCTTTTTAAAGGACCTTTAATTCGATCGGGATTGTAAAGGTCATGAAGATAGCCATGCCCTTTTGGACAGACCACCCCAAGGTTCCCATTGGCCTCAGGATTTCCCTCTATCTTCCATAGTCGCCCATTCTTGACATAAGCGAATATTCCACACCGATTGCCACATCCATTACAAAGGGTAGGGGTGCGAATAACTCGGGAATTTATATTGGCGGAAACCCACCGATTAAAGTCTATAAGTTTATGGCTAAGGGATAGGACACCTAACGTCGTTCCAGATACCTTTAAAAAACCCCGCCTTGTTAAATTAAGATGATCATTATTCATCGCTTTAAAAAACTATTTATTATTTACAAAATTGATCCAAAAAGAATTTGGAGGGGCATTCAATAATTATGAATGCCCCTCTTTAATAGATTATCTCTCTACAGGATAGCCTTTCTTGATCCAATCCTCAAACTGAGCGTCCATCAAAACAGCATTCTTATAGCCTAGGTCATTGAGAGTCTTGGTGGCTAAAGCAGAACGACCTGCTGTCTTGCAGTAGACATAGATCTTGGTGGATAGGTCTGGAACCTTACCCCATATTCCCCATTCCAATGTCCCTCTTGAGACATTGATCGCTCCTGGAAGATGTCCTGCAGCATACTCCCCAGGATCTCTAACATCGAGAATAACCATCTTTTCTTTCTTATCAATCGCTGCTTTAACATCCTCTGCTGAAACCGATTTTATCTCTGCCTTTGCCTTGGCCACCATATCCCTCACAATCTGCGGAGGACCTGCTGGTTTTGCCTGTTGGGCCAATGTCATGCTGGTCAATGAAAGGAAAAATAAAAAACTCAGCATCCAGACCATAATTCTCTTCTTCATCGTTTCTCACCTCCTTTCTAAGCGCATAGTGCGTAGGGGATTGTAATATTTGTAAATCATCCCTCTTTTTTATTCTGAAATCCGCATTCCGAAATAAAAATTGCCTCTTCAAGCTGCTTCAGGTTGAAGGGTTTTTCCAGATAACCTCGAATCCCTGATTTAAGTGCCTCTTGTCTCAATTTCTCATCGCTCCGAACAGTCATCAAAATCGTTATAAGTTTTGGGTTTTTATTCACCCATTCACATAAAACTTCCAAACCATTGCCATCGGGAAGGCTTTCCCCACAGAGTACGATATCAAAGGGAAGTGCTTTAAAAAGAGATTCTCCTTCTTTCTTCGAACTGGCAAGAAAAACCTCACAATTTCTTTGGCGCTCAAGAAAATAGCAGAGAGACTGTCCAACTGTTCTATCTCTTTCTACGATCAATACTCTCATAAAAAGTACAAATATCTTTTATATTTTTTATCGTTAAGGAGAAGCAAAAAAAATACCACATTATCACCTCTATAAGAGGAAAAAGTTAATTTTTGAAATATCTCTTTAAAACCAATAAGTTGTGACGGTTCTTAAAAATTCTTATATAGTTTTTAGTGAAAAGTTTGAGGTAGGCTAAATTTGAATTATTGTTTAAAATAAAATATTAGAAAAATGACCAAGGAATTAATAAATTGAAATGACTAAAAAATTTCTAAGTTGTTTGATTTTAGACAGAATATCTAAAACCAGACAACTTAAGATTTGAAAAAGGGGGCAGGCAACCTTTTTACAATCCATATTTCGCCATCCGATAGAGAAGGGCAGAACGAGAGATACCCAGCAATTTGGCTGCCTGTAACTTATTTCCCTTCTTTATTTTAAGTGCCTCAAGTATATATTTTTTTTCTATCTCTTCCAATACAACTCCTTGAGGTGGAATTATGGGTTTGAATTCCCTTTCCCCTTCGAATGGAGCTTCCTTCTCTGTAAGGAAATTAAGATGTTTTTCAAGAATAGTTTCCCCTTTTTCCAACAAAACAATCCGTTCTACAGTATTCCGGAGTTCACGGATATTCCCAAGCCAGCGGTATGAAAGGATGATTCTCTCTGCTTCGGGAGAGATACGAAAAAATCCTTTTTTAAATTGTTGGTTGAAATGATTCATGAAGAATTTAAAGAGGGGGAGGATATCTTCTCTTCGTTCCCTTAAGGGAGGAATGGTCAATTTAACCACATTCAGTCTAAAATAGAGATCGTCACGAAAATTTCCTTTCCGAACCTCAGACTCTAAATCCTTATTTGTGGCCGCTATAATCCGGACATCTGCCTTTTTTTTGTCGATTCCTCCAACTCTGAAGTATTCTTTCTCTTCAAGGACCCTTAAGACCTTCACCTGGGCTGATGGTGACAGCTCCCCCACCTCATCAAGAAACAGTGTCCCCCTTTCTGCAGCCTCAACCTTGCCTATCTTCCCCCTTTCCAGGGCACCGGTAAAGGAACCCTTTTCATACCCAAAGAGTTCACTCTCAAATAGGTCTTTTGGGATCGCCCCACAGTTAATCGGGATAAATGGGAATTGGGAACGAGGGCTTAAAAAATGGATATATTCAGCAAGGAGCTCTTTTCCTGTTCCAGTTTCCCCTTCGATAAGCACCGTAGTCTCTGAACCCTGAGCAACCTTTTCAGCCAGTTCCAAAACCCTTCTCATCTTTTCACTTACCCCAATGATTCCCCCGGAACGAAACTTTTCTTGGTACTGGGCGCGAAGCCATTCAACCTCTTTTTTCAAACGAATTCTTTCAAGTCCCTTCTTGATCAAATCCTCCAGTTGGTCTAACCCAAAAGGTTTTACGAGAAAATCAAAGGCACCCATCTTCATGGAGCTGACCGCCATCTCGATCGATCCTTGAGCAGTCATGACGATTACGGGAATATCGGGAGATTCCTCTTTCATTCGACGAAGCACCTCATCCCCATTGATTCCTGGAAGCCAGTGATCTAATAGAACAAGATCAGGATAATTAATTTTAAATAGGGCTAATCCTTCCTCACCGCTTCGGGCAGAATAAACCTCATAGCCTGAATCCTTTAAGGCAATTTCAAGGGATTCACGAAGAATCGGTTCATCGTCAATGATTAAAATCTTAAATTGCATGGCCTCCTCTTACCGGGAGAAAAAGTGTAAACGTTGAACCTTGCCCCTCCGTGCTCTGAACATCAATCGTCCCCCCATGAGCCTCTAAGATTTTAAGGGTAATGGAAAGCCCTAAACCTGTTCCTTCTGATTTTGTAGTAAAGAAAGGATCAAAAATTTTCTTAAGATGGGAGGATGGAATCCCAATCCCAGTGTCCTTCACCTCCACGGCCACCCGCTCCCAATCTTGATAAGTTCTAATCCTTAATCTTCCTCCCTTTTCCATGGCTTGAATGGCATTAAGCATCAAGTTGATGAGGGCTTGTTGAATCTGATGGACGTCGATCCAGACTTTGGGCAATCCCTCTCCTTTTAAAAATTCCAGAGAAATATTGGCCTTCTTCAGCTTTGTTTGAAAGATCTCTAAGCTCTCCTCTACCACTCGATTCATTTCTGCCTCTCTAAATTCGGCTGATTTAGGCTTGGCAAAATGGAGCATATCCTCTACGATCTTCTGAATCTTCTCGATCCCTTCTTCCGTACCTTTAAGAAGCTTTCTCTCCATTTCGGAGAGATCCTTTCGTCTTAAAAGGATCTGAGTATTGATCTTGATTCCAGCCAACGGATTTCGAAGTTCGTGGGCCACTCCTGCCGTGAGTTCTCCGAGGGAAGTCAACCTTTCTGCCAGGAGCAATCGTTCCTCTGCCTTCTTCACCTGAGTAATATCTTTACAGATTCGGGTTATCCCAATGATTTTACCTTCTACGTCCCGAAGGGGAGAAAGGGTCATGCTCACAATGATCTCCTTGCCCTCTTTACTCTGTCTTCTGACCTCCACATTGGGAATGACTTCTCCTTCACAGACTCGAATCATTAACTCTTTCATCAGTGTTTCTTCTTCTACCCTTAACCTCTCATCCTTGGGATAGAGAAAGTCAGAAATCTTTTTCCCAAGGGCCTCCTCTTTTCTATATCCATAGATTCGTTCAGCCCCCTCATTCCAATAAATCACTCTCCCTTCAAGATCCACGACCGAAATTGCATCCCCCGCCCTTTCCACAATGGACTCAAGAAAATTCTTTGTTTCTATCAATTCTTTCTGAAGGCGAACCTTTTCAACCATCAAATGGAATCCCTGGACTGCTCTGTTCGCAACAAATGGAAAGGCTTTAGCACATTCTGGGGACCGGTTAATGTAGTCGAATACTCCTTCTTTCATTGCTTCAATGGCACACTTAGAATCCCCTTCGGCTGTGACAAAGATCGTGGGAATTCCAATCCCCATTCGATTGAACTTCTTTAGCCAATCGAGCCCCTCTCCATCGGGAAGCCTTTGATCCAACAGGAGCAGATCAAAGCGTTCCTCCTGGAGTTTTTTTAAACATCCCTCACCTGAAAAAACCGTTTCTATCTGATACTGACCCCCGATCATCCTAAGAGACTCCTTGATCATTTCAAGGAAATCTAAATCCTCTTCAGCAATTAAAATTCTAATAGGGAGGGCCATCCCAATTACCTTTTTTAATTTAGAATATCTTATTTTGATCTCATTGACAACCCCCGCTAACCCTCATTAAGATATAGAATATGAAAATTCTATTGATCCTCTTCTTTCTTTTTATTCCCCTGTTTTGTTTTGGACAAAATCTCCACGAGCATCCCTCTCAGGTCTGGAGAGTAGGAGATCGTAGATGGACGATAGAGGAAGAGATTAAATTTGCCAAATGGGTGGAGGAAAATATTGATGAAGACTTCTTCCTCCGGTATAAAATCCCTGTGGATTGTGCCGATGTTCCCTATGCAGTCAGGTGGATTTATGCCAGAATAGCCCATCTTCCAGCAGCAGCCACCACTAAGAATCATCAATTCATTGGACATTGGTCTACTCTCTGGGGCCATCTCCCTACTCATAAAGAATGGAATAAGGACCAGCGCTTCCGCAGGGCTCTTCTCCATATGCTTTCCGAAACAACCACAAGAACCCTTCCACTGGATACCTATCCAATTGAAATTACCCCACAATCTGTTACACCGGGAACTCCCTTCTTCATCACTGAATCCCATTCTGGGATTGTCGCCCGGATCATCCTGGATGGAAGTCATGTACATCCCGTTCAGACCTGGGAATCTTCGTACCCAGCAAAGATTCAAAAATTGAATCAGAGAAACTTTCTCTCCACAAGGCCAGAATCAACCACTTATTCAGGTCTGGTTAAGTTTCGCTGGCCGATATTTAAAAACGGTCAGTGGAGATACCTTCCTACAGATAAACACCCATTCTATTCGAAAGAACAGTATTCCTCTCATTTCTATGAAGGCCATATCGATTATTCAGAAGCAGTAGCCAGGAGGATCGATCCCAGGGAGTACGATCCCCAGGAGAGGGCAGAAAAACTTATTGACACCATCGCCGGTTACCTAAGGGAGAGGATTCCTATCGTTTTGGCTGGTTATCGGCGATGTCAAAGGGGAGGGTGTAGGGAAGGCTCAGAATTATGGGAGATCTACAGCACGCCAGGGCGGGATAGTTTCATCATACTCCTAATGGATTACCTCCATAAGTTTATTGAATTGAACCAACTGGATCAAGAGAGATTTAAAGAGAGGATGGAAAGAATCTATCTTCCCATCTCAGAGGATCGTGGGGTTACACTCTATCATGTCTACCAGAACTACTTATGGCTCTCCTCCCATCCGGAGGACTCCATTGAGGCACGCTGGGGATTGAAAAAGTGTGAAATGATCCTTTCAAAAATTAATGCAACAGAAAGATCGATCCGCTTTATTGAGAGGACTTATAGGAAAAGGGACCCAAAATATGCCTCCTTTGCCATTCAACAACAGAAGGAGATTCTTCGAAGGCTAACAGAGGAATGGAATCGATCCCAATGCCGAGAGGAGAAGGTTGAAAGAAGGAGAGGCCTTTAGACCCTAATCTATTTTCACAAAGAGCTGAACGGTCTCGAGAATTTCATGAACCTGAAAAGGTTTAGCAATAATCCAATCCACACCAGACTCTCTTATCTTTTCCTCATCTAAATTGACCCCCCAACCCGTCACAAGGGCCACAGGAATTTCCGGGGCCCTCTCTTTGATCCACCTGACGACTTCCCAACCATTCATACCAGGCATTCCCAGATCCGTCATGACCATATCCACCAACCCACCTCTCTCGATATACTTGGTCCCTGATCTTCCATCTGAGGCCTCCACAACCTGGTATCCTCCGAAAAGAAGGATATCTCTGAGAAGAGACCTCACCCTTTCATCATCATCAATGATAAGAATGGTTCGGTTAGGTGAGTGGATCTCCTTTTCCATTTTTTTCTATACCTCCCTTTTCTCTTCGGCAATTGGAAGTCTTACCATAAAGGTAGTGCCTAACCCTTCCTCACTCTCTGCATAGATCTCACCACGATGTCTCTGGATAATTCCATAAGAGATACTCAGCCCCAGTCCTGACCGATGGAGCCCTTTGGTCGTAAAGAAGGGGTCAAAGATCCGTTGTTGTATGGATTTGGGCATCCCTATGCCATTGTCACCAACTTCAATAAAAACATATCCTCCCTCCATTCCTGTCCTGAAGGTGATTGTCCCACCCTCGGGTAGGGCATCCATTGCATTGATAAAGAGGTTGACCAGGACTTCCCTCAATTCAGTAGGATTTCCCATGACCGGAACCACTTCTCCCACAACCTTTTGGATCTGAATGGAAATACCTTTCTCTTCTGACTCATCCTTTATCTTTGGCTTCATCAAATCGATGGTCTCCTCTACGATCTCATTGATATTAAGAGGGAGAAAGTAAAAATCCTCTGACTTAGGTCGAGAAAATTCCTGGATCTTCTTTATGGTTTGAGATCCATCGAGGGCTGCTCGTTCAATAATACCAAGTTCCCTTTGAATGGCATCCTTTGGCATCCCTTGAGCCCCCTGACCCTTCTCTCCTAAACTTAATCTAATCAATCGAGCCCTTCCGAGAATCGCACCCAAGACATTATTGAGATCATGGGCAACGCCTGCAGCCAGTTCACCAAGGGCCCTCAACTTTTCTGACTGAACCATCCTCTCTTCCATTTGCCTCCTCTCGGTCACATCCTTAAGATAGAGGATGGTGTGGGATTGACCAGAGGGCATTGAAAATCGAGAGGCACTGGCCTCTACCTTTCTACTCTCCCCATCTTTGCGCAGGATATCCGTTTCACGAATCACGCTCTCATTCCCATCCGAATTGGATACCAATCCTTGAAGAAATGTTTCCAGTTCCGGCTCTCTCAGGATCCTCTCTAAGGCCATACCGGATACCTCCTCCGGAGAATATTGGGTCAGTTGAGCCAGCCTTCTATTGAAAAATTTTATCCGATTTTTCTCATCCAAAATGGCCACAGAATCGTGTGAGCTCTCCACAATCTGACGATATCGTTTTTCGGATTCTTCCAGTTCCTTCAACTCCCTTTTGATCTCTTGGGTCCTTTTCTCAAAGCTCTGGGTGAGAAACCCATAAAATAGGGTCACCACAAAGATGAAAGGGATTCTCAGAAGGATCCCCTCCTCTAAGTCCTTTGGCTCCAATCCCCTCATCCACAGGGTCCAACCATAAATTGCACAGATGACAATAGAATTTACAAGGAGCAATTTAAAATTTCGAGCAATTGAGGCAAAGAGGATGACCAGAAAATAGGCCAGATAGAAATCGGATTCAAATTTACCGGTGAGGTAGATTCCCAAGGAGATCATTAGGGTATCGAAGAGAAGAACAATATAGAAGAAGGAGAGTTTTGAAAAATAAGAAGTGGGGATGAAATATGCGATGAGATTAGAAGAGAGGTAACCCAGGATAAGCAGTAAGAGGGCCGATTCAGGAGAGGAGATGCCTCGGTTAAATAGAATGAGATAAGAGGTTACGATGATCGTCACCCATCTCAAATGGAGGATAATCCTTTTCTGTTTGGTCGAATCCTTAAAATCCATTCCTTCTTCTTTCATAAAGACTGACGAGGGAGATTCCCTTAACGCCCCCTTTAAATCAGAAAATATTTTGTGATATCGATATGGTATTTATAAGGGTCCAGCGTCTTGACAATACTTCTTTTAAAATGCCCCCCATCCATTTCGGTTAGATCGACCATTTCTTTTTTAATCTGCTTCCCTTCATTTCGGTCAATTATGAGAACTTTTGGACGGTCTGCCCATCGAGGGTCAGGATGGGGTTTATAGACGATTCCGAGTTCATGGGTATTGAGAAGGACAAGGGATCCAATGGGATAGACTCCCACAATCCCAATAAAGATCTTAAGGAGAAGGGGATCGAAGTGGGCCCCTCTCTCCTTCATCATAATGGCCAGGGCCTGTTCCGGGGTATAAGGAACTTTCTTATAAATCCTTGGAGTGGTCATGGCATCATAGGAATCCGCTATCTGAATGATTCGACCATAGAGACTCACTTTTTTCTTCCGAAAGAGTTTTGGATATCCAGAAAGGTTGCTTTTGAGATGATGATCGAAGACTCCGATTATCATTCTCGGATTGATCTCGCCCAATTGTTTCAAGTTGAGGATGGCCTCTACTCCCATCAGAGGATGTTTTTTCATTAACCCCCACTCCTCTTCGTCGAGGGAACCCGGTTTGTTTAACACTTCTCTCGGAATCTTTGATTTCCCAATATCATGGAGTAAAGCGGTAATTCCCAACTCGGTCAGCATCCCCCGGGAAAACCCCAAACGCTTCCCAATGGTGAGGGAATAGATGGAAACATTAACGGAGTGGTTAAATGTGTATTCATCATAGTTCTTGATGCTCGCCATTCCGAGCAGGATCGATTCATCCTCGATCACCAATTGAACCGCCTTTTGAGCCAGTCTTTTTAACCTCCTCACATCTGCATATTGTTTCCCTTGAATGTTGCGGATTATTTCTTTGACGGTGCCGATTGTTTCGAAGAAGACCTTCTGGGCTACCTCCCGGAAGTCCTCTCTACGGGTAAGAACAGTTTCCTCCTCTCCCTCAAAAACCTCCAGGGGGTAAACCTCTATAATTGAGATGTCCCTATCGAATAATTTTTGGTTGAGAAGAGTTGCATTTTCCTCACGGCCCTCTTCCAGGTTCATCAAAGCGTATACGAATTCCCTAAGAATTCTTTCATCGGCCGTACCTTTAAAAATAACTTCTCCAATTAACCTTTTCTTCCACTGGGTAAGAAGATATTTAAAACTGGTAAATCCCTCCACAGAATACCTTAGGCGTTGGTCGTTGAGGAAGAGGTCATCCTTTACAATTTTGAGTGAGAAGCTTCCTTCCCTCTGAATGACTCCATTAATGGTTTGGAGCGATTCTTTAATGAACTGGCTAAGGGCAACATTTTTCGAATCGTAAATCTGTGAGATTTTCATCAATACATGGAATTTCGTTACAAGGCTATTCCCCATTCGGGAGAGATCGGAGTCCATCTCCTCTCCAGACTTAAAACTCCTTTTTGGGGCTTGGAGTCCTAACTCATTCATTTTCTTTTTCCTCTCTCAATGGATGGCATCTTTAACTACTCTTTTATTAGCCTCGATCATTTTTAATGCATTGGAGGCGCAGAGGCGCATCTCATTCCACTTCTCTCTTTGGAACCACCTTCGCTTCTTTGAGATCTTCTTCAAGGTAGGGATGATTTCTTCGGAACCTGTCTCAGCCAAGGCCCTGAAGAAGGAGGCCTTCTCCTCATAACCCCTTTTAAAAAAATCTTCTGAGAGGATGATCTCCATCAAAGGCCGGGTGGCTCCTCGCTTCGCCGTTCTGGCAAAAAGGATGGAGGCCTTTGCCCTGATCTCGGGAGAAGGATCGCTCAAAAATTTATGGATCAGATCCTTCCCCTCAACTCCAAATTTATTGAGAACTTGAAGCAACTCTTCCCTGACCTTTTGATCCTTATGCTCCGTGAGACCTCCCAGATACTTCAATGTAGAAGGGTGTTTAATCCTCCCGAGGATGTAAAGGAGATGGCAGATTAGAAAAGGGTTTGAATCCTTCAGGTAATTGATTAAGGGCTGAATATCCTCTTGAGAGAGTTTAACCAGAACATCACAAATTGCCTTTCGCCATTTCCCTGATTCCATCTCCCCCAGGAGGGCACAGAGAGGATCAATGGCCTTTTTCTTAAGAAATTGAAGGTATTGGAGGATCGAATCTTGACTCACTTCTTTATTGCTTTTCATAGCCTTGCCTAAAAGTTCAACAGACCTGGGACTGGATGAGGCATCAAGAATCCTATGGATGGCAAATATTTGTTTATCCTTTAACACCATCGATTCCATTGTCTCATTGAGATTTCTTAAAATCATTACCACCTTTTCGATCTCCTTCTGCTCGAGGAGGGAGTGGATGAGACGTTCGAAGTAAGAGATCATATTCTCATAAGCATCCATATCCTCACCGAGATGGAGAAGGATTTCGATAAGGTTATTGATTAAGACAAATAGATATTCTGGGGTTTGTTCCTGCTCAACTTCTTGCCTTATACTTTCCATCTCATCCTGAGTGAGCTGGCAGGCTTGAGCAAGGGATTGTCCTGGGGAAGGGTTAAGAATCTGTTTTAGCCCCTCCCCTTCCTCATTCAAATCCTGTTGGATATGCTTATCTAACACCCCCTCTCCTAATCCTACATCCCCAAATCCTCTATACTCGGATCCTTTGACCAGATCCTCCCAGGTTGCAGGAACAAAGATGCCACTTCCTCCCAAGAAATCATCCACCGTGGTAAAGGAGATGTGAGAAAAATCTTTCTCCCAAAGAAGGGTAACCAGATCGTCCTCCATTCGATTTACATGTTCTCCTTTCCTGACCACGTTGAGGAAATCGAGAATTTCCCTAAACTCCAGTCCTTTTGAAAACTGGATTTCCCGTATCCCGTCTTTAAAGAATAGGAAGGCAAGGCTCTCCTTAATATCTTGACTTTCATAAACAACTTTCCCTTGATAGAAGAGTCGATGCTCTCCAACCTGAAGGGTGAAGGAATCAAATTCATTAAAGTAATGGTCAAAGTCCTTCCTCAGTCGCTCTAAGAATTTTGAAAGGATGGGATGTCCTGTTTCGTAAAGTCGAAAGGCCTTAACCGTTTGAAGAAAACTCTGAATTAATGCACGGGTGGATTTCACCCCATCTTCAAGGATCTTCTCCTCAAAAATATCCACGTTCTCTCCTGTCCTCTTCACCAATTAAAACTCCTTCTTGGACTTAATTGTTGGAATTCTCACCCTTAAGGAATCGATCCAACTCTGATTTTAGAACTTTCCATCCCCTTCCTGCTTTTGCCCCCTTGATTCTTCCCTCATAGAGATACTTTAAATAGGTAGGTCTTGAAATCCTTAGGTAATTACAGGCCTCCTGAGTGGTCATTACTATATCTTCTCTTTCGTTTATCATTGTTTTTCACCTTTTATATCGGACTTTACATGGATTGATAGCATTTTCTATACCAAAAGACCTGAGGTGAATTAACTCATTAATTTTAAAGAGATTTTTAGTAAAATCTATATTATGGAATAAAAAATAATGACAATTTTTGTCTCTGAATAGATAAGAATATCATGGTGATATAATAATCTTTCAGTTAAAATGAGGTTTAAAGGACTCTGACAAAGTTATTTGGGAGGGGATGATGGAAAAACAATCCAATCAAAAAAGGGTAAAAGAGATCATAAAAATTCTTTCAAAGGAGATCCCGGATTCAAGAATCGCACTAAAATTCTCCAACCCCCTTGAACTTCTCATTGCTACTATTCTCTCTGCTCAATGCACAGATGTCAAAGTAAATCAGGTCACTCAAACCCTCTTTAAGAAGTATCGAACCGCTAAAGACTACTTAAAAGTAAACATCGAAGAATTAGAGGAGGATATTCGTCCAACCGGGTTTTACCGGAATAAAGCAAAATCGATTCAAAAGTGTTGTCAAGAATTGGTATCCCGATTTGGAGGGGAGGTCCCAAAAACTTTGGAAGAGTTGACATCTCTGCCCGGAGTTGGACGAAAAACAGCCAATGTAATCCTCGGGAATGCCTTTGGAATACCCGGGATCCCTGTGGATACACATGTGCATCGGGTAAGTCGGAGGATAGGTCTCACTAAGAAGGATGACCCAATGAAGATTGAGTTTGATCTGATGGAGATCGTTCCAAGAGAAGAATGGACCCACTTCTCAAACCTCCTAATATGGCATGGCAGAAGGACCTGTATTGCAAGAAAGCCCCTTTGTGACCAATGTGGGATCCGAAGATGGTGCGACTATGGCTTAAAAATAAAGGCGTAGGAAAGAGGCTATTGGGCATGGTGTTAAAACCTTTTTTCTATATCCTTTCTTCCTTTCGATTTTAGTTTTATGATTCTTCCAGAACACATTCGTGACAAAATTTTAATGATTGAGGAGGTCATCAATTTCCCCACCTCCCTAATCTCCCATAAAAGTTACCAATGGGAGAATCTAACCCTCGTCCCTTATTCCAACTTAATTGGTGCGGTTCAGTCCCTTGTCCAGAATGGTCGAAAAGTGACGATTGTGACTGGGCTCTATGTCCCAGGAGCCAAACCTCCTGCAACAGAAACGGATGGCCCCTTAGGAGCCCTCATCCTTGCAGAGGGGCTGAGCTACCTGGGGCTGAAGGTTTCCCTACTCTCTGATCAATACACAATTCCAGCGATTAGGGCAGGAATGAAAGTACTCAATCTCTCTGAAAAGGAGATCCCAATTACCTGTTTTCCCATAGAGCATTCAGATCAAAATTCTACTAATGGGCTGGATATTGAAGAAAAAAGGAGTCCTTTATCCATTCAATTTGTAGAGGAATTTTTTAATGGCCCTTTGGGCAAAGATCTAACCCATCTCATCTATATAGAAAGGGTAGGACCCAACCATACGCTTGAATCCTTTCTTGCTCAGGAGAGGAATGTAATGCCTCCTATAAAAGAATTTAATTCCATTCTCCCCCCTTCGATAAGAAACCGATGTTTCAATTCCCGTTTGGAGGACATCACCAGATTTACTGCCAAGACACACCTCCTTATTGAATTTCAAAACAGATGGGGTTTGCCTTTTGAAAGTATTGGCATAGGAGACAGGGGAAATGAAATTGGGGCAGGAAGAATCCCCTGGGAGACCTTTAAGGATCATTCAACGACCTATCGAGAACCTGTCTTCTGCTGTAGAATAAAAACAGACTATTTTGTCTCTTCTGGTATCTCCAATTGGGGAGGATATGCCTTGCTTACAGGTGTAGCCTTGGTTTTGGGAAGGCTTGACATGTTAAAAAAAATTACTCCCCAAAGAGAAGGAATGGTCTTAAATTATCTCATCCATCACGGCCCAGCAGTGGACGGGATGACCTGGAAACAGGACCATTCAGTGGATGGAATTGAGTTCATGGACTATATGAGATTGATCGGAAGGGTAAAAGAAATTGCCTTGGAATAAGTTAACCCCCACTGCAGGCTATGGGTTTTCTGACGGGTAAAGGTTCATTCTGCCCGATCTTTGGAGGAAATTGAAAATGATTTCCCCTTCCACCAAAAATGTGATATGAAAGATTATAATTCTGGAGGTTGTGCTGTGAATTCTTTTTTTGATGCATACAATAAAAAAACACCCCTTTCTGAAAGACTCTTTAAAAGGGCTAAGGGGATAATGCCAGGGGGTGTTTCTCACAACATTCACTACTTTCCACCCTACCCCCTCTTTGTTAAAAATGGGAAGGGGTCAAAAATTTGGGATGTTGATGGAAATGAATATATTGATCTCTGGATGGGCCATTATACCCATATCCTGGGCCACCAACCAAAGGTCATCATTGAGGCAATAGAAAAACAGTTGAAAGAGGGAATTCATTGGGGAATCCTTTTTGAGAAACAGGTAGAGTGGGCAGAGTTGATTTGTGAATTGGTCCCTTCTGCAGAAATGGTTAGGTTCTGTTGCTCTGGAACGGAGGCTACCATGTATGGGGTTCGTCTTGCGAGGGCATTCACAGGGAAGAAGACGATTCTAAAGATTGCAGGGGGATGGCATGGTGGAAATTCTGATCTCACAGTAGGGATTAAGAGGCCGTATGAAAAGGAGGAAAGCCTCGGTCTTCTTCCGGAATTACAGAGATATACGAAGGTGATTCCATTTAATGATATTGAAGGATCACAGGAAATCATTGAGCAAAACAGAAATGATTTGGCAGGGATTATCCTTGAACCTGTGGTGGGTGAGGGGGGATTCTCCCCTGCATCCATTGAATATCTTCGTATGCTTCGGACAGAAACCGAGAGGCTTGGTGCCCTTTTGATCTTCGACGAAGTGATTTCGGGCTTTAGAGTTGCCTTAGGAGGGTCCCAGCAGAGATGGGGCATCCTTCCCGATCTAACTACCCTTGGAAAAATTGTAGGGGGTGGATTTCCAGTAGGGGCTCTGGTAGGGAGAAGAGAGATATTGGAGAAGGCCTCTCCTAAAAGAAAGAGCAACAAATGGGAGAGAATTCTCATCGGAGGAGGAACCTTTTCTGCTCACCCCTTTACTGTTTCGGCAGGGCTTGCTATGCTAAAATACTTAAAAGACCATTCTAAGGAAGTCTATTCCTCTCTGGAGGAAAAAGGGGGGAGATTGAGAAAAAGGCTGTGGGAGGCTTTTGATCGGGAATCCTTAACCGCTACGGTTACAGGGATCGCCTCCCTCTATCAAGTCCATTTCCCTCTTAAAAAGGATGTTCTCTTCAATTCTCCCCATGCCATCCATCAATTCACTGACCTCGAGAAGAGGGAGGGGGAGTTTAGGATCAGGATGTTGACCCGGGGGGTTTATGTGATGCATGGAGGGGGTAGTCTTTCAACTGCCCATTCTGAAGAGGACATCGAGAGGATAATCCAGGCAACAATAGAGGTGACAAAAGAGATGACAGGATAATAATTGGGGATTATGAGATTCGAGTTTAATCCACAATCCAAATTCCATTAAGGAGGTGCTTTATGAAAAGATATGGTACAATTTTATTAGGTGGGGTGTGTATCTTTACACTGGTTTTAGGAGGTTTTGCTATGGCAAAGGAGACTGTGAAAATTGGCGTCATTGTGGTGGATCTTCAGGGAGACTTCACAAAATTTAAGAATGGCTCTTTGGCTGTGGAGGGAACAGATGAGGCCTATATTAAGGCCGTTGAAGAGGCCACAAAGAAACTGAAGTCTGCGGGCTATCCAATATATGCCACTCAGGATTGGCATCCCAAGAATCATGCCTCGTTCTTCACCAACCATCCTGGGAAGAAGGCTTTCGATGTTATCAAACTCCATGGAAAGGATCAGGTGCTCTGGCCCCCTCACTGCGTCCAGAAGACTCCCGGGGCGGAAATCCTCCTGGATAAAAAATTATTCAAGGCGGTCGTCAAGAAGGGGATGGACCCTCAATATGACAGTTATTCGGGCTTCCAGGATGATGGGGGAAAGAAGACTGAGATGGATAAAATTTTAAAGAAAGATAAGATCAAAAAAGTAGTGGTCTACGGTATTGCCACGGATTATTGTGTCAGGGCAACTGCCCTTGATGCAGTTTCGGCTGGTTATAAGGTCATAATGATTAAAAATCTCTCAAGGGGTGTGGCCCCGGATACCTCTCAAAAGGCAATTGACGAGATGAAAGCCAAAGGGGTCGTGATTCTTGACGATCTTGACTTAGAAAAGATCAAAACCAACTAAGAAAAAGAGGGAAGGCTACTTTTTAAAGTGGCCTATCCCCTTTTTCCCATCCCCCCCAACCATAATAATTTAAATCTTATATTTCAAGCCCTGACCCCGTGACTCTTTTTTCAAATAAACATATACTGCAATTATAGTTTGAATCAATGGAATTACCACTGGTATCCAAGAAATTTTTGATCCCATAAAGATGAAAAGAGCGATGCCGGATGGAAAAGCCAGCCAAGCTGAAGATTTGATACTGCGCTTTACAGCAATTAATTTCTTTTGGTTTTTCTTATTCTTAATTAAAGTTATGAAGTAATAAGCGTAAGGTATGTGGGCAACCAGCCAAAAGAGAAATATTTTGTGTAGCCATGGAGAGGCAATCCCCTCAACACTTGCCATTGATGCGCCACCAATCCCTATAAGAGTGAAAAAAATTAAATTTATGAATGTCAAACCACTAATCAACAATACCATACTAGATAAAGGGGTCAGGTCTTGTTTTTTGATATTGCTCCTTCTTTTATTATCCTGATTGTCAAAATTAAATGGGTGACCACGAAAATTTCATTTCTTCTCAAATTTATTCTATAAATGTAGAAATTATATGTGGGTAAATGGGTAGTGTCAATATTATCTTTGGCTTAATCTGTTGAATTAAGACCATTTTTTTCGCTATAATGTTGCAAATTTTATCATAATGGAGAAGCCCTTCATGAATAACGGAAGGCTAAATCCTTTTCTGCACGTGATGATATTTTTTTTCTCCTTTTTGTTAGCGGCCTGTGGGCCAAGGCATAGGATTGTTTATGAGAGAGGAGTTACCCCGGCCGAAAAAAAGGAGATATTGAAAGGGGCAAAGATCGAAAAAAGGGAAACCAGAGAGGTTCAATACGGGATAGCCTCCTGGTATGGAGGTGAATTTCATGGAAGGCCCACCTCAAGTGGGGAGATTTATGATATGTACCAACTTACCTGTGCCCATAATACCCTTCCCCTGGGAACAACCGTGATGGTTACCAATCTCGAAAATGGAAAGTCTGTTGAATTGAAAGTAAATGATCGGGGCCCATTTGTAGAAGGGAGGATCATCGATCTCTCTTACGCCGCTGCCCAGATCCTTGGGATTTATGAAAAGGGAACAGCCCTTGTCAAA
This sequence comes from Deltaproteobacteria bacterium, assembly GCA_037441765.1. GTDB lineage: Bacteria > Desulfobacterota > BSN033 > BSN033 > UBA1163 > JBBIRM01. Next base: position 974 of record JBBIRM010000022.1, on the reverse strand, counting down.
GTCGAAGTGATTGGACCTATCGTTGAACAGATTCAACGCTTCACCATTCAGGTTGGCTCCTTCATCGATGAGGCGAGGGCTCTAAATCTGGCTGAGCAGTTGCGAAAAAGTTTTGAAAATGTCTATATCACAACCATGGAGACTCTTACACAGAAATATCATCGGGTCAGGATTGGACAGTTTGATTCAAGGGAGGAGGCCATTTCCCTGGCAGAGAAAATCTCCCAAATGGGTATTAAAGTCCTGATCACCAGCCGATAAGGTAGTGTATAATTTCTTGTGTAAATTCTGAGATTGAAAAGAAAGGCGCTTTTCCTTTAAATAGGATTTGACAAAGAACCCTAAAAAGAAAGGAGAAGCGCCTATGAAAGTAGAGATTAATGTACCAGAAGTTGTCAGTCTTTTCAAGGAAATTCAAAAGCAGCCAGAGAAGCTTTTTGAGATGATTCGGATGGATATTCGAGAAACTGTGGGTCAATACCTTTCCAATCTGATGGATATGGAACTGACTCACTTTTTGGGTCGGAGACGTTATGAACGGACAGGGGAAGAGGATCCCAATCATCGCAATGGCTCCTATGATAGAGGCTTTACCCTCAAAGGGATTGGTCCTGTGGAGGTAGAGGTTCCCAGAGATCGGAAAGGCAATTTTAAGACCCGGATCATTGCCCGTAGCAAGAGATATGAGGAGGATCTTCGCCAGGATCTGTGTTTGATGTTTTTGACTGGGGTCAGCACTCGTTCTCTTTCGATGATCTCTTCTCGGCTCATTGGTAGAAAACTTTCTCCTACAGAAATCAGCAGTGCGAACAAGGACTTAGTCGATGCTGTAGAGAAGTGGAGGACAAGAGATTTGTCCAAGGAGTCTATCAAGTATCTCTTTATCGATGGGGTCTGTTTTTCAATGCGGATTGATGGCAGTGTGGAGATGGTTTCTGTTTTAGTGGTGATTGGGGTTACAGAGAAGGGAGAGA
>JBBIRM010000021.1:0-28817 GCA_037441765.1 Deltaproteobacteria bacterium | reverse complement strand
TATGTTTCTGGCTTGCCTTTTCACCCTTTTTTTTATAAAGGCCTTGAGAAAGAGGCTATCCATTTATTCCTATCTTTTATGGTGGCACCTTAAGGGATGTCCCGAAGGGATGGGGCTGAGACAACTTACCCTCCCCCTCTCCTCACGGGGGAGAGGGAAGGGGTGAGGGGGGAAGGAGGGTCTATGACAGGTATTGCAGTGGTGGGGGCAGGGGCCTGGGGGAGGAATCACATCAGGGTATTTTCTGAAATTCCTCATGCAAAACTGAAATACATCTGTGACAACGATCCCTCAAAATTATTGACCCTCCAAAGATTATACCCACAGGTGAGCATGGTGGAAAACCTAACTCCAATTCTTCGGGACCCTGAAGTTCAAGGGGTGGTTATTGCTTCCTCTGCTTCTTCACATTATGTTTTGTCCAGAGAGGTTCTTCTGGCGGATAAGGATGTATTGGTAGAGAAACCTTTGTCCCTAAATATTGAGGATGCAAAGGAGATAGTAAATTTATCAGAGAAAAGAGATCGAATCCTATTGGTGGGTCATCTTTTAATCTATCATCCTGTAGTAGATCGATTAAAGGAGATGGTTCAATCAGGAGAATTGGGAACGATCCATTATATTTATACTCAGCGTGTCAATCTCGGAGTGATCCGTCAGGACGAGAATGCCCTCTGGTCATTTGCTCCCCATGATCTTTCTGTCATTCTTTACCTTCTTGAGGAGGAGCCCACTGTGGTTTCAGCCCATGGGGAAAGTTATATTCAAAAAGGGATCGAAGACGTCGTATTTTTGAGTCTTCGGTTTTCAGATGGAAAGATGGCAAATATCCATATGAGCTGGCTGGACCCACATAAGTTAAGAAAGATCACTATTGTAGGATCGAAGAAGATGGTCGTCTTTGACGATATGGAGGCTTCTGAAAAATTGAAGATTTATGACAGGGGAGTAAAGAGTCTCTCTTATGATACCTATGGAGAATATCTCAGTTTGAGATTCGGAGATATTACCATTCCAAACATCAAAATGGTGGAACCCCTCAGGGCTGAGGCCGAAGATTTTGTTCAATGTATTGAATCGAGAAAAAGACCAAAAACGGGTGGAGAAGATGGGCTAAAGGTTGTCAGAATCCTCACATCAGCACAGCAGTCTTTAAAAAAGGGCGGCATTCCCATTCCCCTTTAATACAGAAAAGAAAAAAATGGAAAAGAGTTATTTTGTCCATCCAACAGCGGTTATAGATCAGCCAGTTGAAATTGGTGAAGGAACCCAGGTCTGGCACTTTACGCACATTATGCCCAATGCCAGGATTGGAAAGAATTGCATCATTGGTCAAAATGTCTTTATTGGATCAGGAGTGGTGATAGGAGATCATGTAAAGGTCCAAAATAATGTCTCAATTTATGAAGGAGTTGTTTTGGAAGATGGCGTCTTTTGTGGTCCATCAATGGTTTTTACCAATGTCTTTAACCCCAGGAGTTTTATTTCAAGAAAGAAAGAATTCCGAAAAACCCTGGTAAAAAAGGGTGCCACCATTGGCGCCAATGCAACTTTGGTTTGCGGGAATACGATTGGTCAGTATGCCTTTATCGGTGCAGGGACTGTGGTGACTAAGGATGTTCCGGATTATGCACTATTCTATGGAAATCCCGGAAAGGTGAAGGGATGGGTCTGCCAATGCGCAGTTGAGATAACTTTTCACTCTGGAAGGGCTGTCTGCAAGGCCTGTGGAAAACGATACAAAAAAGACCGCTCTGGAATTAGATTAGAATCTACAATTAGTCCAATCGAGCAAGACAAAAAGTAAATGACCCTTTTTTGGAAATGAAGATCATAACGATTATAGGCGCAAGACCACAATTCATTAAGGCGAGTTCAGTAAGCAGGGCGATCCAGAAATTTAATAAAAGGAAGAAGATCCTTCAGGAAGTTTTAATACATACCGGCCAGCACTACGATTACCAGATGGATCTGGTTTTTTTTGAAGAGCTCAAGGTTCCGAAACCAAAGTATAACTTAGGGGTTGGCTCTGGTTCTCATGCTCGACAGACTGGATTGATCCTTGAGCGAGTTGAACCCCTATTGGAAAAGGAGAAACCAAATGTAGTCCTTGTTTATGGGGATACGAACTCTACATTGGGTGGGGCATTGGCCTCTTCCAAACTAAATATCCCGGTCGCACATGTGGAGGCAGGCTTGAGAAGTTATAACCGCAGGATGTCTGAGGAAATCAATAGAGTTCTGACTGATCATCTATCTACTTTCCTCTTTTGCCCCACCACTCAAGCGGTAAAGAATTTAGAGAAAGAGGGAATCAAAAATGGTAAAGGAAAGATCGTGAAAAATGTTGGCGATGTCATGTATGATTCTGTGCTCCATTATTCTAAAATTGCTGAAAAAAGGTCATCGATTTTGAAAGATTTAGGCCTTATCAATCATCACTCCTCACTAATCACGAATTACTACTTAGCCACTCTTCACCGTGCTGAAAATACCGATGACCCAAAAAGGCTGAGGTCTATTCTCAGGGGCCTCAATGAAATAGGGAGAAAAAACCCTGTTATTTTTCCAATTCATCCACGGACAAAAAAGATGGTTAAGGCCTTTAGCCTCACCTCTCTGACCAACCACCTCTATTTGATTGACCCAGTCTCTTATCTCGATATGCTAAAATTAGAAAAGAATGCAAGACTCATCCTGACTGATTCAGGGGGTGTCCAGAAAGAGGCATTCTGGTTGGGTATTCCCTGTCTTACTTTAAGAGATGAAACAGAATGGGGAGAGACTGTCAGAAGTGGATGGAATCTCCTTGTTGGAGCAGATACTAAAAAGATTATTGAAGGGGTTGATTTTTTAAATAAGAATAAAATGAGGAAAAATAGAAAATATTTTTTCGGTGATGGCAGGGCAGGTGAGAAGATTGTTGAAATATTATTAACGGCCCTCTGGAAAAGTATTTAAAAAAGGATTTTTTACCCTACCTCCCCAATCTTTCAAGGACTTTTCAGAGGGCTTTAATTCGTCATTTGACATTTATATCTTAAGAGAATTAGTATATTAAAACTGTTTTAGAAATAACGTTTTCTTTCAGGGTAGTTTTTGATGTTAAATGTATTAACAATTTTTGGAACGAGGCCTGAGGCGATCAAACTGGCTCCTGTGGTAAAAGCCATGGAGAATCATCCTGACAAGTTTCGCTCGTTGGTTTGCGTTACTGCACAACATCGGGAAATGCTTGATCAGGTACTTTCACTTTTCGTTATCATGCCAGATTATGACCTCAACATAATGAAAAAGGGACAAGACCTTTATGAGATCACCACAGAGGTGTTGTTGAAATTGAAGGATCTCTTCCGAACGGTCAGACCTGATATCCTCCTTGTCCAGGGCGATACAACCACAACCTTCGCGGCAAGCCTATCAGCATTTTACGAAAAGATCAAAATTGGACATGTCGAGGCAGGGCTTAGAACTTACGATAAATATCGGCCCTTTCCTGAGGAAATCAATCGCCACTTAACTTCTGTTATTACAGATTACCATTTTGCTCCTACTGAGAGAGCGAGACTCCATCTTCTTAAGGAGGGAGTTCCTGACTCCCAAATCTTTGTTACAGGAAATACAGTCATTGACGCTCTCCTCTGGACATTAAAGAAAGAATCATTAACTGGATACCATCAGCGGATGGAAGACTTTTTGGCAAAGAAGATTCCTCACTCTTCCCATAATCGTCGTATGATCCTTGTCACCGCTCATCGTCGAGAGAGTTTTGGTGAGGGGTTTGAGAATATCTGCCAGGCGCTAAAAGAGATTGTTCAAAGGAATGATGATGTTGAGATTGTCTATCCAGTTCATCTCAATCCCAATGTCAGCGAACCCGTACAAAAAATGATTGGGAATGTGGATCGTATCCACTTGATCGACCCCCTTGATTATGAGCCTTTTGTCTTTCTTATGAAAAAATCCTATCTTATCCTCACAGATTCTGGAGGCATCCAGGAAGAGGCGCCTTCCCTGGGGAAACCAGTCTTGGTCATGCGAGAGGTAACTGAAAGGCCTGAGGCCATAGAGGCAGGGACCGCAAAATTGGTCGGTTCAAATAAAGAAGGGATTATTAAGGAGACTCAAAAATTACTTGATTGTCCCGAAGAATACCAAAAGATGTCAAAAATTAAAAATCCTTATGGGGATGGAGCATCTGCCGAACGTATAATTAAAATTATATCCCGGATGGATCCATAAAATCAATAATGAAAATGATGCCCTTTAAGATTGAAATATTTTGCAAGAAGCCGATGGGGCAATCTAATTTATAATACCCCCCTGATGTAGAGAATAAGAGAGCGGGAGAGTGGCAAATTAGAATTCTCTGGATCCGCCGAGAGAGTCTATGATTGAAATTTTTAAGGAATATTTTTAACAAAATATGGATCTATCCATCATACTTGTTACGTTTAATGCCTCGCCTTTTATCCGGGAATGTTTATGCTCTCTTATTGAACAGGCAAAAGGGATCGATCATGAAGTTATTGTTGTGGACAATGACTCCAGAGACGAAACGTGCCGAATCATCGAGATAGAATTTCCTCAAATAATTTTAATCAGGAATCCGGTCAATCTTGGATTCGCCGCAGCGAATAACATTGCTCTTCGCAAAGCAAAAGGTGAGTTTGTTCTAATGGTCAACCCGGATACTCGCTGGAAGAGTGGGAAGTTGGAAAAGGCCATTAAATTTTTACGAGATCGTCCTAAGGCTGGAGGGCTTGGGGCCAGAATTATTCAGCAGAACGGTTCCTGGCAAAAATCTTTTGGAAATTTTCCAACACTTTCACGAGAATTTATAGAAGCCATTTACCTGCAAAGATTTTTCCACAGATCAAAGATATTGAAGGGAATCTTTATTTACAAAGAGAAGAGGGGGACAGCAGTGGTGGAATGGGTTTCCTGTACATTCTTTCTTTGTAAGAAAGACGTCCTGGCGGAGGTTGATTATCTTGATGAGAGATATTTCATGTACTATGAAGATATTGATCTCTCGAAAAAAATATGGAAAAGTGGAAAAGAGATTTACTACTATCCCGAGATCGAGATCGTCCACTTTCAGATATCCCCAAAAATTTACGACAATGGAGGGAGCCCCTATCTTTACTTCCATAAACATTTTGGTTTGGGTTTTGCAAAAATACTGAGATATGTTCTCATGTTTAAATTTCTTATCAGGGTGGTGATCTTCTCGACGTTCGCCATTTTCACCCGAGATGAAGCTTTTATGGAAAAGAGGGGTTTGAACAAGCGTTCATTAAAGTTTCACTTTTTTGAAGCAGGTAAGATATTTAAAATAATACAGGGATTTGGAAATGTTGTCAAACAATCGCCTGATAAAAATTGCCATTGTTGACCAGAGTCCAGATCTTGGTGGAGCAGAGGTCTCGATCCTCACGTTTCTGAAAAACATGGACCGATCCAGATTCGATGCAACTGTTATTCTCCCTTGCAAAGGGCAATTTTCTAAGATGCTCGAAATGATAGGGATTCCTTTCAAGATCGTCCATCTTCCTATGGGCTTGATTCGTCTTAAACGGAAAGAGACATTAAAATCGTTCTTTTTTCTTTTCCTTTATATTTTTGTCATTCAAATTTTTTTATTGAGGTTATATCTCTATTTAAAAAAAAACCATTTCCATTTAGTTATCACCAATACGATTAAGGCCCACCTTTATGGAAGCCTGGTAGCCCGTTTCTGCTCAATCCCCTTGTTGTGGCGCTTCCATGATATCCTTTCTTTTGAAGATTTTAGCTACACCATTATCCGATGGATTGCCATTTTTGGAAAAATCTTTCCCAGGAAAATACTGGCCGTATCCCGAACGGTAGGGGATCGTCTCGTGGAAATAGGGATCGAACGGACTAAGATCGAAATCTTATTTAATGGCATTGATGAGAATCATCTCAAGATAAATGCGAATTTTAAAGACTTTCGGAAGGAATATGGGCTTAAAAATGAATCCAAGCTGATCGGTTGTATCGGAAGGATCATTCCACAGAAAGGACAGAAAGTATTACTTTCAGCCATCCGACGAGTCATCCAGGAGGTACCAGAAGCTTTTTTCATTCTAATAGGAGAGATCTTTTTGGGAGTAGAGGGTTATCGAAAGGAACTATTGGAAATTATCGATAGGAATGGTATAGAAGAAAAGGTCATTATGGTAGGTTTTCAACCAGACATTGGTGAGGTAATTCAGCCGCTCGATATCGTAGTTTTACCATCGATCTCTCCCGAGGCGTTTGGTCTTTCCCTTATTGAGGCAATGGCCTTGAAAAAACCTGTCATCGCTTCAGATATAGGAGGGGTTAGAGAAATAATCGAAGACGGGGTGAATGGTTTTCTCGTTGAACCCAATCGACCAGATCTGCTGGCGGAGCGGATCATTGATCTTTTGAAACATCCGGATATGGGTTATCAAATGGCTGAGAGGGCACAGGAAAGAGTCAGGGAAGAATTTTCATTAGCAAAATATATCTCGGGAATGGAGGATGCCTGTTATAAGGCTATCATCAAGGAGGCTCGGGTTGAAGGTAGCTCTTGTTCATGACTGGCTTACAGGGATGCGGGGAGGAGAAAAGTGTCTTGAAATCCTCTGTGAACTCTACCCTGATGCAGACATCTATACACTTGTCTACAATAAAGGTCATTTATCAAAGACCATTGAGAATATGAGGATAAAGACCTCCTTTATTCAGAAATTACCATGGGCATCAAAACATTTCCGTTATTATCTCCCTTTATTTCCAGCTGCGGTTGAACGATTTGAATTGAAGGATTACAATTTGATCATTAGCACTAGCCATTGCGTGGCTAAGGGAATTGTTCCTATGCCTGAATCTCTCCATATCTCTTACTGTTTTACGCCAATGAGGTATATCTGGGATATGCAATTTGACTATTTTAAAAAGATTGAAAAGGGAGGAAGAGGGGGAGGTCAGGAAGTGCTGATTTCTCTTCTCCTAAATTATTTAAGAATATGGGATGTTACCTCAAGCCCAAGGGTCGATTATTTTATTGCCACCTCCAATTTTGTTCGTCAAAGGATCAAAAGATATTACGGTCGGGAATCTGAGGTAGTATATCCTCCTGTAAATTGCGAATTTTTTCAACCTTCTCCGAATCGTAACCGAGAAGGTGACTACTATTTGATGGTTACAGCCATGGTGCCTTATAAAAGAGTCGATCTTGCCATCGAGTCCTTTAATCGGTTAGGGAAACCTCTGTTGATCGTTGGTGACGGACAGGAGTTAAAAGCCCTGAAGAAGAAGGCAAAGAAAAATATCGAATTTCTGGGATGGAAAAAAGACGAAGAACTTAGAGATTACTATTGGGGTTGCAAAGCCCTTGTCTTTCCTGGAAAAGAAGATTTTGGCATTACACCCCTTGAGGCCCAGGCGTGTGGAAAACCGGTTATAGCCTTTGGTGGAGGAGGGGCATTAGAAACGGTCATTCCTTTTCCGAATGAGGGAGCTACGGGAATCCTTTTTTATTCACAAACTGTTGATTCACTGATTGAAGCAGTTCAACTATTTGAAAGAAAACAAAACTTTTTTGACCCGCAATTGATGCGAAAGAACGCGCTCTGTTTTGATCGTACGATCTTTCGAAAAAAGATGCTTTCCTTTATTGAAGAAAAATACAAGACTTTCAAATCTTCTTTCAAAGAGGTGGAGGGATTTTTTGCTAAAAAAATATAATCAGCTTTTTATTACCCTTTTATTTATTTTTGACCTCTTCTTTATCTCATTGGCTTGGTTACTTGCCTATCTTGTGAGATTTGAGTTGGGTTTGATTGAGGTGACAAAAGACATCCCGACCTGGGAAGAGCATCTCCCCCTCCTCATCATTATCCTTCTTATCAGCACCGCTGTTTTCCATGCATCAGGCCTATATGAGCCCAAGCGCCTAACCTCGATTCCAGATGAGATTTATGATCTCACAAAGGCAATCACCTTTTCACTCTTGATTTTTATCTTCTTGGCATACTTCTTCAAAGAATATACCTATTCCAGACTGACCATATTTTTCTTCTGGGTATTCAGTATCATCTTGGTAGGGACTTCAAGAATCATTACCCGTCGTGTTTTAAGATCGCTTCGAAGAAGAGGATTTAATTTGCGGTATGCTCTGATTATCGGGGAGGAGGAGTTGAGCCAAAAACTGATTCAATCCCTTTATCTTCATCCCGAATTGGGGATGAAGGCAATTGGAATCTTGAGCGAGTCCAGAGAAATGATAGGCCGAATTATCGAAGGGGTCCCTGTAATTGGATCATATGAAGACCTTTCCATGGTTCTTAAACAAAGAAACATTGACCAGGTCTTTATTGCCATACCATTTCAGCAACATAAAAAGATTAAAGAAATCCTAAAATCTTTAAAGGATGAACTGGTCAATATTAAAGCGGTAAGCGATATCTCTGATCTAATCATCCTGAAAGGAGGGATTGACGAACTGGACGGACTTCCCATTATTAACATACAAGATACCCCTCTCCACGGCTGGGGCAAGATCGCTAAGAGGGCCATGGATCTTCTTTTTTCCCTCATAGGGATTGTCATTCTGAGCCCTTTGATGTTTCTCATCGCCATTTTAATCAAGATTACTTCATCAGGACCTATTTTTTATAAACAGAAGAGGATGGGATTTGACGGCAAGATATTTGTGATGCTAAAATTTCGCTCCATGGTAGTTGATGCTGAAAAGGAGACAGGTTCGGTTTGGGCCAAACCCGATGATCCGCGGCGGACCCAACTTGGGAAGATCCTTCGGAGGACAAGTCTCGATGAACTGCCTCAATTGTTTAATGTTTTAAAGGGAGAAATGAGCCTTGTAGGACCGAGGCCAGAGCGACCTGAATTGATCGAAGAGTTCAAAGATAAAATTCCGCGCTACATGTTGCGACATAAAATCAAAACCGGGATGACGGGGTGGGCACAGGTCAATGGGTTTCGGGGCAATACATCGCTCAAAAAGAGAATCGAATATGACCTCTACTACATTGAGAACTGGTCGATTTCATTCGATCTCCGTATCCTTTTTCTAACCCTCTGGAGAGGTCTTTTGAGTAAACATGCCTACTAATTCCATTGATACCACAGAAAAGAAGTCGACCTTTGACTGTGCGATAAGGATATCTTTCTTCTTCCTTATCCTTCTTGTTCCCCTTTTCTTCAGTTTTAAATTCACCACCTATACCATTCCCAAAGTGGTTCTGAGTCAGGTTCTGGTTTGCATCATCCTTTCTCTTTGGTTTCTAAAGATGTTTTACAATGGAAAGATCCACTTTGCCCCTTCAATGCTTTTCTTCCCTCTACTTCTTTACTTAATGATCTCGCTTGTCTCGTTGGGCTATGCTGTGAGTGTTCCAGGAGGGGCAAGTCTAATCTGGCAAATATTCTCCTATGTGATAGTCTACTTTATTGTGATCAATCATCTCCGTGAAGAGAGAATGGAGAGGTGGGTGCTCCTGATGAGCTTCACGGGGATGACTGTAAGCGGTTATGGATTCTTACAGTTTTATGGAATCGAACCTTTACTAAAAGGATATTCTTACACTCCCCACATTCCTTTCTCAACTCTGGGCCATAGGAACCAGGCTGCACAGTACCTATTGTTGTTGATCCCGCTGGCCTTCTCCTATGCCTTTCTTAGCAATTCATGGGTTCGCCGTTTCATCTTTAGCATAGGTGGACTGATGATGGTCTACCATTTTTATATCACCAAGAGCCGGGGAGGATGGATAGGGTTTCTTGTTGCATTGCTACTTTTAGTATTCGTTTTATTTTTTTACTGGGCATCAAACTTGTCTTTTTTTGAACGTAGAAAGTGGCTTTTTTATGTAGGATTCGTTTTACTGTTTCTTTTTTCACTCTTTTTTTTCTTCCTCCCAAGAACCATTACTCTTAAGGCCGAACACCTCCATACCATGGGGTATTACATCCAATCCATCGATGGATCGAGGATTATTGATGGTCAATCTATCCGGATAGAATTTGAATACCGGCTGGTCGAAGGCAATACAAGAAATGCGGGTTATGTCAATCTAATTGGCGAGAATATTCGGTCCACCCCGATTCCTCTAACACCGAGGACAGAGGGCTGGAACTATATACGGAAAGATGACATACTCTTTCAAAAGGCACCCCATGAAGAGACAATCAAACTGCGGTGGGTTCCAGAAACCGAAGGAATGAAGATCCAATTCAGGAAGGTGAAAGTGGAAACAGGAGATGGAATCTCCTTAATCAAGGATTCCTTCCTTGATCAATTTTTCTCAAGAATTGGCATAACAGATTTAGATAAGACCATTTCCACCCAGGCAAGGTTTTACATGTACCGGAACACGATCCGAATGATCAGAGATAATTTTGTCATGGGTGTTGGGTTCGGAAACTTTAAATATGTTTATCCTCGATATCGGGATCGGGGAGAATGGGCTTTGTCAGGACTCAATACTCGGGTTGAGCAGGCTCACAGCGAATACCTTCAAATCTTTTCAGAAGTAGGTATTATTGGTTTTTTGGCCTTCCTTTGGATTATAGCCCGTATTGGCAGAATGATCTGGGAAACTGTCCGAAGATTTGATTCCACACCGCATTCCGTGAAGGGGATTGCAATGAGTATGGGAATCGTCGCAACGCTTATCCACTCCCTTTTTGACTTCAATTTACAGAACCCTGCTTCAGGTGTCACCTTCTGGATCGTTGTGGGATTTTTAGAATTGGTCTACCGATCGAAGAAAAAATCAAGTTGGATTACTGAACCCACCCCAATTTCTTTTCGTGTCCCCTCAAAAAAAATGAAGGGGATAACCTTTCTTTTGGTGGCGATTGCTCTTGGAAGCGGAATTTGTTATTCGGTGAGACCCTTAATAGGCGACTACTACCTCAGGCAAGGTAGAATTTATTCCAATTTCAAAGATTGGGAGACAGCCTTTCTCAACTTTAAAAAAGGAGTAAAGTATTCTCCTTATAATTTTGACCTCTACTTCCATCTTGGACAGACTTGCGATATACTTAAGCAGTATGAAAAATCAGTAAATTATTATAGAAGGGCTATTGAACTTCATCCAAATTTCATAGAAGCGAGAAACAACCTGGGAGCTGTCTATATTAGATTAGGGGCAATAGATGAAGCCATTGATGAATTTAAAGTATCGATTGAAATCAATCCCTATCACCCCGGCTTACATAACAACCTGGGATACCTTTACGCTAAGAGGAATCTTATTAAACAGGCCCTTGGAGCATACCACAGGGCACTCGAACTGGATCCAGAAAATCCTGAAGTTCACAAAAATCTGGGGTTGCTTTACTATTACAAATTGAAGGATTATCAAAAGGCGATCTATTTCTGGGAAAAGTACTTGAGGTTAAATCCTGAAGATCCTCAAAATCATTCAATTCAGGAGAAGATTGACGAAATGAAGAAAAAAAGCAATCAATAAGATCCAAAAAGCCCCTTATATTCCCACTCTATAAAGAGCAGGGCTTTTATATCATTGGAGGGTTGAACCTTCACAAATGAAATCCTATGGTATGAGTTGTTTTACCTCATTAGGGACCATGTTCACGTTTACTTTTGTAAAAATTACAGGCCCCATTCTCACAAATAGGTCACTTGATCCTGATTGTTCCATGTCGTAAAGGGTATGGTAACCTCTCATTACTGTTGATCCAATTTGCCTTAAAACAATGGTGCTTGCTGCTGGGTTTCCCTCACCGTCATAAAAGGTAGGAATATATAGGACCACAATATTATTCCTTAAATAGAGGTCATAAGACTCAACAAAATATCTCTGATCTCCAGGACTCCAAAAAATTAAATCTGCATTTCCTCTATTAGAATCTTGTTGAAATATATGAACATAAGCCCCTTTTCTTTCTTGGTCATGAATCTTTATCCATTCCCCTGTCACAAAATCACCCTGATCCACTACAAATCGAACCTTCCACCATCCTGCTATATCATATTGTGCAAAGGCCGGGATGGACCATAACATATGAAAAAGAAAAGAAATTAAAATAAATAAAAACAGAAAAAAGGTTTTTTTAATCATAATAGTTTCCCTCCTGATATTTTTATTATGCATTTTTTATACCGAGATTTTAAAAATTTTTTCCAAAATAACATTCTAACTTATAGATGTCAATAATTTTCTTAAAAATTTAATAAAAATAAATAGTTATGTTATATTAAAAAATTGTTTACATTTCTTTTTTTCCATTACTTATCGAAGAAAGACTTATTAAATTAATCTTTCCTCGGAATGGAAAACTGGTAAAAAATTAACCTTTTTATTCCAAAGAGTGGTAGATTTTTCCATCCACTTGAGAAATCTCTCCATTTTGAAGAATCATATATCGATTGCATAGTTTAATTGTTTATGGTAATATGAAAACAAAAATTGTAATTTCTCAACAAAGGGGGAGGGGGGAATTTTTGACAATAATCCTATATTATATTAATAGGGATGTGGTCTCTAAATGATTAAAATTATAGAAAATCCTTTCATCTCTTTTTTGATTGAAGTTGGAGGGATATCTCGTGAGGAAATTGAGAAGGTAATCCCACCCGAGGGGGATTCTGTAAAAATATCCTTAGAAGATTTGCTCGTTCCATCAGGACTTTTAACTGAGGAGAAGTTAAGATATTATATCGAGCAGTTCTATGGGGTCCCAATGGCAACCCCGGAGGATCTACCTCAGGAGCCCATCTTCATTAACAGCCTCTCCATTCATTTCATGAAAGAATCAAAATTTATTCCATCACGGGTCGAAGACAACCAGTTGACGGTTATCATGAGCGATCCAATGGATTTTTACACCATCAATGCTATTAGAATCGCTACCGGTCATGAGATTCGTGTGCTTTACGGGAAGGAGGAAACAATTCTTGGTGCTATCGAGCAGCTCTACGGGACAGGTGAGACCTCAATGGAGAAGATCATTGAGGATATTGAAAGTGCGAGCCTTTCCTCCGGAGAGGATGAAGAAAACGTTGATCACCTTCGCGACATGGCCTCTGAGGGCCCAATTATCCGGCTGGTAAATCTGATCATCACCAGAGCCATCCAGATGAGGGCGAGCGATATCCATTTCGAACCGTTCGAGGAACTTTTCCGAGTCCGTTATAGGATTGATGGTGTTCTGCATGACGTTGAATCTCTTCCCAAGCGACTACAAGCAGCAGTAGTTTCGCGCCTCAAGATCATGGCCAAACTTAATATTGCAGAGAGACGTCTTCCACAAGATGGACGGATTATGCTTCGCGTGAAGGGAAAGGAGATCGATTTCCGTGTCTCCACCGTTCCGACCATTCACGGGGAGAGCGTTGTTCTTAGAATCCTTGACAAGAGCAGTATAGTTCTTGATATTGATCGACTTGGGTTTCCTTCGGATATCTTGGAGAGTTTCAAAGAACTTATTAAAAGGCCCCATGGTATAATCCTGGTTACAGGTCCAACCGGAAGTGGAAAGACAACCACACTTTACTGTGCCCTCGAGAAGATCAATTCTCCAGAGAAAAAGATCATTACCGTTGAGGACCCTGTTGAATATCAGTTGAAAGGCATTAACCAAATCCAGGTCAAACCGATGATCGGGCTCACTTTTGCAAATGCTCTAAGGTCGATCGTTCGCCAAGACCCTGATGTGATATTGATTGGTGAAATCCGGGATGCAGAAACAGCTGAGATTGCCATTCATTCTGCCCTGACAGGCCATCTCGTTCTCAGCACCCTTCATACGAACGATGCAGCGAGCGCTGTGACACGTTTGATTGACATGGGAATGGAAGATTACCTTCTTTCATCAACTATCATCGGCATTCTGGCCCAGCGCCTAGTTCGGGTAGCCTGCCCAAACTGCAAGGTTCCATTCACCCCTGACCAGGCAATGTTGAAGGAGATGAAACTGAGACCAGAGGAGCTATCGCAGTGGAAAATTTCTGAAGTGAAAGGGTGCGAAAATTGTGCATATACTGGATATTGGGGCCGTACTGGGATTTTCGAATATCTAAAAGTCACTGATGAGATCCAGAGGCTCATCCTAGAAAAGAAGGATTCGAGCATCAGGGAGGCAGCCCGGAAACAAGGGATGAGAACCCTTAGGGAGGATGGGTGGCTGAAGGCGAAGGAGGGGATCACCACCATATCAGAGGTGTTGAGGGTAACACAGGAAGAGGAGGTAGTTTAGGTTGCCTGAGTATCTCTACAAGGCCACAACTCTAAGTGGGCAGACCGTTGAAGGTTCAATCGAAGGAAAGGACGAGGAGAGTGCCATTCGGAATATTCAACGCCTTGGCTATATACCAATACGACTGAGCACAGTCCAGCCAAAAAAGGCTTTCCTCCGTCTCTCCTCTATTCTCCCTAAGCGGGTAGAGACTAAGAGCCTTCTTGTCTTCACACAGGAGCTTTCCACACTCGTCTCAGCAGGACTGCCAATCGACAGAAGTCTTCAGATCTTAGGAGAACTAACAGAGAACCAAAAGATGAGGGAAACGATTAAAGATATCCTGAGGAGTGTTGAAGGAGGAAGCTCTCTGGCGGAAGCCCTTTCAAATCATCCCAAGATATTTTCAAAACTATATGTTAACATAGTAAAGGCAGGTGAGTCAGGAGGATTCCTCGGAACGATCCTTCTCCGTTTAGTTCAATATATTCAAAGCATAAAGGAGATTAGAGATCAGATAGTCTCAGTCTTGATCTACCCCATTATCCTTGCTGTTGTTAGCGGGATATCCATTGCTGTGTTAGTAACCTTTGTCATTCCAAGATTTGCAAAGATCTTTTCTGATATGGGACAAGCCATTCCCCTTCCTACCCAGATCATTCTTTCTTTCAGTTACATTTTGAAAGGGTATTGGTGGATTGGAATAGGATTGATTGCCATTGTTTATTTTGGAATCAAATGGTATACCCGAGATGAAGAGCGGAAGTGGCGGTGGGACCTTTTTAAATTGAGATGGATGATTATCGGAGACCTGATCAAAAAGGTTTAACTGTCGCGGTTTGCCAGGACTCTCGGGACGCTTCTGCAAAGTGGAGTTCCCATTCTCTCCGCCCTCAATCTCGTACGAGAGATTTCTCAGAACCAGGCCATCTCTCGATCGATCGGATATGTCCATGACCGGTTGAGGGAAGGGAAAGGAATGTTCAGATCTCTTGAGGAAACAGGAATCTTTCCACCACTGGCAATCCATATGATCGGGGTAGGGGAGGAGACTGGCAATCTGGATGAAATGTTAATAAAAGTAGCGGAGTCCTATGAGGATAATCTCCGCACCATGGTGAAGCGGATAGTCTCTTTGGTAGAGCCCATTATCCTTCTTGTTATGGGTGGGATAGTAGGGTTTATTGTCCTCTCGATACTGCTCGCTATCTCAAGCATCACGGAAATTCCTTTTTAGAGAGGAAAAATGTCTATTTTATCAAAGGGGTTTTATTAAGAGGTAAGATGATGGAAAGGGTTAGAAAAGAAGAGAGAGGATTTACATTTTTTGAAATATTAGTTGTCATCACCATCATTGGGCTTTTGGCTGCACTTGTGGGCCCCCGTCTCTGGGGAAAGATCAGTGGTGCAAAGCAGAGCTCAGCAAAGGCACAAATAGAACTCTTCGGAACTGCTCTGGACGCCTTCCGTCTTGACATTGGCCGTTATCCAACGACTGAAGAGGGATTGAATGCCCTTAGGGAGAAGCCATCAGGGGTGGAGAACTGGCATGGACCATATCTACCCAAAGAGATCCCCCTCGATCCTTGGAAGAGGCCCTATGTCTATCGATCTCCTGGGGAGCATGGTGATTACGACCTTATCTCCTATGGAGCGGATGGGGTTGAAGGTGGAGATGGAGAGAATGCGGATGTGGTCAGCTGGAAATAGAGGGTTTTCCTTAATCGAGCTGACTGTAGTATTGATACTGATTAGTCTCTCCATTGCTTTAGTTGCTCCCTCACTTTCAAAGTTTTCAAAGTCGGTTGAGTTGAAAGCCTGTTCCCAGAGAATAGCGGCAATCCTCCGTAATTACAGGGGTGAGGCGGTCAACAGGGGGAAAGTTTACCAGGTAGTCTTTGACCCCAAAAGAATTGAAGTGAGGATTCAATCTGTAGGTGAGGAAGGGGAGGAGGGGGCAGGTGAAAAAAAAGATGGGAGAGAGATAAAAACCTATAAACTTCCATCAGGAATTCAGATAAAAGAGATCGAGGCAGGATTGCTACAGTACCCCTCTGATCTTCCTGCGATCGAGTTCTATCCAAATGGAGGGTCAAATGGTGGGAAGATCATTATCGATACTCAGGACAATGAGGGATATAGAATCAAGGTCGACTTTTTAACAGGAAACGTCAAAATCGAGAATATATGAGACTCAATCAAAATCCTTAGGAAGGTCTATAGGTGAAGAAAGGTTTTACGCTTATCGAGGTTATTATTGCCCTTTCAATTCTTGCAATAGGGCTAATGGTAATTATTGAATTATTTTCTGGAGGGCTTCGCCTCGGGAGAATTTCTAAGGAGTATACTCAGGCCCTCAATTATGCATCCACAAAAATGGAAGAGGTTTTTATACAAAAGAGCCTTGATGAAGGAGAAGTTGAAGGAGAATTCGATAAGAATTTCCACTGGAGGGTAGGTGTCCGGAAAATGGATCTCCTTCCTTTGGAGAAGGAGGTTGACTTTAAGCTCCCTGCAGAACTCTATCACATAAGGATCGATGTGATGTGGAACTCAGGAACAAAGCAGAAAATGACCAGTATTGAATCCTATAGATCGATCAAGAAGGGAAAGGATGAAGGAAAGAGCTAAAAAATTTAATCATTTGGGATTTACCTTGATTGAGGTTGTCATCACTATGACGGTGCTTGGTTTCATTATACTCATCATAATGGGAGCTTTCAGGCTCGGACTCTCCGCATGGGAGAGAGGGGAGAGGATGAGAGAGGATTTTCAAATAGAAAGGGCCTCACTTCAGATGATTTCCAGGCAGTTAAGGTCAATGGTCCCTTATAAGATAAAGACCCAGAAGGCTGAAGGCGATTATCTTGCCTTTGAAGGAAAAGAAGGCTCAATGAAGTTTGTATCAGCCCTTTCGCTAAGGGCCCAACGACCTGAAGGGTTTATCTTTGTTTTCTATGAATTCAAGCAAAGCCAGAAAGGAGGCAGCCTCCTTGTTTATGAGCAGAAGGTGGTCAATACCGATTTTTTCGAAGAGAGGTTCAGTGAAGAAAAAGGGATTTCTCTCATGGAAGGAATTTCTGATGTTCGTTTTGAATATTTCAGAGAGGCGGATGAGGAAGGAACCAGGCCCGAAGAATGGGTTAATAATTGGGATGCAAGGGAGGAGAAGCAACTACCTAGGGCCATAAGGATAACAGTGAGAAACAAAAACGGTAAGACTGATAAAGAGGAGGTTTCAATGAACCTCCTTGCCTTCATTTCTGCGAATCGCTTTGAAGAGGTTAGGACTGCTCTTCCCGGACTTGGAAGAAGGGCAATTCGAGAGAGATTGTTGAGAGGAGTCAACTAAAATTAATACGCACCCAAGAAATGAAAAGAGTAACGGGGTATGGGCGATCTGCTGGAGATAAACAAGGCCCAATTAAATATCCGAAATTCAAGAGGGGTTATCCTCATCATGGTATTATGGATGATTGCCATCCTCTCGGTCATCGTGCTCGAGTTCTCTTTTGCTATGAGGACCGAGATTAATATAACTCGCCATTACCAAGATGATCTTCTTATCTCTGCATATATGAGGGGTGGGGTCCAGAGGGCTATAGCAGAGTTGATCTATAAGCACGACACAAGAATACAGCAGTTGAGAAAGGGGTTAAAGATTGAAGATATACCAAAGGAGAAGAAAGAATGGATAACCGATGGTCGTTCTTATACTATCTCTTACGAACGTGGAGAGTGCGAGGTCAGGGTAATGAGCGAGGCAGGCAAAGTAAATATCAATATGGTTTCAGATGCCACCCTTCGGAAAATAATCACTCAAATGGGAATTGAGGGAGAAG
The DNA here is from genome assembly GCA_037441765.1 of Deltaproteobacteria bacterium. GTDB lineage: Bacteria > Desulfobacterota > BSN033 > BSN033 > UBA1163 > JBBIRM01. The sequence continues at coordinate 10,752 of JBBIRM010000021.1, read as the reverse complement.
AGCGGGATATCATCACTGATTCAATCCTTGATTGGCGTGACGCCGATGATCTCTATCGGCTAAATGGCGCAGAGAATGAGTATTATCAATCACTTAAAGAACCATACCGGTGTAAGAACGCTCCACTCGACTCAATCGAGGAGCTCCTCCTTATCCGAGGAGTGACACCTGAGCGGTTTTATGGAAAGAGGAAAGTTTCATCAGGCGAGGTAAGGGAAGGCGACCTGATTGGTTTAAAGGATCTTTTCTCTATCTACTCTCCTGGAGAACAGGTGGATATAAATAGTGCACTTATCCCTGTTTTGAGAGTTGTACTTGGTCTTCCAGCCGAAGTGTCCAAACAAGTTGTAAAAGCAAGGGAAGAAAGTATATTTCTTAATCAACAGGATTTGGTTCAAAGGGTACCTGAAATAGCTCCTTTTATCGGGGAAGCAGGGAGGCTGATTCTTTTTCAATCAACTACCCCATACTATACTATTGAGTCGAGAGGCAAAATCAAGGGTAGTGGGGCAAAAGGGGGATTGAAAGTGATTGTTAAGATTGATCCGAGGGAAAAGGAAGGATATAAGGTTATTCAATGGGTTGATCGAATACTTTAATCTCTAACAAATATTCTTTTTATTTGGCATAAGTTTTGCTAATAATTTTTTCTAACAAATAAAAATATTTATAAATAATAATGAGGTTTAATTAATTTATGCTTTTTAATTCGGCTCTTGGAATCGATTTTCGTAAGAATGAGATCATTTTGACTTACCTTAGAAAATCCCTGGGGAAAATCCAACTCGTGGATATTGAGATCCATCCATTTAACCTGGAATCTCCAAAAGAGGAACATGAGACCCAGTTGATCAGCGCTACCCAATCATTCATCTCCAGACACCGAATTGACAGAAAATATACATTGATCTCTATCCCAAGAGAGAAGGTAGCCCTTCGCTTCATCAAACTTCCAGTGGCGACGAAAGAGAACTTGAGAAAGGTGATCGACTATGAGACTCCCAGATTAACCCCTTTTGAAAAAGGGGAAACCTATTTTGATTACCAAATCTTAAAGGAAGATAAGGAATGGCTATACCTTCTTATTGCCTTTGTAAAACGTGCAGAAGTCGATTATCAACTGGCCCTCCTCCAGAAAGTGGGGATTAAACCATTATCGATTCAGATCCCCTCGGTTTCTGCACTTAATCTATTCCATTATCATGGTAGGGTAAAAGATGGGATACCGACTATCCTTATAGATGTGGCTGAGCCATTCTTAGAAATAAACCTTCTGAGAGAGAAAGAATGGGTAGAGAGTTTCCACCTTCCTTTTGCTCCAGGGGAAAGGCCATCGAAAATTATCAATCTACTTCGATGTTCTGGTCTAAATGGAGAGACCCTTTCAAAATCGAATTTCTTCGTTTATGGCCGAGGAGCAGATGAACAGATTCTTTCAATACTCAGAGAGGCATATCCGATAAAAGAGATTCAGTCCCCCCCTCTACACAGAATCCATTTGAATAAGGCGATATCAAATCCACAAAAGGTGTATGCCTCCATCGGTCTTCCTCTTTCCGGGTTGATCAAGACCAGGTTCGATCTCAACCTCATCCCCCTCGAAATTAGAAAGAAGGTAAAGGATATTGGGAAACCGCTATTTGTTATTCTAACCGCCATCGCTATTATTCTTAGCATTACCTGGGGGGTTGGGAAATATTATCAGTATAGAAAGGCTTGGATTTCTATTAATGATGAGATCAAAAAGATGAGACCCGAAATCGATGCAGTTGAAAAACTTCAAAAGCAGAGGGATGAATTGATTAAGGAGGTTACAGGGTTCAGGAAGATCGAGGAGGGGGAACTGAGTAAGAACGAACTTTTGCGAGAGGTGGCTCAAATCCTTCCCCCTAAGGCCTGGCTCTGGAATCTGACATATAGAGGAAAGGAGTTGGAGATAAGCGGGTTTGCAGATTCAGCCTCAGACCTGATCTCACTCCTTGATCGTTCACCCCTTTTTGAGAAAGTAGAATTTCTGGCTCCAGTAACTAAGGAAAGATTCAGAAGCATGGTTGGCGGAAACCCTGTGGATCAAGAGAAAGAGAGGTTTAAGATAAAGATGAAGATTGAGGAAAGGAAGGTGATACCTTGAAGATAAAAGGGTTTTTTATTCTTATAAAAAAAAGGGGGGAAAAGAAGAAGATCTTCTGGGCAATAATTGGCATCATTCTCATATTTCTCATTATATACATTGGAGTTCTTCCCCTGGTGGAGGCCACAAAGAGGATGGAAGAAGAGATCATGATGAAGGGGAAGGTGGTCCAAAAATATAATCAATTCCTTCAAAGCAGAAAGAGCATCGAAGAAGAACTCAAGCGCGTATATACTCAGTACGAGGAGATTCAAAAGAGGCTAATCCCTGGGGAGACTTCACAACTTGGCTCTGCCACACTTCAGGAGATTGTTAAGAGGGTTGCAGACAAGAATGGGATCAACATCAGAAGTTTTAAAATTATAGAGCCGAAAGAAATGGCACCCTATCGAAAGATCTCACTTCAGGTTGAGATCAATCCGGTCAATCAGATGCTTAGCCTCTGCCAGTTTTTTCACGATATTGAACACCACGAGAAGTTTCTTATGATTTCAGAATTGAATCTCCTTATATTTAATATTAGGATGCCAAATAACATCCAGGGAAGCATGATAGTTTCTGGATTTATGCCTGGAGTCAAGGAGAAGGAAAAAGGGAAGGGGGATAAGACATGAGACTTCGTTATGGAATCCTCTGTTTTTTTGCGATTTTTATTATCTTCTTTCTTGTCCTGAAGAATTATGAAGTTTGGAACTCTTCAACTTCCTTAGCAAGAGAGAGCGCCCGGGCCCAAACTACAGGCCCGAAACCCGAAGTTTATCAAACCCTTCCCCCTAAGATAGAAAAGGATGAGAAGGGAGCGCTTTCTACTATAGTTGCGATTTCCGAGAAGAATCCCTTCCACCCTGATAGGAAGGATTTTCCAATCATCACCACAGAAAATCCTGAATTGAAGAAACCCCTGGTAAGACCCCAGGTCACTTTATATGGAGTCATGATTGCTGGAGAATATCGGACCGCCTCTATCTCATACCCAAGACCACTTAGGAAAGGAGAGAGAGAGGTTTTTACTGCAAAAATAGGGGATAAGGTGGGTGAATACAAGATTTCAAAAATCTCTGAAGATCGGATAGAACTTGAGGCCCCTGGAGATAGTTTTGAGGTTCTCCTTTACGATGGTAGGTTTCCAAAGAAGAGGATCGAGGCAAAGACAGTTAACCGACCAGCTACCATAACAAGCACTATCGCAACCCCTACTGCCCCGGAACCACCAAAGCCAGCAGTTCCCCCAACAGTTGTCAAAGCAGCATCGGAAAAACCTACGATTCAGGAAAAAGTCATAGAGGCCCAGGCACCCAGACCAGCCTCACAAGCCCTTGTTCCTCTTCCAGGTGGTACCACTCCCACTACCCCATCGGTAAGGACGAGGCGATGGTTTGGCCCAAAGCCTCCTGGCGAGGAGTAAATCTGAGGGATAAACCCAAAATGAGGTATTGAATCTTAGAAAAGGAGCTATAACAGGATGAACCAAGTAGGCAACTATGTAAAAATTGGATTGACAAAATTCATCTTCTTTTTTTTCATCCTAATACTGATAGGCGCCCAAGGCTGTTCCGGTAAGAAAGAAGTCCTTCAGAAGGACAAGGGGATTGAATCTCAAGGACTCTTACCAAAGGTAGAAGTTGCTCAAGCATCAGAACCATCCTCTGAACAAAAAATTGGTGAAATCCTTCCTCCTTCTCCAGTAACCGTCCCTGCCCCTGCAACTGTTTCTGCACCTCCTACACCAACTCCTTCTCCTCCCCAACCCCAGCCTCCTCAAACAGCGAAACCCCAGGAGCCTCAGAGGGGAGGCCTCATCTTCAACTTTGATAATGCGGACCTTCACGAGGTAATCAGGGTCATAGCAGGGGTTTTGAAAATAAACTACCTCGTAGATCCTAAGGTTAAAGGGGTTGTCAACGTCCATACCAGTCCATTCTGAGGCTAAACGGAGCAACCGCAATACAAAAAGGACCCATTTATGAAATCGTCCCATTGAGTGAAGCCAAAAAATTACCGGTCCTCCCTTCAAAAATACCCTATCCCTCACAATCATTTGTCGAGGAAAAATATATGATCCAGATTATCCCACTTCGATATATACCTGTAACCGAGGTCTCCAAGATGATCAAACCCTTCCTTTCAGATGGAGCAGATATCATCGAACATCCTCCTCAGAATGTCCTGATTATAGGGGATATTGCCTCTAACATACAGAAGAGCCTCGATATCATCAACCTCTTCGATATTGACCTTTTTACCGATTTAAGGGTAAGGATATATCCCATCTTCCATTCTGATGTGAACGAAATAGCCAAGGAGATGGAACGTATATTTTCATCTTTTGATGTTTCGACCAAATCCGCTCGTGGGTTGGGTATTACTTTTACCCCGATAACGAGGATAAATTCTCTCCTTGTGGTAAGCTCCATTCCAAATATCTTCGAAAAGGTGGAGGGATGGCTAAAACAGCTTGATAAGACGCCTGAAGATGAGGCAAAACTTGGCATTTTTGTATACTATGTTCAAAATGGTAAGGCAAAAGATCTGGCCGATGTTCTGAAACAGGTCTTTATCCCTCCCAAAGAGAAGAAAGAGGTTAAGGTGACTGCACCAACTCCTGCTCCGGCTAAACCGCCAAGAAGTGTAAAACCAACACCTGAAACTACTCCAACTCCAACCCCTCCATCTCCTGAGGAAGAAACAGCCATGCCAATTGGTGAGATAAATATCGTTGTTGATGAGACAAACAATGCCCTTGTCATCCGCGCCTATCCGAGGGATTACAAATTCATACTCGAAACAATTAAAAAATTGGACCTCTATCCCAAACAGGTACTGATCGAGGTATTTTTAGTTGAGATTACACTCGATGACACCACGAAGTTTGGGATCGAGTGGTCTACCTTTATAGACAGCTTTACCAAGCATGGAACAACATATACATGGACCCTTGGAATGGGAGGCACATCCGTTGATCCCACGAAATTTACAACAGGGGTTCGTTACGCAATTGAGGCTACGGATAAGTTAAAGGCTGCAATCCATGCCTCGGCTGTCGGCAACCGGCTTAAGATGATCTCATCTCCACACCTTCTCGCCTCAAATAATAAAGAGGCGAAGATCCAGATTGGCGTCGCCCAACCTATTCTGACAAGCACATATACTACAACAGCCACTGCCACGACAAATGTTGTTGAAGGAACGATCGAGTATAAAGACGTTGGGGTTATTTTAAGTGTAACACCAAGGATCAGCGATGGGGGGTTGGTGACAATGGATATATCGGTCGAAGACAGCAGTGTGGATACTACTAAACTTGGAACACTTGATAATGTTCCTGTCTTTAAGAAGAAGACAAGTAAGACCACGCTCTCCGTTATGGAGGGGCAAAGCATTATAATCGGTGGATTGATTGAGGAGTCAGGAGATTCAAAGAAATCTGGTGTTCCTCTCTTGAGCAAGATTCCAATTCTTGGGGCCCTGTTTGGCTACCAGGAATATTCAAAGAAAAAGACCGAACTGATCTTGATGCTAACCCCGAGGGTCATCACTGATATCCATCAGTCCAATGCGGTGACACAGGAATTTAAACAGAAACTCGATGCCATTCGAAAAGAACTCGAGATCAAAGAAAAGAAGGAAAAAAAGAAGGATGAAAAGAGAAAGTAAATATGAGAGGAAGACCCATGGCGAGATTGGTGCTAATATTGGTCTTGATTTCTGGATTATCCATTGCTCATGGAAAAGAACCTGTTCAGGAAACGGGCTTGACACTCGATGAGTGCATCCAGGAGGCGCTAAAGAACAGGCTTGAATTAGAGATATCAAACCTTGAGATTGTCCAGGCTGAAAATATCATTAAAGAAGCGGTCTCCTACTATTATCCTAATCTCTCGATGACAGCCAGTTATACTCGTTTCAATAGACCCTACACGTTCGAAGTGGATGTAGATGTATCGCAGATTGCAAAGAAGGTCAATATCCCTTTGAGTGTCTATGGCCTTGAGATTCCATCTTCCCTTCAGCAGGAATTTCCAATTGGAAAGAGGAACTGGTATGCTGTAACAGTTGATCTGAACCAAACTCTTTATACTTTTGGTCGGATCGAGGAGGGGGTTAGGCAGTCTAAAATCAACCATTCCATTGCCCTAAACCAGAAGGAGAAGAAGAGGGGAGAGATAATCCTTGAGGTGAAGAAGGGCTATTGTCAGTATCTTTTCGCAAAGGAGATGGAGAAACTATTTATGGAGGCTGAGGCTCGTGCAGGGGTTATTACTCGGATGGTTAAGATTGCCTATGAAACCTTTATACCCGAAAAAGAAGAGAAGGGAACGACCAGGCTTGACTATCTGAAGGCCAGAAATTTTCACTCTGAGGTAAAAGCCCGTTTGGGAGAAGCCCGAAAAAACCTCCAGTTGGCTGAATTGGCCTTGAAGATGGCAATGGGAGTAAATACAGATCGTCCCCTGAAGGTGTCAGAGATTACCCTTGACTCGATCCCAATTGATCCGCTTGATGGGGAGGGATTGAAAAAGATTACACTGGAACGAAATCCTGACCTTAGGAATATAGATCTTGGTATAGAATTTTACGAATCAAAGAGAAAGGCTGCACAGAGGGAGTATTTTCCAACAATTGGTTTTCAAGCCCAGTATGTAGGCCCAGAGGACAGGTTTGGGGTAAAAAATTTCTGGTATGCAGGGATTGGGATCCACATACCTATCTTTAACGGATTTTTGACAAAGGCAAGAGTAGGCCAGGCCGAGGCTGCCTTACTCAAAATTAAGAATCAGAAGATCGTTGCCGAATCAGCGATGAGAGTCCAGTTGGATAATCTCATGGCCACCCTTACAGAATTGAAACAGAGGATCAAGACCCTTAAGGAGGGGGTTGAGGAGGCAAAGGAGAGAATGCAGTTGGCTGCTGACGGCTATTCTGCGGGCATAACAGAATACGATGATCTTCTCCTCTCCCAGAGGAGTGAACTGGAGATGAGGATTGCCTACCTCCAGAGTCTTTTTCTTTCGAGAATTGTAAAGTTTGAAATCGAATTTATTTCAGGCATTCAATGAAACTTTCAATTCAGGTAATTTTTTTTGCCATTCTTATTTTCCTCCTTCTTCATAGAGGGATAAACCTATCAATTGCACAATCGATCCCAACCTATACAGCAGGTGTAATGACAACCTCTTACGATGAAAAGAGGACTAAGGCCCTGGAGAAGTTCGAAGAGATCATCGGCAAATATATCGAAGAGAGGGGAGGGATCAGAATTCGACTCAGAGCCCTGACCTATTCCGATCTTGCCAGGGCCATAAAAAAAGGGGAGGTAGATTTTATATGGGGATATGGGTTGGTGGTCTCAATGGAACTTTGCCAGAAATTTCCCCTTATTCCCATTGCTTGCCCGACACTCGGAGAGGATCGTAGAAGCCTCTTTAAGCGGATGGCCATATCCACAAAGGGTTTTGCCCAAAATATGAACGATTTCAGGATGGCCAGAAAAGGTCGGCTCACCTATATCGGAGATGAGAAGTGGAGTTTTGATCTCTTAACTTTCAAAGTTTGGGTGGCTGAGAAATTGGGGGTGAAGGATATTGGCAGTCTCTTCCAACTTAAGGGGAGAGAACCCTCAGAAGGTTTTTTCATTCCAGGGGTAAAAAGGGGGGCTATCTATTCCCTATTTGTCAATGAAGCAGATCTGGCCATTGTCCATGAGTTTGAATATATCACCCAGGAGAAGCTTACACCCAATGCGATCCGGGAGCGAACCGAAATTATAAGGGCAATCAATTCAACAGAAGATTTCATTGAAGCCCCTGTCTTTGCAAGAAAAGGGGTTAGCAAAAAGGATGTGGATACGCTGGTTAGAATCCTGATGGAGATGCCCAATGATCCTGAGGGTCAGCAAATCCTCCTCTCCTCGAAGATAAGTGGATTTAAAAAGGTGGTTGATCAGGATTACCAGCCTGTTAGAGACCTGATTGCAAGAAGGGATAGATTGGGGGTTAAATGATCAGGGGATTTCTCTCTTTCAAAAAGTCAGTGGTTTTCAAAATCACTTTTGTAATCATCCTTCTTACCATCTCCTTTACGATAATCAATGGCTACTTGATCCATCGACAATTTCAGCAGGTCAGTCTTGGAAGGAAAATGGATCAGATTTCGCTTGCACGAATTACCTCCACCAACCTGTCCGATATGGTCTACGACGCAGATTACTCACGGGTGATGGATGTGCTCAACAACCTAAAAGAAGAGAAAGGGGAACAAAAATTAGCCTATGGCATTGTAATGGATAACAAGGGATATGCCTATGCACACACTGATGATCGTTTCTTAGGGGTCTATTTGAAGGACCAGTATACTGAGATTCTTCTAAGAAACCTTGACCGCCTTGAGAAGGAGAAGATATTCATCCAGGAATTCAATAGCGAGCCTAAAAATGCCCCTGTCCGTGAAATTGCAGTGCCCATTTCACTTGGAGGAAATATCTATATCCACATACTTCGTCTCGGGTTTTCAATGAAGAACATCGAGCATCTAAAGAAACAGATCTGGGCGCAGACAATCTCCATCGGATTGATCAGTGGAGTGATCATACTTTTCCTTTACGGGTATCTGAGGAGGTCTGTGCTTCGTCCGATCACAGAATTAACAAGGAATGCAAAGGAAATCAAGGAAGATCGGACCGATAAGATTATACCCATTAAGAGTGGAGATGAGATTGAAACCCTTTCAAAGGCATTCAGCTCCATGCTCGAAGACCTAAAAAAGAAACAGCGACTACTGCTCCAATCCCATAAGGAACTGGCAGAGGCGAGGTTGCTTTCTGCAGTGGGAGAGGGGGCCTTCAGTATTGCCCACCAGCTCGGGAATCTTTTAAATCCTGTAGAGACCTGGCTAAAGAATATCGAGATGAATAAGGATTCAAAGGGGAATTTTGAAAAGATCTACCGCCAGCTTTCCATGGCAAAGGAGTATATCCTGAGGGCGAAAAATATAGATCCTGGAACACCGAGGTTTGAACGTTACAGCATTGTCCATTTAATCGATCTCTCTCTGGAACGTAACCCCCCTCCGCCAGGTATAAGAGTCATTTTTAAGAAAGATTTCCCCATGAAGGAAGTGAAGGTCGACCCCTCGCTAATGGAAGAGGTCTTTTCAAATATCATTGTCAATGCCTACCAGGCTATGGGAGAGGGGGAGGGAAGTTTGTCAATCGATCTCCGTGAAGAGGATGGCCACATCCTTATATCCTTTTCGGACGAGGGGCCTGGGATAAAGGCACCGGTGGGGGAAAAGACTCCAATTGAGAGCCTGTATGATCTTTTCAAGACAACAAAGAAGGGCGGGACTGGATTCGGTCTCTTCAGGGTACACAGGGTGATCAAGGCTCATAAAGGAACAATATATGCTGAGAACCGGCCGGGCAAGGGGGCTACGTTTGTCGTTAAACTGCCCATTGGTTAAAAAGTCATGGAAGAATAATTTGTGTTGCTAAGAGATGGACTACAAAGTTCTGATTATCGAAGATGATGAATATAACCGCTCACTCTACAGTGAGGTTCTAAGTGGTAAGCGGTGCGAGATATTTTTTGCTGAGGACGACGTCTCAGGCCTTACACAGTATCAACAGGTAAAGCCTGACCTTATCCTGCTTGACCTTCGATTTGGAGAGAAGGAGGTTGGACTTGATCTCTTCTCCCAGATTCGGCAGATCGACCCCTCAGTCGAGGTCATTGTAATAAGCGTTGTGAGAGGAATGGATGCCAAGATCCAGGCCTTAAAACATGGAGCCTACGACTATCTTGAAAAGCCAATCACGCGGGAAACCCTCTCCATTATCGTTGACCGAGTCCTTGAAAAGATAGACCTCGTAAGGGAACTCAGGAGGCTTCAGTCAATGGAGGTAAAGGTCGATCGTGGGGGTATTCTCACCCGCTCTCCTGTGATGCTGGAGATCCTTAGAAAGGCTGAAAAGGTTGCTGAGACAGACGTAAACGTTCTTCTTACTGGAGAGACTGGAACGGGGAAAGAACTTGTAGCAAGATACATCTACTCGATGAGCAGAAGGAAACATGAACCCTTTATCCCTGTCAATTGTGCTGCCATCCCGAAGGAACTTATCGAGAGCGAACTTTTTGGCCATGTGAAGGGAGCATTCACAGGAGCCCACAGAGATAAGGTTGGTATATTCGAGGAGGCAAACGGTGGGACAGTCTTTCTTGACGAGATCGGTAAGATGGAACTCAGCTCCCAGAACAAACTCCTGAGGTTTCTTACCGAGGGTGAGGCAAAGCGTGTTGGGGACAATAAGTTGATGCGACTTGATGTCCGTATAATTGCCGCAACGAATGAAAACCTTGGTAGCCTTGTGAGTGAGCAGAGGTATCTACAGGACCTCTATTTTCGTCTTGCAGTTGTTCATTTCGAACTGCCTCCATTGAGGGAGAGGCCAGAAGATATCTCTCTTCTTGCTGAACACTTTTTGGCTCAATACAGCAGAAAGCATCGAAAGATGGTAATTGGAATTGAAAGTAAGTGTCTCGATTTTCTCATGACCCGCAAGTGGCCTGGAAATGTTAGGGAACTTGAGAATGCGATTGAGAGCGCTGTCATCTTCTCGACAGGAA
>JBBIRM010000020.1:0-29370 GCA_037441765.1 Deltaproteobacteria bacterium | reverse complement strand
CCTTTCTTATTGTGAAAGTAGTGTACATTTTTTCCCCTTGAATCCTTGATTCCTTGAATCCCTATCATCTTTGCAACTTTTTTAGAGGTGATACAATCCTGTTTTACTTGAATTTAAAAAACCTTTAATATAAAAAGAAAGGAAAAGAATGATGAAGATTGAGATGGCCAAACGGATCGAACAAATTCCTCCCTATCTTTTTGCAGAGATCGATAGAAAAAAAGAAGAGATGAAGAAAAAAGGCATAGATCTCATAGACCTCGGTATTGGGGATCCAGATCTCCCTACCCCTAAACCGATCATCGAAAGGTTAAAAAAGGGAGCCGATGACCCAAGGAACCATCGCTATCCTTCCTATGAAGGGATGATCGAATTCAGAATGGCTGTCGCTCACTGGTATGAGAAAAGATTTGGAGTCAAACTCGACCCGGATAAAGAGATCCTCTCCCTGATCGGTTCTAAGGAAGGGATTGCCCACATTCCGTTGGCATTTGTTGATCCAGGGGATTATGTACTGGTTCCATCCCCGGGTTACCCTGTCTATCGTGTCTCCACTCTTTTTGCTGGTGGAATTCCATATTTTTTACCCCTTCAAAAAGAGAATGGCTTCCTTCCCATTTTTTCGAATATTCCAAAAAGGGTAGTTAAAAAGGCAAAACTTCTTTTTATCAACTATCCTAATAATCCAACCTCAGCAATTGCGGAAAGGACTTTCTTTGAAGAGGTGGTAGAATTTGCTCAACGATATGAAATTATTGTCTGTCACGATGCTGCCTATTCCGAAATTGCTTTTGATGGATACCGACCAATCAGTTTTATGGAGATAAAAGGAGGCAAAGAGGTCGGAATAGAATTTCACAGTCTTTCTAAGACGTTTAATATGACTGGATGGAGAATCGGGTTTGCTGTAGGAAATCCAGAGATTGTTTCTGGATTGGGAAGGGTGAAGACGAACATTGACTCAGGTCTTTTTCAGGCGATCCAAGAGGCAGGGATTGAGGCGTTTACTCAATTTGAAACCCCCCTTTTAGAAACAATCCAAACTTACCAAAAGCGTAGAGACCTCATGGTTCAAGGCCTTCGAGAGATTGGATTGGAAGTTGACCCTCCAAAGGCCACATTCTACCTCTGGATCCAAGTTCCTAAGGGATATACCTCCACACAATTTGCTTCTCTTCTTCTCGAACAGGCCGGGATTGTGGCCACTCCTGGAAACGGTTTTGGTGAGGCAGGAGAGGGGTATATCCGAATGGCCCTTACTGTTAATGAATCAAGGCTTAAGGAGGCGATTGAAAGACTCAGGCGAATCCATTTTTAATATTATTCCGGCACACCCTCTTGGGCCTCTTTTTATTCCCTATCTATTTTTGATTCAAGGGGAGGAATGAAATGGAAGATTTACTCCATGAGATATTTCTAATTTCCATCTTAATTCTTTTCAATGGTTACCTATCCGGCACAGAGATTGCGGTGGTCACAGCCAGAAAAAGCCATATTCAGCAAATGGCAGAAAGTGGAAAAAGAAACGCAAAGATTTTTCTAAGATTAAAGGAAGAGCCTGACCGATTTCTGGCCACGATTCAGATTGGAATCACTGCAGTCGGGGTCCTGGCCTCAGCCGTGGGAGGAGCCACCGCTGTGAAAATCATCAAGCCCCTGCTTCAGGGCCTTCCCATTAAGTTTATCTCTCTCGCTGCTGAACCCATTGCTATAGGGATGGTTGTGGTCATCATTACCTATTTTTCGGTGATTTTTGGGGAACTGGTCCCTAAATCCATTGCTCTGATGCATCCTGAGACCATTGGGCTCTGGACGGCAAAGAGCATTGATCTCTTCTCCAAGGCCACCTCAATCTTTGTGAAATTGCTTACCTTTAGCACCTCCCTGGTGCTTTTGCCTTTTGGCAGAAAACCATTCACCGAAAGGGCCTATATCAGCGAGGAAGAGGTGAGGTGGCTAATCAAAGAGGGTGGAAAACATGGCATCTTTGAACCCACCGAAGAAAAAATCCTGCAGAGTGTCTTTGAATTTACTGAGATGTCGGCTAAGGAGGTGATGGTTCCTCATACCCAGATCATTGCCATCCAGATCGACCAATCTCCCCAGGAAATTCTTTCTCTCATTGAAGAGGAACAATTTTCGCGTTATCCTGTTTTTGGAAAGGAACTTAATGATATACGAGGAATCCTAAACGCTAAAGATTTCTTGACCATTTTGGCCAAGACAGGAAATGTCGATATTCGAAAAACGATTCGCCCACCTTTCTTCGTCCCCGAGACGATGAAGATCAGTCTACTGTTGAGAGAGATGCAAAAGAGGAGAATCCATATGGCGTTGGTTGTAGATGAATATGGGGGGTTCTCAGGTCTGGTAACAATTGAGGATCTGATCGAAGAGATCGTCGGGGAGATCAGGGACGAGCATGACATAGAAAGCCCTGTCATCCAACTTGCAGATGGGACGCTTTCCATTGATGCTTCTCTAAGCCTGAGGGATTTGAAAGAGGACTACCAGATCCCACTCCCCGAATCCACTGAATACGAGACCCTCGGGGGGTTTTTGATGACCAGGCTCCAAAAGATTCCACAGGTTGGAGATGAGGTGGAAGTGGAAGGCAAAAAGATCACCATTTCAGAAATGATTGGTCAAAGAATATCGAAGGTAAAATTGGAAAGGTTGCCTGAAACGACTGAGGAGGGTTAAAACTCGAATATTCTCTATATAAAGAACAGGATCATACTACCCATTTATAATTTATCTTGTAGTTTCCTGCTGTCCACCAACCACAAGCTCTGGAATCCTCAACGTGGGTTGAGCATCTGAAACAGGAACAGCCTGGCCATCCTTTCCACAAGTCCCGATTCCAAATCCAAGGTCATCGCCCACCATATCGATCTCTTTTAAGATTTGGGGACCATTGCCAGTAAGAATGGCCCCTCTCACAGGTTCACCAACATTTCCTTTTTCAATCAAATATCCTTCACTTACTTCAAAAACAAAATCTCCGTTGACTGTGTTGACCTGTCCACCACCCATCTTCTTCACCCACAACCCTTTCTCTACGGAGCGAATGATCTGTTCTGGTTTTGATTCCCCAGGGAGAATCATCGTATTGCTCATTCTGGGGATGGGTTTGTGACGGTAGGATTCCCTCCTTCCATTGCCGGTCGACTCCACTCCATCCTTAAAGGCGGTTAATCGGTCGTAAAGATATCCCTTCAATATCCCCTTTTCCACTAATAGGGTTCTTTTAGAAGGCGTCCCTTCGTCATCAAAAGCGTATGAGCCTCTTTTTTTTGGAAGCGTGGGATCATCTACCACTGTGATTAACGGAGAGGCCACCCTTTGACCAATCTTCTTAGAATAGACAGAAAGCCCTTCCTGGGCCAGATCGGCTTCCAATCCGTGGCCAATGGCCTCGTGGATCATCGTGCCTCCTGCCTGGCTGGATAAAACAACCATCATCCTTCCTGAGGGTGCCTGCCGGGCTTTCAGCATCAGGAGAGCCCTTTGGGCTGCGACCTGGGCAACCTCTTCTGGAGGATGTTGATCGAAGAGTTCAAACCCAACTCTCCCTCCAATAGGTTCATATCCGGTTTGAATGAGGTCATTTTCTGCTGAGACCACAAGAACGGAGAAGATTGTACCAATTCGTTCATCCTCAACCCATCTCCCTTCTGAGTTGACAATGGAGAGGATTTGCTCGTAGTCACGATAAAGAACTTTTACCTGTCGGATGTGGGGATCCAGCGCCCTGGCCACCTCATCCGCCTTTCTCACCATCCTTACCTTCTCTTGGATCGCAATGGTCTTTGGGTCTTTTTCAATCGTCAATAGGGAAGGGGATTTGATAGAGAGAGGGGATTGGATAGGGGATGTGGGATGGGTGAGGTCGATGAGTGCGCCTTCTCGGTCTTCCCTTACTGCCCTGCTTACCACTTGAGCCAATTGTAGGAGATCTTCCTCACCAATCTGATTAGTAAAACTGTAAAACGTCCTTCCATCAGAAAGGATACGAAGCCCAACTCCTATATCGATCCCAGAGATGATCTTCTCGATTCGACCCTCTTCACAAACGATGGCAACCGAACGGGTCTGTTCAAAGAAAAGGTCTGCAAACTCTCCTCCCTCCCTTAAGGCCTCCTTCAGAATCCTCTGATATGGAATTGTTTGAATCATCTTTAAATTTCAAATGGAATTATTTTCTCGTAGGGCAAGCCCTTGTGGCTTGCCGAACCTTCATTAAGATGTCATTTATTTAATGCTCCCATTAATAAAAAAATTTGGCCTTTAACATTCATTTGAGATTTGGGTTTTGAAATTTGTTATGAGACACATCTCCAATAGGGATCTCCTTCTTAAGCCCTTCTATAACTTTCTCCAAATCCCTTTCCCAACCTGGAGCTACCGTCAGCTCAACCACTGCCTCTTTCGGGTTAAGGGTCCTCACCACTGCCATCCCTTCATAGGATTCGATGATGAATTTAAAATAGGCAATGTCCTTTGGATGAAGCCTGAGATATCGTGATTGGGTATCCATCTTCCCTTGAATCGGAGATTTCAGAAATAAAATAATGACCCTCTTTATTTTAATTTTTGATTCTTAATTACAAATTCTGAAATTGAATCATCCTTTAGTGTTCTTGATCAACTTCCCGGTCACGTCTCCAAAGAGAATCACATCTTTAATCTTCCCTTCTATTGGGTAGAGATCTTTGGAAAGCCATCCCTCAATGATCCCCTCCCTGGAATGGGTGATCTCTGGATCCAGAAAGAGTTTTACAAAATACTCCTTTCCCTCCTTCGCCTTCTCCGATCTTCTTTTCTTTTCTTCCTCTTCCTTACCTACCACGAAGACCTCGTAATGGGTAAAGTTCTTTTTAGGAAAGGTGGCCAACCTATATTTCTTTCCCCTCTCAATCTCTCCATAAACACCATAGCGAAAATTGTAAGCGGCAGTTATGAAATCATCATAGACCATTCCTGGAGGAATAATTTCTTCGCTCCTCGTAATGCTTCCATCTTTCTTTCTCCTCGTCTTGATCCATTTTCTATCTGAATAATCAAAGAGATGGGTTCTCCATCTGATTTTGCTCCCGATCTTCACATTCTCTTCAAACAAGGATGACCTCAGACGTCTTCCTCCTTCGATTTCATGCATGATGGAGCGATAGGTATCCATTCGATATCGAGCAACCCATCCAAGGATCCCCAAGGTTTCTCCCTGAAGGGTGGCCATGTATTGCCCCTTCTGCTCTAACCTCCTAAAACCCAATCTTCCTAAGGCCACCTGTCCAAATGGCCAAACACTAATGGCATAAAGGAGTTCTTCTCCATGAAAAAATTCACCGATGGAGTTTTTCCGCTCATATCCAAGAGAGCCAGCCAGGGGCTCCTTAAGAGGGATTGGGAGGACAGGTAAGAGAGGAAGCCCCAGGAGAAATCGAATAAAAAGTCTGCGGGTAAGCATATCGGTTATTATTCAAATTATCTAATTTTTTTTCGCTGAATAGTCAAGGAACACTCATGAGATTTCTGAAAAAGTATTTAAAATGAGTTTTTAAAATGGGGAGTTAGGGTGAAAAAAACATTTGAAGATTTTTTCAAAAATCCCCCAGACTAAAGATGAAGTTCGACTACATCTCCCTCACTGACCTGATAGTCACGTTTGACCATTTGACCATCAAATTTTCCAGACCCCCATATTCTTGCATATCGAAGTTTGGCTACAAAATCTTTATGGATAGAGAGTGCAACGTCCTCTATCGTACTTCCTTTCTTGAGGATAACCGGTTCAGTAAGATCAGGTGGTTTGCCAGGAACCTTTGTATAGACCCGGATGATTTCGAGAAGGTGATAAATTTCCCTTTTCAATTCCTCAAAGTTCATGCCCTCCTTGGCTGAGATAGGAAGAATTAAGAATTCTTCCTGATACTTATTTTTAAATTTACCAAATTTATCCATTGCACCTTTCACATCACACTTGTTACCGAGAACGAGTCCTCTCTTAGATGCCCATCCCTCTTCAAGGTTTAAAGGAGAACTCCTCCCTACCATTTTTATCTTCATCTGGCCTAATTCCTCCTGGAGGACCTCCATTTGGAAAACTGGATCATCGCTTAAGTCAACGAGGAGAAGGAGGCCATTGGCATTTCGGATGAGGTTAGAAAACCCAGGTTCTACATGATCCAATTGAATGGGTGGAGTATCGATCAATTGGATCTGAAGATTTTCAAAACCCATCATTCCAGGGATTGGCTTCTGTGTGGTAAATGGATAGTCCGCTACCTCAGAAGGGGCGTTGGTGAGCCTGACAAACAGGCTCGATTTCCCAGCATTGGGGAGTCCAAGAAGAACCACCTGGCCTGCGCCTTCTCTCTTAATGTTATAGGCCTGTTCTGCCCTTGCAATCGCTGGCCTTTTTTGGAGCTCTTCCTTCAATCTGGCCATTTTGCTTTTCAATTGAGCACGGATCTTCTCTGTCCCTTTATGCTTTGGGATGACTGCCATCATCACTTCAAGTGCCTTGATTTTTTCAGGAATAGACTTCGCCTGTTTGAATTTGGCCTCTGCCTCTAAATATTGTGGGGTAAGATTGGCAGGCATGGTTTAACCCTTATTTAAATTTTTTATAAAAAATCTTTTCTTGTCAATAAGAAATTGGTTTAGAAATAATCCCTCTAAAGTAATCCCTCACTTAAGGAGGGAATTATATGAATCGGGTAGGGATATCTCTAAAAATCTTATATAGCGGGTCGGTTAATAGAATGTCTTATGAAAGGAATTTTATCTAAGGAGATGGTAGCCTTTTCAATACTCAAGGGATTCTGTAGTGAGGGAGCACTCAAAGGTTTCCGCTATAAGATTTTCTCCGACATCCCTACCCGATTCCCCGGATGAGTGAGGTGTTAAAAAAATTTCTATTTGATTTAAATTTTAATTTTTGATAAAAAACCCTTATGAAAGGGATGAAGATCTTAGTGGTTGATGATGAGGCTCCCATCAGGGAGATGCTCCAGAAGGGCCTTTCCCAGATAGGGGGATTTTCTGTCGATGTAGCCCAAAATGGGCGTGAGGCGGTTGAGAAGGTAGAAAAGGATATTTACGATTTAATTTTAACCGATCTCAAGATGCCCGAAATGGATGGACTTGAACTGTTGAAGGTAGTAAAAGGGACCAGACCAGAGGTGATGGTCATCATGATGACCGCATATGGATCGGTCGAAACCGCTGTTGAGGCAATGAAGATTGGAGCGGATGACTATATCACCAAGCCTATCGACTTCAATGACCTTCTACTCCGCATATCTAAGGCTCATAGAGAAAGCCTTCTCATCAAGGAAAACCGACTTCTCCGGATGGAGGTGAGAAAGAAGTTTGAGTTCAAAAATATCATTGGGAAAAGTAAAAGGATGCAGGAGGTCTTCTCCCTGATCGAAAAGGTGGCCCCGAGCAATAGTACGGTTATCATCTACGGAGGGAGTGGCACGGGTAAGGAGCTGGTCGCAAAGGCCATCCATTATAATAGCTCGAGGGCAGAAAAACCCTTCCTTCCTTTTAATTGTAGTGCTATTCCTGAAACATTGATCGAAAGTGAGCTCTTTGGACACACCCGAGGCGCCTTCACTGGAGCGATTGAAGCCAAAAAGGGGCTATTCGAAGAGGCTAATGGGGGAACTCTCTTTCTCGATGAGATATCTACAATCTCCCCCTCTGTTCAGGTTAAACTCTTACGCGTTCTCCAAGAGAAAGAGATCATGAAAGTGGGAAGCACAGAAAGAATCAAGATTGACGTTCGAATGATTGCAGCCACAAACGAAAATCTCGAAACCAACATGAGGAATGGAAAGTTTCGAGAAGACCTTTTTTATCGGCTACATGTATTTCCCATTTTTTTACCGGAATTAAAGGATAGAAAAGAGGATATTCCACTGCTTGCCTATCACTTTCTTGATCTCTATACCAAAGAGACGAAAAAACCGATTAAAGGGATATCAAAAGAGGCCATGGCCCTCCTTCTCGAATACAATTGGCCTGGAAATGTCCGTGAATTAGAAAATTCAATCGAAAGGGCTGTCATCATGGCAGATGGAGAATATTTGATGCCCAAAGACTTTCCGAGAAATATAGGAGAAGGAATTTCAGATTTGATCGCAAAAGGTGTGAGAGCCCGAAAAACTCTGGAGGAGATTAAGGCAGAATATATCACCCAGATATTGAAAGAGACAAATGGTAACAAAAAAATTGCTGCAGAGATATTGAAGGTCAACCCGAGAACCCTCTATCGATTTGAAAAAAAGTGGCCCTCCCAAAAAAATTCTTAATTTTCCCTTAACTACCCCCTTTTTTTCAACCATTGAAAAGAAAATTTAAATTTTTGACAAATTGTCATTTATATTTTTATTTAAAATTCAAATAATTAATAAATATTATGGACAATTTGTCACTTATCGGTTTAAATCAAATTTTTTTTCAATAAAATTTATTAATAAATTCAAATAATTATAAATTATCCTTATTGGCATATATATTGCTTTACAAAATGTCATGAGGATAATAAATATTCTTTTGATATCAATATTCATTATTTTGAGCCTATCTAATCAATGTGTTGCAGGAAACAAAACTTCTATAACCATTAATGCAATTGTTTTACCAAGAATCTTTCAATCTATCATCCATCAAGAACCTATCCTCAACATTAAGGATGAGGATATTGAAAGAGGGTTTGTAGAAGTTCTTTCCGGGACAATTCTTCAGGTAAAGACAAACCATCGAAGTGGTTATATGTTATATTTTGAGGTTTGGAATGAAATTTTTAAAGAAATTATAGTGATGGAACGAGGAAGGGCAACTGTTCTTACTTCAAATGGAGGATTGGTTCATCAACCCTACTCCGGAAACAATATAGAAATAAAGAACTTTTCTTATAGATTCTACCTTCGTGAAGGGGTAAAGCCAGGCACCTACTCTTGGCCTATAAGCGTAATGGCAACACTTCTTTAAGAGACCTCTGAAAAAGTATTTAAAAAAAGATTTTTAGACTGGGGAGGTGGGTTGAAAAAGCCTTCGAGCGGATACCTTTAACAGTTTTGGCGCTATTAATTAATTCCCTGAAAATGTTTGTTTTTCTCTTAAACGATTATTAGCGGCAAGGGACAAGCCCCTGCCCTACGTTTGAGATTCGTTTAATTTCTCGTAGGGCAAGCCCTTGTGGCTTGCCGAACCTCTTATTGCCCGCATTCGAAGGGTTTGGAACCCTACCTCCCCAGGTCTTTCTATGACTTTTTCAGAGCTCTCTTTAATCTACCAATCCAATGTGACAGTTAGAATATCATTATAATTCCCTACAGAGAGATCCTGGCCAGGAGGAATTCTTCCATAAATCGTAACTGTCTGGCTCCAGGGTTGAGGCTTACCACCGAAGTGAGGTCTTTCAAGTATTATCCAGGAGGTCCCTGAAGTCCCGTTTCCAAATATGGTTGTTCTTGAGGCATCTATGTAGATATTATAATCTAATAAATCTGTTCCACCCGATCGCCTCATCTTCCTCGGATTAAAAGAGCCAGAGTTCGGACTTGTTCCCAGTGTTAGGGTTGCCTTTGGCACATTGGCACTACACTCAACTGAAATCGAACCTGTTGAGTCTAAAGGAGTATTTAAAAATATATCATAATTGCCAAAAATCACTCCGGTCGCCTGAACCCTGCATTGTGGAGGCTGACAAAACGCTTCTTCTGCCTTAAGGATAATAAGAAGGATTGAGATGAGTATAAAGATTATTTTGGTTTTTTTATTCACAGAGAACCTCTCCAAGTTCAACTACTACCTCATCACTTTTTGGAATCATTATATCAAAAATAAACACTTTATCCAAATATTTAAACTCCCCCTTATATTTTCCAGGCTTGATATTTTCAATGTAGAATTCTCCTCCCTTCCCTGTAGGGATAAGGATTTCTTTCCCATTTACCATCAATTTAAATTCAATATATTCCACTGGTTTAATTTGATTCCCCACCTTCACCTTTAATAACCCCACAAAACCCTGAATCTTTGTGACTTCGAATTCAATATAAGAGCCACTCCTAAAGGGTGGTGAGACATATTTCATCACCTCTGATATGGTATATTCCATTGGGATATCCTTATCGTTTATTGAGATTTGATTATCATAATACGAATTTAGATTTGGGATAAGAACCTTTCCCGAACCTCCTGTTCGGCCTATTACCTGGTTGCTTAAATTGACCCTCACCCCTTCCAAATCCCCTACCTTTACCAGTGCAAAACTATCCTGAATGGGCCGTGTGATATTAAAGGAGTCTTTGACAAAGGTCAGCGCCCCCGAAGCGCTAAAGGAGTAACTCTCCATATGGTTGGTGCTGATAAACTCCCCTCCATATTGACCATATTTAGCATTGTATTGGAATTGAAGGTTAAAGTTGTTGTAATCCTCTTCCCTTCCATGAATCCGTTCATAAGAGACCCTTCCTCCAAATCCTTCGCCTACGGGGAGGTTTTTGATCAACTGGATTTTCTCAGTCGAAGTTCCATCTCTCCTCTGATGGCTGGCTGAGGCCGTGATCCCGTGATCGAAGTAGTAATTGACCCCGATCATAAACTCATTTAGGTTACCCTCAAAATCCCTTTTAAAATTGGCAAATATATTAGAGCGATCGGTAATCTTTCTTGAGTAACTTGCAAACAGGCTCTTTGAGTCTGCCCCCTTATATTTTTTTGTCCTTGCAATATTGATAGAAAAGGAACCCAGCAGCTCAGAGGTGTAGCCCCCTCCAGCATTAATCTCATATTTTGTCCTCTCTGTCGTCTTCTCTAAGGAGATATTGGAATAATCCCTGGTAAATGCCCTGAGAAGGAGATTAAACGAAAGGCGTCTATCCTGATAGAGGTAGCCTAAAGATCCACCAAGCCCATCCTCTCTTCCCCTTGAACCACTCCAGGCCAAAGAGGCATCAATCACCCCGAATCGTCCGGGAAGAAGGTAGGTAGTAGAAACTCCGATATTGATTACATCCTTCATAGCCTCTCCTCTCATCCCAACAGTCAATGTGTTAGTCAACCCATAACGATGGAAACCTAAAAATGAAAAGTTTTTATAGCGATTACTGACCAATCCAAAATCTTCCCTTTCGAAGCCGAGGTTGTAACTAAATTCGTGAAGGCCTTTCTTTAAATGCCGATCGGAAAAGTAGTATGGAAGTCTAATTCTTTGCTCCCTTCCAAATGGGTCCTTAAGCACAATCTCAATAAGACCAGAGCCTAAATAGGTTGGGATATCCATGAGTTCGATCCCACCAGGGGAAACCCTTTCTCTCCTTATTAAAAAACCGTCCCTGTAAATCTCAATCTCCGAGGGAAGGGATATCAGCCCCGAAAAACCGATTTCAGGAAACTTCACAAAATAGGGGTCCATTCGATAATTTTTTGATAGACTTATTCCTGCCATATTTAGAGTACTTCCGAGGTCTCCAGAAGATGCAAAGAAGTCTCCAAGAACCGCCCTCAATAAATCCTCTCTTCGATCATATGTGAGATTGCTCATCAACCTAACAAACTTTCCTCCCTCTCCCTTTCGTTGGGTATAGGAGGAATCTGAGAGGAAGAGCAGATCCCACACCCGGAAGCCCAACTGGTTTGTGAGCACCGTTCGATCATATTTAAACGAATCTCCTGCAAAGTAGGTGATATTATAATTTAGGAAAGCGGAGGTGTCCTTTGGGTAGTAGACTTTGACCGGTCTTGGATAACGCATCATCACCACCTTCTTTTCAAGAAGGTAAGGCTCAGCCATAATCTCAAGCACCAACTTTTTCTCATCTAACTTAAACTTTACTCCCTCTATAGATCTTAGGGAGATAAACTCGTCTCCTTCTATGGTAGTTCTTATCCCTTTCAACTCCACAAAACCCATCTTCTGGAGATCTTCTGTGCGAAGGAGGTAGTCTCCATCATCGGTGACATGGACAATCAATTCACCCTTATCTTCTTCGTTGAGAAGAATTTTTAGGATGGCCATTTGCCCCCCATGGGCAATGGGGGAGAGGGAGATAGAAAAGATTACGAACAGGATATTAAGGATGACACATCGTTTGATTGACATCCAGTTTGCCGTTTAAATTGAGTCGGTTCGTCTTAACTTCAACCTCAAGTTTTATTAACTCCTTGCAAACCTCTTTTGGAATAGATGTCAAATAGGACCTTGAGACCCCACTGAGGAGATACCAGCCACTTAGTTCTTTCGAAAAGATTTCTTCTCCTTTTGGGTCTCTTCCCTTGATTGCGACTGAATTGATGATGAAGTGGACATTTCCACTATTTTTAACAACAATGTTTAAAGCCCCTTTATTAAGTTCAATTTTTGGTATCTCTCCTTTCACCTCTTCCCTTAAAGGCTTTGCAAAGATGGGAACGCCAAATCGGATGGCAATGGCAATATTGACCCCTTCCGTTTTTTTAGGCGATGGAATCTCTTCTATGAATAAACGATATGTCTTCTCTTTTAGGCTTGCAGGAACCCTGATGCCTGCCCTGAGAATCTTTCCTTCTTTCTTTTCAAGGGTCATAAGCCTGGGGAAGAATATGATATCATTGGTCTCTGTATACCGGTCCTTTCCCTCTTCGTCCTGGCTCCATTCAAAGGCCTTCATCTGAACCGTTAGCCTCTCCTCACCTTCATTGATGACCGTTATCACTCCACTCCTTGCCCCTTTTTCAAAATCCAATCGGATGGGTGTGACTCTGAATTCTCCAGAATAGCAAAGGGCTGGAAGGAGAAGTCCCAATAGAACGATCATCCAGAGAGAATTCGAAAGAAGGATAGAGTTTTTAAATACCAATCTTTCCATTGGTCTTGAACATATCAGAACAAATATGTTTTTTCAACAAATTTTTATGGACTAATCGAGATGACCACTGTATCTGAATAACTCCCCGAAGTAGCAACCTGATAATCAACGCCTTTTACGGTACCAGTAATTGTCAAGGTCTGGTTGGTGTTTTTAGGGACTGTACCAGAGGAGGGGTTCAGGGTAAGACTGTAGGGCAAGTATTCTGAAGTAATTGTGGCATGCCTCATCCGGTTCTGATCCGGCCCTGCCTTATGAAGTCCATCGTCATCAGTGATGAAGAAGGTAGCCATGGGAGCACTTCCACCACACCGGAATGTAATGGAGGTGTTTATAGTTCTATCGATTGGATTTGAAGGATCGAGGTTTCCAAAATTGAGCAAGGCTGTCTTTGAATTAAATTTGCACTCACTTTTAGAAAGAACCGTTGCCGAAACAGAAACAACATTGGTATCCCCTCCGTAGGCTTCATAGCCTATTAAGAAATTTGAAAGAACGAAGACTAAAAATAATCTTTTCACCCTTATCTCTTTTAATGATAAAATAGGGGTGACTGATTCCAGCCACCCCTCAAAAAAATCTTCTACTCCCTTTATTCCCCCTTTATAAAAAGGAGGATAAGGGAGGCAGTTAACTACTTTCAATCTTTACGGAGTGATTGTTAACGTCACAGTGTCTGAATAATTGCCAGAAGAAGCATTGAGATAGTCTGTTTCAAGGACCTGGCTTGTTATGTTCATTGTAATTGGGTCTGAAGGGCCATTTCCAGTTCCACTGGCAGTATAGGTAAATGAATAAGGAATATATTCTACCAATGTATCATGCTTCATACGATGGGTTGTTCCTGATTCATAAAGCCCATCATCATCTGAAATTGTATAACTTGCTCCCTTTGTGCACCAAAATGTTGGTTGAGTAACTGTGCCATCTACATCGCCACCAACTGAAGGATCAAGAGTAAAACTAATGTTACCGCCAATTATGAACTTACATGTCCCAACAACTGTTGCAGAGACAGATACAGTGGCAGTATCCCTCGCAATTCCGTTACCCGTGAATAACAGAACCAATACAAGAAAAATTGTTAAAGACAGAATTTTTTTCATTTGAATTTCCTCCTTATATAATGTTTTTGTCTTTTTGTCATTTTAAATTATGCAATGACTATGCCAAATAAAGAAATTTTTAAGAAATTCATTGATTATTTATTAAAAAATCCTTAAAATTCAAAAAATTACAAAAAACCATCGGTTAATGCCTTATTATATTTAAATTTTTGAATTTTTTAAATAAAAATGACAATTTTTGTCTCAAAAATGTAAAAAAATTAAACGAATCTCTAACGTAGGGCAAGGGCTTGTCCCTTACCGCATTTGGTCTCATTTGAGGAAGGCAATAATTATAACTGTAACTGTAACTATTTAATTGCTCAAATAGCTTTTTTAAAACAATTTTTAAAAAATTACAATTATGGATAAAGAATTTTTCATGGTGAAGCGTCACCAAAGATCCATGAATACACCTTTTAATCCCTTTTTATAAAGTGGGAATGTCTGTTAATATCAAAAGGGGAGGATTTTATGATTTGAAGGTTTTGACTTTAAAATTAAACTCTGTTATTGATAAATTGATGAGGTTAACTTTTAGCCAAATTCTAATTATCATTTTATCCCTTCTTCTCTTTGGAAACTGTTCGGGTAGTCATGAATTCAGAAAAGGTTCTGATGCAAATCTTTCTCAAATTTCTCCTAAGGAAAAGGTAAAAAAGAAGACCCTTTCATCAAGCCCATTGGCCTACTATCACTTTCTTGTCTCCCAGATGAAACTCAAAGAGGGTAAGCTCGATGAGAGCATCGAGGCTCTAAAAAAGGCTCTGTCAGAGGACGAAAAAGAACCTTTCCTCCATGTCGAACTCGCAACCCTATACATTCATAAAGGCCTCCTCAATGAGGCCATTGAGGAGTGTCAGAAGGCTCTTCTTTATGATCCTGAATATCTTTCAGCCCATCTCCTTTTAGGTGGAATTTACTCCACTTTAAAAAAGACCCAGCTCGCAATCGAATCCTACAAAAAGGCGATTGCCATTGAGCCCAAAAACCGTGAGAGTTACTTCTATTTAAGTTCTCTTTATGCGGAAACAAAAGAATACCAGAAGGCCATAGACCTTATACAGCAATTCCTCAAGATCGAACCAAACTCCGCAATAGGATTCTACTCTCTGGGAAGAATCTATGCGGAGATGAAATCTTATGAGAAGGCCAAGGAGTCATTTTTAAAAGCCCTATCGATTGAACCCTCAATGACCTCGGTCTGGATGGATTTGGGGATAACCCATGAAATCCTCGATGAGACTGAAAAGGCTATAGAGGTCTATCAGAAGATTCTCAGCCTCGATCCTGATAACCGAATGGCCAGGAGCCGTCTGGGACAGATATATATCAAGAAGAAAAAGTATGATGAGGCCTTGGGCCAGTTTCGTGAAATGCAGAAATACGATTCAGGAGACCTCAATGTCAGGATGAAGATGGGTCTGATCTATATGGAGCAAGGTAAGATTGACGAGGCCATCTTGGAATTTAACTTTGTCCTCGCTGCCCACCCAAAAGATGATCGGGCAAGGTATTTCCTGGGGGCGGCATACCTTGAAAAAGGGGCTTTTGATCAGGCCATCTCAGAATTCAAAAAGATATCTCCAGAATCATCCCTCTACGCCGATTCGATAAGAGGAATAGTGCTGGTTTTGACAAAACAGAAAAAGACCGAAGAGGCGATTCAAACCGTAGAGGAATCGATCCGAATCAAACCCAACAATCCTGAACTCTACTTGATCCTTTCTTCGCTTTTTGATAAAGAGGATCAACTCCAGAAAGCCTTAGAGGTCCTAAAAAAAGGACTTGATCATAATAAAGATAATGTGGATCTCCTTTATCAAATAGGAGCGGTCTATGACAAGATGGGGGACTTCGATAAGATGGTCTTCTATATGAAGGAGGTCCTCAGGCTCAATCCCGACTCAGCCGATGCGCTTAACTATCTGGGTTACTCTTATGCAGAGCGTGGTATTCATCTCGAGGAGGCACTCGAGATGATTCAGAAGGCAATGAGTCTGAAACCCAACATGGGTTATATCACAGACAGCCTGGGTTGGGTCTATTTTAAATTAGGGGATTATGAAAAGGCTGTCATCCATCTTGAAAAGGCAAATCAACTGACTCCCAACGATCCCATCATCACAGAACATCTCGCAGAAGGCTATTTGAAACTTAACCGAACTGAGAAAGCCCTGGAGCTCTTTGAAAGGGCTTTAAAATTGGAACCAAAACCCGACCAAAAGGAAAGACTGCAGAAAAGAATTAAGGAACTGAAAGAGAAATAACCAATTATCGATTATCAATTCTCAATCAACAAATATTGAAAACTAAAAATTGTTAACCATTAACCTCCTGCAACAGGAGGGAATATGCTCAGGACATCTCCATCCTTTAAAAACTGCTCCTTTTTGGCATGGACACCATTGACTAAGATGATCTTGGGTATCTCCTCAGGTATTTTAAGCCTTGTAAGAATATCTTTCACCCGGGTATGACCATCGATCTCCACTTTGCAGGAAAACCGTCCACTCCCTTTCGGAAGGTAATCTCGAAGGGTCGCAAATAATTTTACCTCAATCTCCATCGAACCCAACTCCTATTTTTTCCCCTCATCTCCAGGTTTCGATATTCTTTATCGCAGAAGAAATGACAAAGATTCTAAGGTTATTGCTATCCCTTTCCATTGGAATAACGAAGAACCCCTCTCTTTCTGGATTGAACCCATAGGTTGTCCCCACTAAGGTCTCCCCATCAAAAAAGGTGATCTTAACTTTAAGGGAACCTGAAGATTCTTCCTCCACTTCTTCTTCAAGAAGACCTTTAAGAGAAGGGGGCCCTTTTCTCCCTTCAAGGGATTTCACAAAGAAGACTGCTTTCAGTTCAGAAAATAGTACCTCATAGACTTTACCCCCTTGCCCCTCACTCCCTCCCTCTAAGACCACAACATGGAATCCTTTTTTCTGAGGCCCAAAATCATAAGTGATTCCTTTGATCATCCTTCCATCTCGGTAACGCGCCACCACATAATTCTGTGTGCGAGGGATAGATTGCCCTTTCTTCTCCACCGATAAAGATACTTCCTTTCTAAATAAATTATTCAATAATCTTTGAAATCTCCTTAAGTATAACTAAATTTATTATAGGCAAAATTTTTAAATCTTACAATAGATTCCTTGCCGGAGAAAAAGGATTGGGCCTCTTTGGTAAGATTTATAGGAGTTTAATCATCTTAGGATGTCTTTCGACGACTTCCCCTACGATCGAGGCATAGAGGTGTCCTTTTCGCCTTAAGAGAGAGACTAATTCTTCTGCCCCATCAGTAGGTAGTGAGATGAGGAGCCCACCGGAGGTTTGGGGATCGTAAAGGATATCCAAAAAAACATCAGGGATGTTCGAATCAGATTCCACCTTACATGAGAAAAATTGGCGATTGGAATGTGCTCCTCCAGGGACCAATCCTAATTTTGCATATTCCATTGCCTCGGGAAAAATGGGAATAGCATCTGTTTGAATGACCAGCCCCACCTGGCTTGCACTGGCCATCTCTAAGGCGTGTCCAATGAAGCTAAATCCTGTAATATCTGTACAGGCATGGGCTCCTAAGTCCTTCATCAATTCCGATGCCTCTCTGTTCAGGGTCGCCATACTCTCAGTGATTTTCTGGACAGCCTCATTAGAGGCCAACTGGCCTTTAAGGGCGGTCGCAATAATTCCTGTACCCAAGGCCTTCGTCAAAACTAATTTGTCCCCAACCTCTGCCTTTGCATTGGTCAGGATTTTCTGAGGATGAACCAATCCTGTAACTGCGAGACCATACTTAATTTCTGGATCCTCAATGGAATGTCCTCCTATCAGGGCAACCCCCGCCTCCTTCATCTTCTGAAGTCCTCCAATCAGGATATCTTTTAAGATGGAAGGGGAAATGGTTTTGATAGGAAAGGCAACAAGGTTCATTGCAGTAAGAGGTGTTCCCCCCATTGCATAGACATCGCTAAGGGCATTGGCTACTGCAATCTGACCAAAGGTAAAAGGATCATCTACAATCGGTGTGAAGAAATCGACCGTCTGGACGAGGGCCAATTCCTCATTCAATTGATAAATCCCGGCATCGTCCGATGTTTCCAACCCCACAAGAATCCTCGGATCTTTTGGAAGGGGCAACTCTTTCAAGATTTGATACAGATCCTCCGGACCCAATTTTGAGGCTCAACCTGATTTTTTCACTTTTTCAGTCAGTCGCACCTCTTTCTCCTCCATTCAGACTCACCCCCTCTCCATCCCTCGTTCTTTGGATTTAATATAACAATCCAAGATCGATACATGATTACCTTCTAAAAGATTCAATGCCTCTTCCTTTAATTCCACAGAGAGTTCGATCGCCACACCACAATCGGAACTGATCTCTCGAGGCACAGGAATGATTTCGACTTTTATCCCTTTCCCCTTTAAGAGTTTTTCGGCTTTTATCACATGATGAACAGACCTAAAAAGGAGGATGCATTTCATACCAATGCTTCATTACAGAGCATTTCCCTGCTTTAGAGGGGAAAGGCCAGAATCATTAAAATCAATAACCACTCTTTTCCCACTTTGATTTTCACATTCTTTATTAAAATTATATTACATTTTAATAAGTCTTCCAAATAAGTCAAATCAGTTTTTCCAATAGAGGCTCAGGCCTTTGATAGAAATCTTCTATGGAATAGATTATTGCCCGAATTACATCATTTCATTCTTACAGGTTGCCTTGATTAAGCAAAATTGTTATAAATGCTATAAAAGAAGCGAGGAGGTGGGGGATGTATAAAAAGATTTTGGTACCGTTGGATGGCTCTGAGATAGCAAATAAGGCCTTGGATCAGGCGGAAAAACTTGCCAGGGTCTTTGACTCTGAAATCGTCCTTTTCCAGGTTGTTCCTTTTATGCCTATTTATGGTTCACCGGAACTGGTTACACCCCTGATCATTGATGAAAAACAGAAAGAATTGGCAGAGAGGTATCTCTCCCAGCTTGCTGAGGATCTAAAAATGAAAGGGTTCAAGGTAAGGGCAGTGGTAAGGACAGGTCAGCAGGTAGCGGTGGAGATCATTGACTTCGCCAAAGAGGAGGGGGTGGACCTTATTGTCATGTGTACTCATGGTCGCTCTGGAATTAGCCGATGGGTTCTCGGCAGTATCGCCCTTAAGGTCTTGACCAGGGCAGAGACACCCATCCTTCTTATTCGATCAAAATAATTTTGGTTTCAAATGGCAACTCTCCTCATTGCCCTATACATCGCTTGTGAGTTAATTGCGAATGTCACTGCCTCCAAACCTGTGCAATTGGGAGGGATCGTCGTTCCTGCAGCCATCTTTATCTACACGCTTACCTTTACCCTGATCGATTTGATCAATGAATCCTTAGGAAAACAGGGGGCCCGAAAGGTCATCTTGGCAGCCTTCGCTGCCAATATCCTTCTTGCCCTCTACATTCAGTTCGCTGTAATCCTTCCTCCTGCCTCATTCTACTCAGGCCAGGAGGCCTTTGCGGGAGTTTTAGGAAGCACCCCGCGTATAGTCTTTGCCAGCCTCACCGCCTATCTTATCAGCTCCTTCATCGACGCCGAGATATTTGCCTTATGGAAAGTCTATATCCATGGGATGAAATGGATGCGGGTTTTGATAAGCAACGGCATCTCCACCGGGGTTGACAGTGTGCTATTCATCACATTGGCCTTTTATGGAGTGATGCCTGTATGGAGCCTCATCCAGGGTCAATATGTAATTAAGATGGCCATCACTCTCCTAAGCCTCCCTCTTATCTATCTGGTGAGAAGCAGAAGGGAAAGGCCTTCCTTTAAAGAGGATGAAATCTTTCGTTAAGGAATAAAAATGAAAAAGGAAACCATCTTTCTCATCTTTGCCCTCTTCCTTTTTTCTATCTCCCTCTATCTTCTTTACCAAATCCTCTCCCCCTTTTTTACCTCCATCCTTTGGGCCATCTTTCTGGCCATGATCTTCTATCCCCTTTTCAAAAAACTTAGGCTCCTTTTTAAGAAAAGACATCTCCTCTCCTCGATGCTGATGACTCTTTTAGTGCTTTTTATCATTGTTCTTCCCTTTGCTCTTCTGATGGTCTCGCTCGCCATGGAGGTCGTAGAGGTTTATCACCGAGTTGACGAGATGACCAAGACAGGTCAATTCCAGACCTATTTTGAGAAGATTCAACAACTTCCCTTTTTCAAATGGGCATGGATGAAATTGGATCAATATATCGATCTCTCCAAAATAGAACCCTCTGCGCTCCTTCTTAAGAATTTAAAACAGATTAGCTCCTTCCTTTTCAATCAAACCTCTGCAATCTTAAAAGGAATTTCCACTTTTATTGTCAGTTTTTTCTTTATGCTTCTTTCCCTCTATTATCTCTTCAAAGACGGTGCATATTTATTTGAAAGGGTAAAGGAGGTCATCCCCCTTCCGATCAATGAAAAAGAACTTCTTCTTCGCCGATTCAAAGATATGATTTTCGCAACGATGTACGGAGGGATTCTGATGGCAATCATTCAGGGAGCATTAGGTGGAATATCCCTTTGGGCGCTCGGATTCTCCTCACCCATCTTCTGGGGAACCGCCATGGCCCTTTTATCTTTTATCCCGATCGGTGGAACCGCTCTCATCTGGGTTCCCCTTGCCATCTACTTATTGATCCAGGGAATGTTCTTAAAAGGAATTGTCCTCCTTGCTCTTGGGGTTTTTGTGATCGGTATGGTCGATAACCTCCTTCGACCTTTCTTTATCAGCCAGAGGACAAATATCCATCCGCTTTTGCTCTTCTTCGCTGTGCTGGGAGGAATTCAGGCCTTCGGCCTGATCGGTTTGATGGCAGGTCCGTTAGTCATGACCCTCTTTCTAACAGTCGTTGAGATATATATCCGAGGAATCAAAGAATCTGACAAGCAGACGAGTTGATTAAAGAGATGGGGCCTCTAAAATCTCAACCTTAAATTCTTTTGCCTCTTCGGGAATATTTCTAAAGACCACCATAAATGGAATCGCCTTACCTGGAGAAACCTCCTTCTCTTTTGCTGTCTGAGGCTGGATGGCAATCTCTCCCTTAGAAAGAGAGGAGAATAAGTTTCTTAACTCCTCACGACCGATGGAACGGCCACAGACAACCTCCTGACTGGCTACGATATTTCTGTTTTGATCAAAGATGAGAACTTTTACCTTAATATGTTTTTTGGTGTATTTGGATTGATTTTTCACCTTTCCTTCTATGACAATGAGGGAGGTGTCTCCAATCCTCTCGTCGTATCGGTTCAAATCTCCCACCAATAGGCCCTCTTTCTCCAATCCCCACATCTGGTTCCAAAAGGCGGAGAACCTCTTTATGGGACTTTCAATAAATGGAAAAAGTTTACCTCCTGCTCCCATCTCTGTCCATGCATAAAAAAGTCCCAATACCAATATTATTAAGAGGATCACAAGAATGAAGAAACGGGATGGAGCCCATCCCACCTTCCGGACTCTTCTGCGTGGAATGGTTTGCTTTACTTCAGGCTTTTCTTCTTCTGAAGGGAGGAGGGGAAGGGTGGGTTGGACCCTTTCCTCTTTGGGTTTTTCACCGAAAAGAATCTTTTCTTCCTCCTCTTCATGGAACTCCTCTTTTTTGGCCACTTCAGGAGGCTCTAAGCCCTCCTCTTCTTTTTGGGAAGGGCCCATTAATTCCTCATGATATCTGGCAAAAGATTCGAAATCCTCGATGATCTCTTCCCTTGTCTCTGGAGGTGGGACGACATAAAAGACATGCTTACATCTCGAACAACGGACCTTTACTCCTTTGATAGAGATTCGGCTGTCATCCAAATTATATTTGGTCAGGCATGAAGCACATGTAATGATCATAACCCCTCCTTAATTAAGGCGAGCCTAAAATCGAAAAATGAAAGCTCTCGAAGGATGTTATTTGATTTTAAACATCTATAACAATTTTCTGACATTATTATTAATGGTAAAGGAAAAATCAAGAAGAAAATAAAGGTGTCGCTAATCCTTCACTGAGGGATAGGAAATTACTTAATCTTATAAGGGGATGGTAACAGGATATCAGGGTTTCTTTAAGTTCGAATTTCCCTGATATCCTGAGGGATAGGGTTTATCGTCCTAATCTTTTCTTAAATTCCTGGGTCAGCATGGGAACAACTGTAAATAGGTCCCCCACTACTCCATAAGTGGCTATCTTAAAAATGGGGGCTTCTGGGTCTTTATTAATTGCCACGATGATTTCGGATGTCTTCATTCCTGCTTGATGCTGGATAGAGCCTGAGATACCACAGGCAATATAAATCTTTGGGCGAACCGTTCGGCCTGTCTGTCCGACCTGATGTTCATAGGGAATCCAGCCTGAATCAACAGCAGCGCGGGAAGCCCCAACCGCTGCACCCAATACCTCTGCCAATTCCCGAATGGGTTTAAAACCCTCTGGTCCTCCAACACCTCGTCCACCTGAAACGATGATCTCTGCATCCACAAGATTGACTGTCTCTGTCCCTTTGATAAACTCTAATATCTTCGTCCTCACCTGATCTTCTGTCATCTGAAGGACTTCCCTTATAATCTCCCCTTTTCTCGAGTCATCTCTCGGAGGCATAGGAAAGACCTTGGGTCGAACAGTAGCCATCTGTGGCCGATAATTTGGATAATCAAGGATTGTGGCCATGATATTTCCGCCGAAGGCAGGCCGGGTCTGTCTAAGATACTTTGTCTCTGGGTCAATGTCTAAACCCGTGCAATCAGCGGTCAATCCTGCCTCAAGGGTTGTAGCAACTGTTCCAGCGAAATCACGACCCTGAGTGGTTGCACCAAAGAGGACGATCTCAGGTTTATATTTTCGAATAAGATCTACAGCCGCCTTGGCATAGGGATCGGTTCGATACTCTTTAAGAAGAGGGCTTTCCATAATATAGACCTTCTCTGCCCCATAGGCAATCGCCTCCTTTGCATATTGATCCACAGAGTCCTTATCCCCAAAAAGCATACCGCATAATTTACAGCCCAGGGCATCTGCAAGTTTTCTTCCTTCTCCAAGAAGTTCAAATGAGACACTTGATACTTTGCCAAATTCATGCTCGATAAATATCCATACATCTTTGTATGCACTAAGGTCGATGGTAACGGCCTTCTCCTCCTTTTCTAAGGTAATCGCTGAGACTGGACAGACATCCACACAGGCCCCGCAGAAGGTGCACTTCTCGTCAACCACCGCAACCCCTTCTTTCATACTCAACGCATTAAATGGGCATGATGGGATGCATGCCTCACATCCTGTACAGGTATCCTTATCAATTAATAATCTGGCCATCTGCTCCTCCTCTATCCTTTACGCCAAGCAAAAAGTTTTTATTTTATAAATTTTGTATCCATCAACTTATTAACCAGTTGTGGGACGACTTCGCTCAAGTCTCCTTTCAATATCTCACCTCCGCCTCCCCTCGGTTCAGGCGAAAAGACCCTAACCACCCAGGTGGGAGATCCTTTTAAACCAATCCGATTCTCATCCGCGCCAATATCTTTGGCAGTTAAGGTGGGAATCTGTGCCTTGGCCGCCTTCTTGATTCCTAAAAGAGAGGGAAGCCTTGGTTCGTTAATATCTTTCACAACGGTCAAAAGTGCAGGAAGTGAGGATTCAACTACCTCCCTTCCATGTTCAAGGAGTCTTTCTACAATGATCTTTTTCTTTTCGAGATTAATCTCCCTGATCTTCGAGACATAGGTCAGCTGGGGGATCCCAAGACGTGTGGCAATGCCTGGCCCCACCTGTGCGGTATCTCCGTCAATGGCCTGTTTCCCACATATAACCAGATCCACTTGGCCAATGGTCTGAATCGTTTTCGATAAGGTATAAGCGGTGGCCAGAGTATCTGCCCCTGCAAAGGCTTTGTCAGAGATCAGGTAGACCTTATCTGCACCCACTGCGAGCGCATTTTTTAGCACTTCCACAGCTTGGGGCGGCCCCATGGTGATCACATGGACCTCCCCTCCATGCTTTTCCCTGATGAGCAATGCCTCTTCGATCGCATACTCATCGAATGGGTTGCAAATGCTTGCCACACCCTCGCGAATTAAGGTGTTGGTTTTTGGGTCAATCTTTACATCGGTGGTATCTGGAACCTGTTTAATACATACAACGATCTTCACTTTTTCCTCCTCATCTCCCCTTAAAATTGGGTTTTCTTTTTTCAATAAATGCGGTCATCCCCTCCTTCTGGTCTTCAGTGGTAAAACCGAGACTGAAGGCATATGATTCGAGGGAACAGGCTTCTGTCAGGTCCATATTAAATCCTGCATCCACGACCATCTTCGCTAATCTCACCCCCACTGCCCCATTGGCAGCAATTTGGTGAGCAACCTTCTTGGTCTCTTCCATCAAGGAGGCATGGGGGACAACTTTATTGACAATTCCCATCTGAAAAGCCTCTTGAGCAGTGATCATCTTTCCTGTAAGAATTAACTCTTTTGCTTTTCCTTTTCCTATTAAACGGGGAAGCCTCTGTGTCCCTCCAAATCCTGGAAAGATACCGAGGGTGACCTCAGGAAGCCCAAACCTTGCATTTTCTGAGGCATAAATAAAATCACAGGCCAGGGCGATCTCCGTTCCCCCTCCTAAGGCAAACCCATTGACCGCAGCAATGACTGGTCGATCGAGATCCTGAATCATTTTCAGGGTAAAATGACCCAATTTTGAAAAGTTCAAGGCCTCAATGGAGGTCATATCCTTCATCTCCATAATATCTGCACCTGCAACAAAAGCCTTCTCCCCACCTCCTGTTAAGATGAGAACCTTAATCTCAGAGTGATCTTTAACTTCTTGAATTCCCATCTGGATTTCCTTAAGTGTCTCGATGTTTAGGGCATTGAGGGCTTTGGGCCGGTTAATTGTTAGGATTCCAATCTCCCCCTCAAACGAAAGCAAAATATTTTTATATTCCATCATTCTTCTCCATTTCTCTTTTCTATGTTCCGCTTCCTTATCAATTTAAAGTTAATAATTCATCTTTCTATAACCATTGCCATTCCTTGACCACCTCCAATACAGAGGGTAGCAAGGCCTAAATTGACCTTTCTTCTTTCCATCTCATAAAGCAGGGTTACGATCAACCTTGCCCCTGTACATCCAATTGGGTGGCCCAATGAGATGCCGCTTCCATTTATATTGGTCTTTTCCATATCGAATTCGAGTTCCCGGATGCAGGCAATGGCTTGGGAAGCAAAGGCCTCATTCAGTTCAATGAGGCCGATCTCCTTGAGGGAAACCCCTGCTTTCTTTAACGCCTTTCTCACTGCTGGAATGGGACCAAGACCCATATAGGCCGGGTCAACTCCACCAGAAGCATAGGAGCGAATGATTCCCATTGGCTCAAGGTTCAACTCTTTTGCCTTCTCTTTAGACATAAGAAGAACCGCAGCCGCTGCATCGTTAATTCCAGAGGCATTTCCTGCTGTGACGGTTCCTCCTGTTTTAAAGACCGGAGGAAGTTTGGACATTTTCTCCAAAGAGGTATCCATGGGTCTTTCGTCGGTATCAAAAATAATCGGTTCCCCTTTCTTTTGAGGAATGACCACTGGGACGATCTCTTCTTTAAATAGACCTTTCTGGATAGCAGCTCTTGCCCTCTGGTGGCTTAAAAGTCCAAGTTCGTCCTGCTCCTTTCTCGAAATTCCAAACTTTTCAGCGATGTTCTCCGCTGTCATCCCCATGTGATATCCATAAAAGATTTCAAAGAGGCCATCGAAGACCATCAGATCAACCATCTCTTGATTGAACATCCTGGCTCCCCACCGTCCCTGGGGAAAGGCGTAGGGCACCTGGCTCATGTTCTCCATTCCTCCAGCAATCACCACCTCTGCCTCCCCCAATTGAATTGCCTGGACACCCAATGCAATCGCTTTCATTCCTGATGCACAGACCTTGTTAACAGTAAATGAATTGGTCTCTTTTGGGATTCCAGCATAGATCATCGCCTGTCGGGCAGGATTCTGGCCTTGACCAGCCTGAAGAACATTTCCCATGATCACTTCATCTACCTGAACCTCTAATTTTGATCCATCCCAATGGCTGTGGGCCTTCTCCAAATCTGTCAATCCTATTCCTTTAAAGAGATTTGGACCCAAATCTAAAACCTCTTCAGTTACGATGGGTTTGATTCCAACTTTCCGAAGAGCCTCTTTTATGACTGTTGCTCCCAATTTTACTGCTGGAACATCTTTAAGAGATCCTCCAAAACTTCCTATTGCAGTTCTTACTCCACTTACAATAACAACATCTCTCATTGTCTTCTCTCCATTTATTTAAACCCCCATTAATAAATCAAAAGATATTTTTCACAAGTAAGTCTTTTAGCCCAAAATAGTTTTTTTGTCAACATCTTTTTATATAATTTGAAAATTAAAAATCTCTCTTTGTTTTTGATAAGTTAGAAGCCAAAACTACTGCTCTTAGAAGATTGGTATGATCGGCCACCCCTTTTCCTGCAATTTCGTAGGCTGTCCCGTGTCCACCCGATGTTCGATTAAAAGGCCGGCCCAAGGTGAAATTAACTGCCTCTCTGAAATCCACCATTTTCACTGGAATTAACCCCTGGTCGTGATACATGGAGATAATCGCGTCAAAAAAGGATTGGCCTGAAAGGTTGAAGAAAGAATCGGCTGGGAAAGGACCTTCAACTTTTATTCCCATTGATTTGGCCTCTATAATGGCTGGAAGGATCTCTTTCTCCTCTTCATCTCCCAAAAGCCCCTCCTCTCCACAATGGGGATTTAGGCCAAGGACTGCAATGTTTGGTTGTGAAAGGCCAAAATATTTTCTTAATCCTTCTTCAGTAATCTGAATGATATTGAGGATGAGGTTTGATTTAATCCTTTTCGAAACCTCCTTAAGAGGGAGATGAGTAGTTACAAGGACAACTTTCCATTTCGATCCAACAAACATCATTGCAACCCTTGAGACTCCACTCAGATGGGCGAGGAATTCTGTATGTCCAGGGAATGGATATCCTGCCTCATTGATTGCCCTCTTGTTGATCGGGCATGTAGTGATGGCATCCAATCTGCCTCTTTGAACCCATTGAACAGCCTTCTCAATATATCCGACCATTGCCTTCCCACATTCTTTAGTGGGCTTTCCAAATTGAATGGAGTCAACCTTAAGTTTGCTTACAGGGATGAGAAATACCTTTTGAGAGTGAATCCTTTCCTCAGGAATATCTTCTATGATCTCGACACAGGTATCCATACCTAACCTTTTGATTGTTTCTTTAAGGATTTCCGAATCGCCAAAGACCACTGGTAAACAGGTTTGAAAGACCTCTTTGCTCGAGAGAAGTTTGATAATGATCTCTGGGCCGATGCCTGTTGGATCTCCCATCGTGATCCCAATCTTCGGAAGTGCCATAGAGTAAACTCTCACTTGGTTTTCTTAATTTTTACAAAAACTTTTATTTATTATAATCCTTTTCCAGATTGGATACTATAGTTATTTTTGATACATAAACCCTATGGTTGCAAAATAAAGCCTTTCATTTTAATCTTTTTTACTAATGATTGATCTTTAGGGAAAGCAATGAAAATTGGAAAAGACCTCTATGCTTACTTATGGCAGAATCCTTATGAAAACAATTGTAATACCTATTTGATTCGTGGTCAGGTCACTCTTCTTATAGATCCAGGCCATTCAAGGCACATCCCCAATCTTTTTCGCCAAATGGAAAGAGATGGGATTTCCCAAGAAGAAATCCATTTAATCTTACTGACCCACTCTCATCCCGACCATATGGAGGGCCTCGAATTCTTTTTAGATAAACCTGTCAGGATGGCAATGGCACAGCAAGAGGAGCGGTACTTATTGGAGAGCGGAAAGTACCTCTTTGAGATGATGG
This sequence comes from Deltaproteobacteria bacterium, assembly GCA_037441765.1. GTDB lineage: Bacteria > Desulfobacterota > BSN033 > BSN033 > UBA1163 > JBBIRM01. The sequence continues at coordinate 1,498 of JBBIRM010000020.1, read as the reverse complement.
GTCAACCAATTCCAAACTTTCGCATCGACTTCTACCTGAAAGAAGGAGATCTCTTTTTAGGAGAAAAGATTTTTAAAATTTATAATACCCCTGGCCATTCTCCAGGCTCTCTTTCTGTCTATTGGCCGGACCAAAAGGCCCTCTTTACTGGAGACGTCCTATTTTATGGAGGAATCGGGAGAACCGATTTTCTTGAAGGAGATTCCAAACTCTTAATGGAGAGCATTGAAAGGCTTTCTCAACTGGATATTGAACTCTTACTGCCAGGGCATGGAGAGGTCCTTATGGGAAAAGAGATGGTCCTTCAGAATTTTGAGTTCATCCGTCAGAATTTTTATATCTATTTATAGACCTATAAAGACCTTTGCGGGCTCAGCTTCGTTATAGGGTTCTTAATTCTTTTTTGAGTTCTTCCAATTTTCCCATATAGGTTTGATCCAATCTCTCACTTTCTTCTTTATAGATTTCGTTCCCTTCGACTTTAGGATCTACTGCGCTCCCAGAGATATGCTCTTTCTTTAGAATCTCCATCAGTTGAACCTTCACCCTCTTTTTCATCTCTTCCCTTGCTTCTTGATAATGATAAAGAAGGTCATCGAATCTCTCTTTCATCTTCTCGAGGCCTCGACGTTTGAGAGATTCGATACCTTTAATAAGTCTTTCTCCTTCAGGGGTCAATGAGAGGGCCTTAATCCACTGGGTGAGAAGAGTGTCCACGACCCAGGGCCTTATCTTCTCATCCATTTTTTCGATCTCCTTCAATATCTCATGGAGAGGGGAGGTTCCTTCTCGATAGCGGTGGGAGAGGCTTGAAACTTTTTCGAGGATTTCTTTTTGCTTGATCTCCTTTCTTTCTTCATCGGAGATAATAATCTTCTTTGTTCTCTCGAGGGCTAATTCCAGGGTGGATTTAATCTCTGCCACTGTTTAATCTCCCAAAAATGTTTTAATGGATAATTGGAATTTGATTAAAATTCCCAAGATGGAGAAGAAAAAACCCCAGTTTTTAACCTGGGGTCTTTTGAATCAATCTTCAACCAATTTGGGTTTACCTTAAGATGGTGACATTGGTTGCCTGCAATCCTTTGGGCCCGTTTGAGATTTCGAACTCAACTTCGTCGCCTTCGTTAAGGGTTTTAAAACCCTCTTTTTTGATGGCGGAGAAATGGACGAAGATATCACTCTCGTTCTCTCTCGAAATAAACCCATAGCCTTTCTTGTCATTAAACCATTTCACACGACCTCTGACCATACAACTCACCTCCTTTCATTCATTAACTTGCGTAAGTTGTAATAGCCTTTGGTCCAAATAAAAAAGGCCACCTTCGTTTTACATCGGACTGTGGCGGCCTTCTTTATTCCAAACAAAAACAACTCCTTACAACTTACAATGAATTAATTATGTGGAAGGCCTTTTTAAAAGTCAAGTCTTTTTTTGAGAGATCAGAAATTCCGTAATAATAGGGGGCCACAATGGTGAAATCGTGGAAATGGGGGA
>JBBIRM010000019.1:0-29947 GCA_037441765.1 Deltaproteobacteria bacterium | reverse complement strand
CAAAGGGGCAAGGTGAGATCTCTGAAAAAGTATTTAAAACGAGTTTTATAGACTGAGGAGGTGGGGTGGGAAAGCCTTCGAGCGGATACCTTTGAATAAAAAATTGACGTGAATTCTTGAAAGTGCTAAAGATAAATCAAATAGAGAATTTGTTTTTTTCCAAAGAATGGTAAACCTTATGGTGATATTAAAACAGGATGTTGGATGTATTTAAAGAAGGCAGGGATAGAAAATTTTAGATTTCATGACTCCGCCATACCTTTGTGTTACGATTAGGAATGGTAGGAGTTTATATCCGAATGATTTAAGAATTGATGGGTCACAAGGATATCAAGATGACAATGGGATATTCACATCCAACACCTGAACCTAAAAGAAAAGCGGTCAAAATTCTGGATAGAGTCCCATCAATTTTCACAACAATGGTCAAAACAGAGAAAGGTGCAAAGGTCGTAAATATGGGAAATTATTAAGGGGCGCCCATAGCTCAGTTGGATAGAGCGTCGGACTACGAATCCGCAGGTCGGGAGTTCGAGTCTCCCTGGGCGCGCCATGAACTCTATGGATGAAATGTTATTGTATCTTTTATATAGTGCAGGATGCCATTATTTTATAAAATTTAAGAATCGATAATGATTGACCAAGAGTTCGACAAAAAATATATGAGATTGGCTCTCGAAGAGGCTAAAAAAGCAGGTCAGGGAGGAGAAGTGCCGGTGGGGGCTGTTCTCGTAAAAGATGATCAGGTCATTGCACGAGATCACAATCGTTGCATTGAGCTGAGTGACCCTACCGCCCATGCAGAGATACTTGTCCTACAAAAAGGCGGAAAGATTTTAGGAAATTATCGGTTAGAGGATACCGTCGTTTATGTCACAACAGAACCCTGTTTGATGTGTGCCTCTGCGATGGTTCATGCAAGAATATCGCGTTTGGTCTTTGGAACCCTTGAACCAAAATTTGGAGCAGTGGTCTCAAAATTTAAATTGTTTCAAGATATGGGGCTAAATCATAAAATGGAAATTAATTGGGGGATCCTCGAAATGGAGTGCGCGGAAGTTTTAAAGGGTTTTTTTAGAGAAAAAAGAGTGAACCAAAAAGTGAGGAAGATAGAATCAAGAGATCAGGTTTAAAATGATGAGGGATTTACATAGCGAGATTCTAAAGAGGTTGCCGAGTTGGCTTAAGGCGCCGCTCTCGAAAAGCGGTTTCCCCACAGAACGGGGAACGTGGGTTCGGCGACCCCGACGTAGTTGGGGGAGGCGGAACGAAGTGAGCACATCCCACCCTCTGGCCTAAACAGAATTGGTTTAGGCCAGACTGGTGGGATGAGAACCTTCATAAAAATTGAATAAATACCCTGGAGAGGTTGCCGAGTTGGCTTAAGGCGCCGCTCTCGAAAAGCGGTTTCCCCACAGAACGGGGAACGTGGGTTCGAATCCCACCCTCTCCGCCAGGCAATTGGTCCCAAATTGAGTGGAGTTAAGTCGGAGAGATGCCCGAGTAGGCCGAAGGGGCTCGCCTGCTAAGCGAGTATCCCGCTAAAAACGGGATCGAGGGTTCGAATCCCTCTCTCTCCGCCAAAAAATTTTTTTAGGCAAATTCTTACAAAATTAGAAAGCAAAACTGCTCTGCTTGGGATTGATAATAAAATTCTTCTTAAAAAGATCTTGTTGATAGTCGGGTCCTGCGCAACAAATGATTATGAACCCCGCCAGGTCCGGAAGGAAGCAACGGTAGTAATCCTCTTTGTGTGCCGCAGGGTAGCCTGACTATCAACAAGTTTTTTTTAGAATCCTTAGAGGAAGGACCATGTCTTATTATGAAGTCTTAGCTCGAAGATATAGACCAGAGGTCTTTGAAGAAGTTGTGGGACAACGCACCATCACCCGTACCATTCAGAATGCCATTGCACAAAACCGAGTTGCCCATGCATTTTTATTTACAGGAGCAAGGGGAGTAGGAAAGACCTCTACTGCACGAATTCTTGCAAAGGCTTTGAATTGCGAATCAGGTCCAAACATCAATCCTTGCAATCAATGTTTCACCTGTCAGGAGATTAAAAAAGGGATTTCAATCGATGTTATCGAGATCGATGGTGCCTCCAACCGCGGGATTGAAGAGGTTCGGGAACTGAGGGAGAATGTTCGATATACTCCTGCCAAAAGTCGTTATAAAATTTATATTATCGACGAAGTCCATATGTTAACCAGAGAGGCCTTCAATGCATTACTAAAGACTCTTGAAGAGCCTCCTCCACATATCATCTTCATCTTCGCAACGACAGAGCCCCATAAGATTCCACCCACCATTCTTTCGAGGTGTCAGCGATATGATTTTAAAAGGATCCCTCTAAGAGAGATCCTTGCTAATTTAAAACGAATCGTTGAAGAAGAGGGAATCCAGATAAGCCAGAGGGCACTTCTTTCCATCGCCCAGGCCTCAGAAGGAAGTATGAGGGATGCCCAGAGTCTTCTTGACCAAGTGATTTCCTATGGGGGAAAAGAGATAAAGGATGAAGATATTGGTGAGATTCTCGGGTTGATCGACCAGAAAGTGATTCACGAAACCATTGAGGCCATCGCAAATAAAGATGCAGGGAAGTGTATGGAGTTGGTTGAATATATTTATCATTATGGATACGACCTTCAACACTTCTGTCGGCACCTCCTCCAGACACTTCGTAATCTCATCATGATCAAAGTGAGTCAAAACCCTGAGGAGATAATTGAGTTAACAGAAGAAGAACTTAAAGAATTGAAAGTTTTAGCTGAGAAGTTCGAGTTCGATCAATTAAATCACCTCTTCAGCCTCCTCATGAAAGGAGAGGAAGAGGTGGCTCAATCCACTTTCCCAAGGGTGATGCTGGAGATGACACTGATTCGGATGTCAACACTTCAACCCCTCATTCCCATCGATCAAATCTTAGAGAGATTGGAGAAATTGGAGAGAACCCATCCCTCGGATACCTCGATGGTAGATGTTCAGCCAATGAAAAGGGTAGAAACCCAAATTTCTTCAAAAGAGACCCCTAAAGAAAAGGGGGCTCAAAGTATGAATGATGAAGAATCAGGTGAAAAGAGGCTAAAGGAAGAAAGCCCTAACAAAAAAAGGGAAAAAACCGGGAAAGACATTCTTAAGGAGACATCCGATTTAGTTGAACCTCAACCTATACTACAAGAAGAAATAGCGCTCCAGGAGGAGAGGTGGAGGGGGCTAATTGAGTTTACACGGGAGAGGAATCCAGTTCTTGGCTCTTTTTTAACCTTGGGAAATGTAGTTCGACTGAAAGGAGAAGAGATCGAAATCGGTTTTGAAAAGGACTCCTTTCATTACGAAAGGATGTTAGAAAAAGAAAATCAAATCCAACTGGAGTCGATTTGCCAAGAATTCTTTAAAAAAAAGATGAAGGTAACCATCTCCGCATTGGAGTCGGGGGGAAGGCTGAAAGGGAGACTGGTATCTAAAGAGAGGGAGAACCAAAAGGAAGTGGAGGGGGTCGCCGAAGGAGGAGCGGAGAAAAACTCCATCATCGAGGAGGCCCTTCATATTTTTAACGGAAGGATTGTGGAGAGGTGATTTTTCGGACCGCCTCAAAATTTCAATATGATCACAAAAAGGAGAGTTCTATGACAAAAGGATTTGGAAATATTCTCAAACAGGCCCAGCAGATGCATGCCCGAATTACACAACTTCAAGAAGAGATGGCCCAAAGAACTATTGAAGCGAGTTCGGGTGGTGGGATGGTCAACATTGTAATGAATGGGAAGCAGGAGGTTCTTCAACTTCGAATTGACCCAGAAGTGGTGAACCGAGATGATGTGGAAATGCTTCAAGACTTAATCATTGCAGCATTTAACGAGGCAATTCGTAAATCCCAAGAAATGATGACCGAAGAGATGAAGAAGATAACGGGAGGATTAAGCATCCCTGGCCTATTTTAATAAAAATTGGGTTCGTATTAAGAGATTTCTGAAAAAGTCATTGAAAGACTGGGGGTTGGGGTGAAAGATCTTTTTTAAATAGTTTTTCAGAAATCTCATTAATTCTTGTTGACATTTGAAATTTAGGAAATTCTATTATGGCCCTTTATGCAAAACCCATCGATGATCTAATCGAGGCCTTAACCAAACTCCCAGGGATTGGCAAAAAGACTGCGATGAGGCTGGCCTTCCATATCCTTAGAAGCAGTCCCTATGAGGCAGAAAGATTGGCCAAGGCGATTATTGATGTAAAAGAAAAAATTCACCTCTGTTCCACCTGCTTCAATTTGACCGATGAGGACCCCTGCCGTATATGTCAAGATGAAAAAAGAAACCCCGAAATCCTCTGTGTGGTGGAAGGGCCCAACGATCTTATTGCCATCGAAAATACAGGGGTCTATCAGGGAAAGTATCATGTGTTACATGGAACCCTTTCTCCCCTTGAAGGTGTTGGACCAGATGATATAAAAATCAAAGAACTGATCGAACGTATCCAACGGGAGGGGATCACTGAAGTGATTCTGGCTACTAATCCCACGGTTGAAGGCGGGGCCACTGCCCTCTATCTCACCGAGCAGATCAAACCTCTTAGAGTAAAGGTAACTCGAATCGCATATGGTATTCCAATGGGTGGGGAGATTGAATATGTGGATGGGATGACACTCTCCAAGGCCCTTGAAGGACGACGGGAGATCTAAAAGTGAAGGCCTTGAGAGAATTGGTGAAATATATTATAAAAAATCGAGGGAGAGAAAATGATTGAGATTAGATTTCATGGAAGAGGAGGTCAGGGGGCAGTGACCTCTGCAGAAATTCTTGCACTGGCAGCTATTGGGGAAGGAAAGTATGCTCAGGCCTTCCCAAGTTTTGGACCAGAACGGAGAGGGGCTCCGGTAGTAGCCTTTTGTCGAATAAGCGATCAACCCATCAGGATCAGGGCTAACATCTATGAGCCCGATATTGTGGTGGTACTCGACGCCTCCCTTTTAAAGATTGTCAAGGTTGATGCAGGGTTGAAATCAAGTGGTCTCCTTGTGACGACGAGCAATGATTCTCCAGAAAAGGTAAAAGAACTCTTGGGGATTAAAAATCGGATTGCGGTGGTCAATGCATTGAAGATCGCCACGGAAATCCTTGGCCTTCCCATTACCAACACAACCATGTTGGGGTCCCTCGCAAGGGCCTCAGAGTTAGTCAAGAAAGAGTCTTTCATTCCTCCCTTGAAGGAACGGTTTGGGCTGATCGCCGAAAAGAACATTTCTGCTTTTGAAAGGGCCTATCAGGAAACCGTTCTCCTTCAATAAATCCCATCCATAAAAGAGGTGAAGGCATGACCAAACCTGAAAATGAATGGACCTGGAAAGAGATACCCGTTGGCAATGTTGTCCTTGAACCCGGCAATACTAGTCAATATCGAACAGGAGATTGGAAGGCGCTTCGACCAATGCTTAATAAAGAAAGATGTATCCATTGTGGATTGTGTTACATATTCTGTCCTGATATGTCATACCAATTGGATAAAGAGGGTTATTTCATCGTCGACCTCTTTTATTGTAAAGGATGTGGGATCTGTGCCAGAGAATGTCCAACTGGTGCTATCACCATGGTCATGGAGGAGGAGATCTAATGGGAAAGAGAGTGGGAATGGAGGTTTCCATTGCTGCAGCCGAAGCGGTCAAACAATGCAACGTCGATGTGATCTCAGCCTATCCGATTACCCCACAGACCCATATTGTTGAACACCTCTCCGAGATTGTGGCCAATGGAGAACTGGATGCAGAGTTTTTCTGTGTTGAATCAGAACATTCTGCATTGAGCGTCTGCGTTGGAAGCGAAGCGGTAGGGGCGAGGTCGTTTACCTGTACCAGTTCACAGGGATTGGCCTTGATGAGTGAGATCACTTATATCGCCTCTGGGATGAGGCTACCCATAGTGATGGCCATTGCAAACCGAACTCTTTCTTCACCTCTAAGCATCTGGAATGACCACAGTGATGTGATGTCCATTCGGGATTGTGGATGGATCCAGTTCTTTACTGAAAATGGCCAAGAGGTCTACGACCACATCTTCATTGCCTATCGGGTAGCAGAAGACCGAGAGGTTCTGCTCCCTGCGATCGTCAATCTGGATGGATTCACCTTAAGCCATGTCATTGAACCCATTGAACTTATTGAACAAGAAATGATCGACCAATTCTTGCCACCCTATCAACCTCTCTTCCGCCTTCATCCAGACCTGCCGATCACGATGGGAGCTTTCGCTTCCCCTGCTATCTTTGCAGAAACTAAGAAAGCCCAGGAGGTAGCCCTCATCTCTTCAATTCCTATAATTTTACAAGTATGGAAAGAATTTGGAGATATGACAGGCCGATATTATCAACCTGTTGAGACTTATAAGGCCGAAGATGCAGAGACCCTTATCGTTGCAATGGGAAGTATCGCTGAGACTGCTTCGGCGGCAGTGGACCAAATGAGAGAACAGGGAAGAAAGGTGGGCCTGGTGAAGATTCGACTCTGGAGGCCTTTCCCTTTTGATGCCTTTAAAAAGGCAGTTTTAAACTCAAAAAATTTGGTGGTGATAGATCGTGCAGTCTCAGTAGGAGGTCCTGGAGGGCCTGTGGCCTCTGAGGTGAAGTCAGCCATTTATGGATACGATAGAAGGCCCTATGTTTACAATTTCGTTGCAGGACTATCAGGAAGGGACGTAACTCCTTCTGATTTTGTTAAGATGGTGGAAAAGGCTGAAATTGAGATTGAAGAGGGTAACCGAGAAGGTTATGAGATTTACGGGGTGAGAGAATGATTGAGAATTTAAACGTATTTGCTGTCAGGACATTGACGCAAAAGGAATATTTTGCACCAGGCCATCGAGCCTGCCAGGGATGTGCAGAGGCATTGGCAGTTAGGTTGGTCGCTAAGGCCCTGGGAAGGAACGTGATTGTGGCTAATGCCACCGGTTGCATGGAAGTAACCACTACTCCCCTACCCTTTACAGCCTGGAGGGTTCCATGGATTCATGTGGCCTTTGAAAATACGGCCGCTGTTGCCTCAGGCATCGAATCGGGGTTAAGGGTCCTTATGAGGAAAAAGAGAATTCCTTCTAAGAAGGTTACCACGGTGGCCATGGCTGGGGATGGAGGGACCGCAGATATTGGCCTTCAGGCACTTTCGGGTGCCCTTGAGAGGGGACATAACTTTATCTATATCTGTACGGACAATGAAGCCTATATGAACACAGGAATACAGCGATCCTCCTCCACACCTTTTGGTGCCTTTACCACTACCTCACCTGTTGGAAAAGTTCAGATGGGACAACCCACATGGAAGAAGAACATGCCTGCGATTGCATTGGCCCATGATATTCCCTATGTGGCTACAGCATGTCCGAGTTACCCCATGGATCTCGTTCAGAAGGTGAAGAAGGCTGCGGATATCCCTGGGCCTGCTTACATTCACATCCTTTCGGTCTGTCCAACAGGCTGGCGATCTGCTCCAGAACTTTCGATCAAACTTGGCAGATTGGCAGTGGAGACAGGGGTCTTCCCTCTATATGAAGTAGAGAGAGGGAAATATCGTTTGACGATTGACTTTCCAAAATTGAAACCTATCAAAGAATACTTCAAGCTCCAGGGAAGGTTCAGACATCTTACCGATGAGATGATCGAGGAGATTGAAAGAAGAGTCCACCAGGAATATGAAAAATTGAAAGAGGAATCTTCAAAAGGAGGTTAGGATGACCCCTTCAGAAATTGATACCATCATCCAAAGATATGAAGGAAAACAGTCTCAGATACTGGCCATCCTCCAGGACATTCAGGCCAAGGAGAAGTACCTTCCAAGAGAAATACTTCAAGAGGTTTCTCAAAAGACAAATATTCCTTTATCCCATATTTTTAGGCTTGCCACTTTTTACAATGCCTTAAGCATTAAACCGAGAGGTCGACACAAGATTGACGTTTGCCTTGGAACTGCCTGCCATGTCAGGGGGGGAGATCGAATTATGAATAGGCTCGAGAGATATCTTGGAATTACTAAAGGGGAAACTACAAAGGATAAAAAGTTCACATTAGAGTCGGTCCGATGTGTTGGTTGTTGTAGCCTTGGTCCAGTCGTAGTAATCGACGGAAATGTTTTTGGCCGATTGACCCAAGATAAAGTTATTGGTTTACTGAAAGAGTTTAAATAGCTTGAGGGAGAGATGAGAATACAATCAAAAGAAGACTTAGAAAAATTGAGAAATAAGGGTTTAAAAAACCTATTTCCAATGAAAATCAAGATTTCAGTAGGTATGGCAACTTGTGGCCTCTCCACTGGAGCAGGGAAAGTCTATGAAGCCATCAATAAAGAGGTGGAGAAAGGAAAACTTCCTATCATAGTGAATCAAACGGGGTGTATCGGATTTTGTCAGAAGGAACCATTAGTTGACATTTTCGAACAGAGAAAACCCAGGATTTTTTACCAAGGAGTAACACCAGAACGGGCTTCCGAGTTAATCTATCAATGGTTGGACCATAAAATAGTCAGGGATCTTTTATTCTTTAAAATGGAAAGCGAAGATTGGGTGGTCGAGGGGAAGAAATGGGATTATAATATTGAATGCCTTCCTAACGGAATCGATGGAACACCCTATTATCACCAGGTTCCATTTTATAACAAACAATTAAAGATTGCTTTAAGAAATTGTGGCTATATTAATCCCGACCATATCGAGGAGTATATTGCCAGGGGAGGATATTTTTCCCTTTTTAAAGCACTTTTTGAGATGAAACCTGAGGAGATTATTGAAGAGATAAAGCAATCCGGACTTCGTGGTAGAGGAGGGGCTGGATTTCCAACGGGGAATAAATGGGAGTCCTGCCGTAAGTCAAAGGGAAGCAAAAAATTTGTTCTTTGTAATGCGGATGAGGGAGACCCCGGGGCTTATATGGACCGAAGTATATTAGAAGGAGATCCTCATAGTGTGATTGAAGGGATGATAATCGGTGCCTATGCAATTGGGGCTCAGGAAGGGTTTATTTATGTAAGAGATGAATATCCGCTGGCAATTCAGAAACTTAAGATAGCCATTCAACAGGCCCAAGAGTATGGCCTTTTAGGAGAAAACATTTTGGGATCTGGTTTCTCATTTAATATTAACCTCTTTCGGGGAGGAGGAGCTTTTGTCTGTGGAGAATCTACGGCCCTGATGGCCTCTATTGAAGGAAAGGCAGGTGAACCAAGAGCCAAACATATCCATACCACTGAAAGTGGCCTCATGGATAAGCCAAGTAATCTTAACAATGTGGAAACCTGGAATAATGTACCTGTCATCCTTTCAAGGGGCTCGGACTGGTATTCCAAAATAGGGACAGAGAGGAGCAAGGGTACAAAGGTTTTTTCTGTAGTAGGTAAGGTGAACAACACGGGTCTTGTGGAAGTCCCGATGGGAATCACCTTAAGGGAGATCGTCTATGATATTGGTGGGGGAATCCCTGGGGGAAAGAAATTCAAAGCGGTTCAAACAGGAGGGCCTTCAGGGGGATGTATCCCAGAATCCCTGCTCGACCTACCAGTCGATTTTGATCGATTGACAGAAGTAGGGTCCATGATGGGCTCTGGTGGAATGATCGTCATGGATGAATCCACCTGCATGGTGGATGTGGCCAAATATTTTATGAACTTCCTTAAGGATGAATCCTGCGGAAAGTGTACCACCTGTCGTGAAGGAACGAAAAGAATGCATGAAATCCTTACCGAGATCAGCGAAGGCAGGGGGAAACCCGAGCATATCCAACTCCTTGAGGAATTGGGCTGGGTAACTGCAGAAGCCTCCCTTTGTGCCCTGGGAGGAACTGCTCCGAACCCTGTGCTCTCTACCATTCGATATTTCCGTCAGGAGTATGAAGAACATATCTTGAATAAAAGGTGTCCTGCGAAGGTATGCCGACCTCTCTTGAGATATCGCATCCTCCCTGAGGTGTGCACGATGTGTGGGAGGTGTGCCAAGGTCTGTCCTGAGAAGGCGATCAGTGGTAAGACAAAGACCAAAAAAGAGAGAGGGATCCCATTTAAGATTGACGAGCAGAAATGTATTAAGTGTGGGATGTGTTTTGATACCTGTAAGTTTGAAGCCATTGAAGTTGATTAGTGCCGACGATCTTAGATTTCGGATTGAATAAGGAGGAGAATAATGATCTCTTTTAAAATAGATGGTCAATGGGTTGAGGGAAGAGAGGATGGAAATATCTTAGAGTCAGCCCTTGATGCAGGAATTGAGATCCCTCATCTCTGTTATCATGAATCAGTAAAACCCTATGGTGCATGTCGGCTCTGTCTGGTAGAAGTCCTTACCAAAGGGAGAAGTAGGTTGACCACTGCCTGCACCTACCCTGTCTTGAAGGGAATCGAGGTTTTAACACAGACGGAAAAAGTATTGCGTGCTCGGCGGATGGTTGTCGAACTCCTCCTGGCCATGTGCCCAGGAGATGTGAAGATTCAGGAGATGGCTCTTGAGATGGGGGTAAAGGAGGTGCGATTTAAAAAGGAGGAGAAGGATTGTATCCTATGTGGACTCTGTGCAAGGGTGTGTGAGGAAGTAGTGGGAGCCAATGCCATTCAATTTGCCTTCCGGGGAGATCGAAGGGAGATGGTTCCCCCCTTCCAGGGTGAGGCGATGAACTGCATTGCCTGCGGGGCATGTGTTGCTATCTGCCCTGTCGATGTCATCGGGATGAAAGAGGAGGGGGATGAACGGACTATTCTACGGTGGAAACGGACGTTGAAGATGAAACAGTGCAAGGTCTGTGGAAACTATTTTGCTCCATGGTTTCAATTAGAGAAGTTTAAAGAAAAGGCCAAACTCCCCAATGATTTCTTTGATATTTGTTATACCTGCAGGAGTTGAAATTCTCTCTTAGTTGGAGTATATTTTAAATAATGAAACATAGGAGGTGATGGAGATGGTTCATGTGAAATGGGAGCCTTTTAGAGACCTGATGGCCATGCAAGATCGAATGACACGGCTCTTCGATGAGACCCTCTCCCGCATTTTCAAAGAGGAGATGCCAAGAAGGGTTTGGTCTCCTCCAGTGGATATTGTTGAAAGAGAAAAAGAGGTCGTGATCAAGATGGATCTACCCGAGATGGACCAGAATGAAATTGATATTAAAGTAGAAGAGAATACCCTAATTGTGCAGGGGGAGAGGAAATTTATTAAAGACACAAAGGATGAGAACTATATCCAGATTGAAAGACCCTATGGAACTTTTCAACGAACCTTTTCTATTCCAAGAACCATTGATCAGGAAAAAATCAAAGCGTCTTATAAAGAGGGGGTCCTCAGAATCAGCCTTCCAAAGAAAGAGATGAGCCTTCCCAAACAGATTTTTGTTGAAGAAAGTTGAGACCGGGTTCAGGATTGAAGGGCCCTTTTTATTTTTTTGGGATCTTCTTCCAATCTTCTAAGAATTTCTCAATTCCAATATCTGTCAATGGGTGTTTGACCAACTGTTCAATGACTTTGTAGGGGATTGTTGCAATATCGGCCCCATGGAGAGCGGCTTCGAGCACATGGACGGGGTGACGAATGCTTGCCACAATCACCTGAGTGGTGAAATGATAATTTCTAAATATCCTTAAGATCTGATCTACCAAATCCATTCCCACCTGTGAGATATCGTCCAGTCTCCCAATAAAAGGGCTGACATAGGTCGCCCCTGCCTTGGCAGCAAGCAAGGCTTGGGTGGGGGTGAAAACAAGGGTGGTATTGGTTTTGATCCCTTCTCTACCTAATGTTTTAATCGCCTTAAGACCTTCCAAAGTCATTGGAATCTTAACGACCACATTCTCACCAATCTCTGAGAGCCTCTTTGCCTCTTCAATCATACCCTCTGATGTGGTGCTCACCACCTCCAGATTTATGGGTAACCCCTGAATGATTTCATTAATCTCTTTGATGAGAGAAAGGAAATCCCTGTTCTCTTTTGAAATCAGAGTTGGATTGGTTGTCACTCCATCAATGCTACCCATTTCACAGGCCTTCTTTATCTCATTGGGATTGGCGGTATCAATAAAGATTTTCATCTTCCCTTCTCCAAAGATAGAAAATGAAATGGCAGGAGTCAAAACTCCTGCCATTTTGAATCCTGTTTTTCAAAGACCATATGGTCTGCCTTTATGGAAGAATTCTAAATTCAACCCTTCTATTTTTGGCACGGCCTTCTTTGGTCTGGTTATCTGCCACAGGTTTGGTTGCACCATATCCTTTTATGACCATCTGTTTTTCTGGAATATTAAATTTATCCATTAGATATTTTTTACAACTTAATGCTCGTTTCTCTGAAATCTTCTGATTTGCCGAAGGAGATCCTTGCGCATCAGTATGTCCACCAATCTCCACTCGAATATCTGGATTTCCGTTTAGGATCTGACCGTTACGGTCTAATGCCTTGGCTGCTTGAGGATTGATATGGGTTTTATTCGGGTCAAAATATACTGTCTCAAAGACAGGAGCAACAACAGGTTTAGGTGGTGGAGGTGGTGGTGGAGGTGGTGGAGGTGGCGGTGCTGCAGGTGCAGGGGGCGCTGGAGGAGCAGGTGGGGCAGGTGGAGCAGGAGGTGCTGGTGGTGGTTGACATGCCTCTGCCTCTTTTGCTAACTTTCGAGCCTGTTCTAAAATCTCCATTGCCTGTGCAGTCTTACACGCCCAGTAGGTCTCAACACCCTTCTTTCCTAACTCCTTTGCCTTGGCAATCTTATCTGGACAGTACTTTGCTCCCGGAGACCTTTCAGCCTGTGCAATGGCTGCCTCTGTTTCGTCAAATTGTGAAGGATACCCTACAGCCTGATCTGGAACTCCAAAATGGTAACGTGGGGCACAGGAAACAATGAGTAAAAAACAAGAAAACAGAACGAAAGTAAAAATAGAATACTTTTTCATAAAGGACCTCCTTTCATAAAAAAGAATTTAATGTTATCTTCGGTTCCAGATTTGATTAAATTTTTAATACTATCTATATCTTTTTCCATCATACTTGTCAACATTTTTTTAAGAGATTTCTGAAAAAGTCCCTCAAAGACTGGGGAGGTAGGGTTCCAAACCCTTCGAATGCGGGCAATAAAAGGTTCGGCAAGCCACAAGGGCTTGCCCTACGAGAAATTAAACGAATCTCAAACGTAGGGCAAGGGCTTGTCCCTTGCCGCTAACAATCGTTTAAGAGAAAAACAAACATTTTCAGGGAATTAATCAATAGTGCCAAACTTTTAAAGTTATCCGCTCGAAGGCTTTTCCACCCCACCTCCCCAGTCTATAAAACTCGTTTTAAATACTTTTTCAGATATCTCTAAAAAGATATCTCTTTAAGGCCAATAAAACATATTAGATTTTTAAGGCTTCTCATTCTTGATGAATTTTTCCAGACACTCCGAATTACAGAAATAGTAATCCCTTCCTCCTATTCTCTTTTTTAAGGCCGATCGTTTGGGAATATAAGTTTGGCAAAAAGGGTCCTGAACAAGCTCCTCCAGTTCGGGACCTTTTTTTAAACTTTTGGTCTCACTTAAAAAGTTCTTAAGGAGAAAACGGAAGGTGTAAATGAAGATGATAATCAGGAAGATGAAGAGAAGAAGACGTATCATTATTAAATCACTTCAGATCAGGAAGAGATGGTTAAAATTTCTCAACACCCTGATCTTCTTGTAGGTTATCCAGAAGTTCTTGAATCGTCATCTTAAAAACTGGATGGATAAAGTCTCTATCGATTTCAGCCATTGGGATGAGAACAAACTTCCGCTTATGGAGATGGGGGTGAGGAACACAGAGTTCTTCGGTTTTGATTTCTTCGTGATCAAAGAAAAGAAGGTCAAGGTCGATTAAACGAGGCCCCCAGCGAAAGGTCTCTTTTCTCCCCAATTTTAATTCAACAGCCTTTAACCCTCTAACCAATTCAAGAGGGCTAAGAGATGTTTCGATTTTTATCACTCCATTAATAAACCAATCCTGATCTTTATAGCCAATGGGTTGGGTTTTATAAAAGGAGGACTTTGCGAGAAGTTTATGTCGATCCAATTTTAATATCTCAGAGATGGCTCTTTCACACATGCCAACTTTATCGCCGATGTTCGAACCAATTCCAATGTAGACGATATGCCTCATTCCGAGTATTGAAGAGAGACATAAGGTGGTTTACTTCTTTTCGGGAATCTCCTCTGTCTTTTTTGGTGTGACGTCGATCTCATCCTGATCTTTACTTGTGGCCCTTTTGAAGTTTCGGATACCCTTACCGAGTCCTTCCCCGATCTGAGGTAGTTTTCCTGCCCCAAAAATAATCAAAACGATCACCAGGATGACGATCAACTCCGGCATTCCAATTCCAAACATTTTTTCCTCCCTTTAATTGGATAGTGAATATTATATGTTGCTTTTTTATCCTTTGCGCTATTCTCTATGCGCAGTATATTTTGAATTGGCGGAAGTGCATGGGAATCGAACCCACCGCGGACCTCTTAAGCCCGCCACTGGATTTGAAGTCCAGGAGGCCCACCAGGACCTAACCACTTCCAATATTCAAACTAAATGATTTTCCCTTTAAAGTCAAGGGCTTTGAACTAAGAATCCTCAATATCTTTTCACGAGAATGTAAACCCCTTATAATTTCTATACAACTTGGTGATATTTCAAACTCCTTGGCCAAAAAAAGAATCAGTGCCTCGTTGGCCTTTCCCTCGGCAGGTGGTGGAGTGACTTTGATTTTTATTCCATCTCGATATGGGCCAACAACTTCATTTTTTGAGGATTTGGGTTGGAGGTAAACCTTAATAAGGTTTTCTTTCATGAAAGGCCTCTGGTCAAAAGGTTTTAGGATTTAGGGTTCAGGCTACATCTAACTTGAAAAAACCTTGAAACCATGACTCCTTGAATCTTGTTATCTCATACCAATAAACGAGAGTTGTCTCCCTGTTTGGCCTTCTTTCCGATGGGAAAAGAAGAGATCGCTATGGCAACAAGTGCAGAGATCAATCCTGAAGATCTGTCCTTCCTTAATTCCCTCTTTTTTCATCTGGGAGATATTGATCTTAGCCAGATCGAGCATCCACTTTCTGGATGTTTTTGGTGTTGAAAAGGGCTCCCATTGGTGTAGGAAAACCTCCTCATCAATCTCATAACAACAGGGCCCGATAGAAGGCCCTAAAGCGATCCATTGATCTTTTAAAGAGCAACCAAATTCTTCTTTCATCTTTTCTAAAACCTTTACAACGATACGAAGGCCTGTGCCCTGTCTGCCCGCATGGACAGCTGAAATCACCTTCTTTTTTGTGTCAACTATAAAGATTGGCAGACAGTCTGCGCTTAGAATACCGAGGAGGGTATCTGGCAAATTAGTTATCAGGGCATCGTATTCAATCGGAGGGAAAAGTTTCTCCTGAGGATTTTTCAGTAGAAGGATTTGATCCTTATGAACTTGATTAAGGAGAACAAGCCTATTGGGGTCAAATTGAAAGGTCTCAGCAATAATGCTTTTATTTCTGATCACATTCTCCTGATGATCCCCATTCTCCTCACTTAGATTTAGGGAGTCATAGGGTGGAGGGCTCACACCTCCCCGACGGGTTAGGAAAGCGTGTTTGAGCCATTTGAGTTTTTCTAATTCAGGAATTTCAAAATAAGGGATGCCATTTTTTATCTTGAGTGATGACCGATCTAATAGGTTCATCGCTTTAAAATTCAAATTGATGGTCTCTATCAATTAATAGATTTCTTTTTTCGCAGGAAAGACAACAAATTACTCATATCTTCAGGAATATGTGAAACAAAATAAACCCTTTCTCCGGTCCGAGGATGAATAAATCCAAGGCGATGGGAGTGGAGTGCCTGTCGATTCATCCTCTTAATCAATTCTTTTAACAATGGATCCATCAGCCTCCCAGGTTTACCTTTTCTCCCATAAATGGGATCCCCCAAAATGGGATGACCTATGGATGAGAGATGAACTCGAATCTGGTGGGTTCGACCCGTATGAGGAAAGACCTCCAGAAGGCTAAACCCATCAAGCCTCTCAATCACCCTCCAACGGGTTATCGCCTGCCTTCCCTTCCGAGTCAGGGTGGACATACGTTTTCTCTGGCTCAAATGCCTTCCAATCGGAGCATCGATGAAGCCCTCGTCTTGATTAAACCTTCCATAGACAATGGCTAAATAGGATTTTTCTACTGTCCTATTCCTAAACTGTTTAGCCAATTGATGATAGGCATTGTCCTCTTTCGCAACGACCATCACCCCTGATGTTCCTTTATCCAGCCGATGGACGATCCCTGGTCTTAGTGATCCATTAATCCCCGCCATATCTTTGCAGTGGTAAAGGAGTGCGTTTACTAAGGTTCCTGAAGGATTTCCATAAGCGGGGTGGACCACCATCCCCGCAGGCTTATCAATCACGATAATGGACGAATCTTCGTATAGTATCGTAAGGGGAAGAGGTTCTGGCTGAAGAAAAATGGGCTTAGGCGCTGGAATAATTCCTGAAACGATGTCTCCTATTTTAAGATGAGAACTGGGTTTGGCCTCTTTCTGGTTGAGGAACACCCTCTTTTCCTTAATCAATCTTTTTGCTTGCGATCGGGAGAGGTTGAGGTCGCTCTTAGATAAGAATTGATCAAGTCGTTCCCCCTGGTCTTTTTCCGATACAGATAGGGAAAAAGTCTTTCCTTCTCCCTGATTTTTAATCATTCCCTAACCCATTGAGATGGTTGACCTAAATTGAACCAGGCGTATAATTTTCCTCATTAAACATTTTGTTCATATAATTTCGCTAAGTGCTCGGTTTTTTGCCAATTAGGCGAAGGCCTTCTCAATACAAAGGGAAAGAAGAGGGACCTCTTCATCGAAGACCGTCCTTAAGTCTAAAATCAACTCATCTTTACTGATGCGGGCAATGACCGGAGGCTCCCCTCTCCTGAGCCTCTCTTCAAGACCATTAACAGAAAGATAAATGGGTTTGATGGCAATAACGAAGGTAGGAAGCTCCTGAAGAGGAAGGGCCCCCCCACCAACCTCAGAGGTATCCTCTCTAAGGATGAATTGGGCTTTGGCTTGAGTCTCCTTGGATAACCTTCTAAGAAGCCTTCTTCCTCTCTTTTTAAGTTTTTTTTCGTCTAAACTTATCATCCGAAGGGTGGGGATTTCCTCCATCGCCCTTTTCTCATCAAGATAGAGCAGGAGCGTGGATTCGAGAGCAGCCAGTGTAAGTTTATCAATACGAAGGGCACGGGTGAGTGGATTGATCTTGATTAGATCGAGAAGTCCCTTCTTTCCTAAGAGGATTCCTGCCTGAGGACCTCCTAAAAGTTTATCCCCGCTTATGGTGACGAGATCTACCCCGGTTTTTATCGCCTCCTGAACCGTAGGTTCCTTCTCCTATCCATACCTGCTTAGGTTGATGAGGCAACCGCTTCCCAAATCATTCATCACGGTAAGGTTATTCTTCTTTCCTAATTGAACCAGTTCCTCAAGGGAGACTTCAGCAGTAAATCCCATGATCCTGAAGTTGCTGGTATGGACTTTGAGGAGGAGGGCGGTTTTGGGTCCAATCGCCTTTTCGTAATCGCTTAGGTAGGTTCGGTTTGTCGTCCCTACCTCTTTGAGAACAGCACCGCTTCGTTTCATCACATCAGGGATTCTGAATGACCCTCCAATCTCGACAAGTTCACCGGTCGATACTATAGCCTCCCTCACTTCGGCAATGGTGTTGAGGGCAACCAGAACTGCCCCTGCATTGTTATTGACGACCAGTGCCGATTCCGCCCCTGTCAGACGACACAGCAGTTCTTCAATATGGGAATAGCGGCTCCCTCGCTCCCCTCTTTCAAGATCATATTCAAGATTAGAGTAGTATTTTGAAATATCGATGATATGTTGGAGGGCAGAAGGGTGAAGGGGGGACCTCCCCAAATTAGTATGTATGATAATCCCTGTTGCATTGATCAACCGAAAAAGTCGGGGCCTCACCTGGATCTCAATCTCCTTCTGAAAAAGAGGAAAGAGGGAGTCAAAGGAGAAGAAAGAGGGGTCAATTTCAGAGAGGTCTTCTTTATGGAGGATCTCCTCCCGTAATCTCTTCAATGTCCTCCGAACCGCTTCAACCACAACGCCTCGGGGTTGGTTCTTTAAGAGGCTTTTTATCTCTGGCCTTGAAAGGGTCTCCTCTACGCTCGGAATTTTACGAAGAATCTGCTGACGAAGGGTTGAAGACATTGGGTTTTCTCCTCATCAATAACGTCTTCAAAATCCTTAGAAAGTTCATTCGAATGAACTGTGTTGGCCATTCCAACTCCTTTTTCTCGCAGACCGTAGACATGCTATAAGTATAGAGAGATCGATAGATATCCCCTACAGTTTTCAATCTCTCCTCCCTCTCCTTATGATCAGGAAGGGTCATGATCCGATCTATCTCACTCATCATCTTGATGGCACCTTCGATTCGAATCTCAACCGATTCGACTATCTTTCGATCGATCAGACCAAATTCTGCCTTCAAACGGTTGAGCCTCCTTCCTGCTTCATAAGTGCTCTGTACAATCTCATCTCGTGTCATCCATTTAGTCTCATAATTCAATATATATTTCCAACTGGGAGAGGTCAATGCCTGACGGTGTTCCTCCACTGTTCGATAAAAAAGACGATATCCATATTTCTCCGGGTCATTAAACACAGTGCTCCCTGGATCTAAAAAAGGGGCAAGGGGTGAGATGAAGGGAATCAATTTATTGTAGGGCTGAAATCGTTCCAAGAGATAGCGACAGTAATTAACCGTCCCAATGACCGATGAATATGTCTGCTTTGGGAGACCGATCATAAAGAAGATATCGATCCTTTTGGAACCGAGGTCAATAGCATCTTCGATCATTCTTTCCAGGGAAGCGTTGTTGTAAGGCCTTCCAAATGCTTTCCGAACTTCTTCGTCGTGTGATTCTGGAGAGATTTCGATATTGAAGTTGGGAATCGATTCGGCAATCCGTTCGAGATGGGATCTCGAAGGTGGAACAAAAAATTCAAAGGCGATATGGTTTTCAATCCTCCTCCGCCTAAGTTCCTGAAGGAAGGTGAAGGCATACTCCTCACCGGGCTGAAAGATATCGCCAATGATCATAATGGGTGCGTTGAGGTGGTCTGAAATATTAAAAATATCCTGGGCAAGGAGTTTTGGATCTCGAAATGCAGGATGCCAACGATTGGCCATGGATCGAAAGGTATAGGAAGAGCCCCCACAGGTTTTACAATTATAGAGGCACCCCCGACATGTGAAAACCGCTGTCACCGGATAAGAATACCAATCAATAAAGGGCTGATATCCTGTTGGGTCTGCATATCGGACCACCTTCTTCATAATATGCCTGTAGTCGATAGTAATGGTATTAAGATCCTCGGGAACGTAGGTCAGTGGATTGGCACGGATGCCATTTCTACCATCCCTCCATGTAAGATTTGGGATATTTTCCAACCCTCTATTGCTTTTAATGTTTTGAAGAAGCATAAGAAGAGGTTCTTCAGTGGAGTCTCCCCTTAAAACAAAATCGATAAAGGGGTAATGGCGAAGGATCTCTTCATGAAAATAGGTAGCAGAAAGACCTCCCAAGATGACAGGGGTCTTGGGATGATATTTTTTAACAATCTCTGCAAGGGCAAGGGCGCCCTGGACATGAGCCATCCAGTGAAAATCTATCCCAAATGCCATGGACTTCTCCCTCGAAATAAATCTTTCTACATTAAACTCCTTGTCCTTGAGCATCTTTAGAGCGATATTGACAATCCTTACCTTGAGGCCATGACGCTCTAAATATTCCGAAAGGCTGGCAAACCCAATGGGATACATCTCAAAGATGGGAGTAGAAGGAACCACATCGCTGATTGGTCCATGGATCCCAGGGAGTGCCCTGAAATCGTAAACCGTAGGGGGGTGGAGAAGTATTAAATCAACAGAAGTCATCTCACTTTAGTAATCGAATCTATTAAACTAAAATAACTGAAATTTTGCCTTTTTTAAAGGCGTCCTTTTTCTTTCATCAATCGAATCATTAATTCCTTGTAATTTTTTGGTGGAATGACCCTCTTTTCCCTTTCCACCATCTTCATCGCCTCTGTCGGACAGAAGTGGGCACAGATCCCACAACCAATACAGAACTCTTCATTGACCAAAGGGTAATCCCCTTCCATCTTAATGGCCTTGATCTGACAGTGGTCAACACATAACTCACAGCCATTGCAGGCTTCCTGATCCAAACTGGCTATATAGTTCGTGGTGGCCACAGCATGTTTTAATTGGTATTTTGTTATCCCTTCTAAGAAACCACAACAGCAGCCACAGCAGTTACAGATGAAGGTCGTCTGATCCTGTAGATTGTCACCAATGTGAACCAATCCCAGTTCTTCTGCCCTCTTGAGGGTATTTAGCAATTCATCAACCGATGCCCTTCGAGCAAATCCCTGTTCAACCAAGAAATCCGAGGCGTTGCCAAGGCTCATACAGATATCATCGATCGGTGCGG
Organism: Deltaproteobacteria bacterium; assembly: GCA_037441765.1. Lineage (GTDB taxonomy): Bacteria > Desulfobacterota > BSN033 > BSN033 > UBA1163 > JBBIRM01. The sequence continues at coordinate 9,447 of JBBIRM010000019.1, read as the reverse complement.
AGCAATTCTTTCCAAGGTGCCATGCCTCGTGGCGACAATAACATTTTCCCAGGCTCCCCCTCCCTGCCTTCGTAATGTGTTCGACCGCCTCATCAAATCTTAAGACCTCACTTCTCACTTTTGGAAGGACATCGCTATAGACATAGGCCTTTCCTCTGCTTGTCCCTGGTGAGAAAAATTCCTGTATAAATTCAGGTGAATTCTTATAGGTCTGCATCAATTCTGCCAGTCGTTTCATAGGAAGCGATTCATCCGTTCGCATAAATGTAAATTCAAAAAATCCTGTCAATCCTGGCGAAAGGAGGTATCTCACCTTCCCATCCTTTATAGAGGAGATGATTAGACCCTTCTTCAGCATCCCTTTTAAAATACCTTCTAACTCCTCTGCCTTAAATCCAGTTGCCCTCTGCACTTCGTCAAAGGTTGCCAAACCGAAAGGGAATTTGGCTCCTACCTGAGCCTCTTGATCGGTATAAAGAATCGATAAGATTTCGTAAACCGATCCGTGCTCAGGTAGCCCGACTGGATTCTGATGAAGTCTTTTCTGCAACTGCCTTAGAATCTCCTCTTTTCCTGTGAGATGACCCATGGCATCCTCCTTTATTGGAATGAAGTCAGAAATTCAAAATAACCCAATATCTTAAACTTTTTATAATTATTTATATCTTATAGCAATTTGGAAAATCAATTAAAAATTCCTGATTCACATAACACCTCACTCATCCGGGGAATCGGGTAGGGATGTCGTAGAAAATCTTATAGCGGAAACCTTAGATTGCTCCCTGACTATAGAATCCCTTGGGTATTGAAAAGGCTACCATCTCCTTAGATGAAATCACTTTTATAAAACATTCTATTAACCGACCCGCTTTATAAGATTTTCTGAGATATCACTACCCGATTCATATAATCCCCCCTTAAGTAAGGGATTACTGATGCACTCATCTTGAGATATTTCTACTTGATTTATGTAATCTCAGTCCATCTAAATTGACAAATTTCATATAGCAACATAAAATTAGGTTCCTAAAAACTCTGATGTATCAAAAGAGGATAAAAAATGGTTAAATCGTGGAAAAGGGTCCACTCAAAAAGATCACAATCCTTTCGTGTCTTCTCCATAAGGACAGATACCGCCGTCTCCCCCAGGACAGGCAAAAAGCACGAGTTTTACGTGATCGAATCGGAGAATTGGGTCAACATTATACCCATTACTTTGGACCATCAGGTTGTAATGATCAGACAATACCGACACGGATCCAGAAAGGTGACCCTTGAAATACCTGGAGGTCTGGTAGAATTTGGGGATACTCCGAAAAAGGCAGCCTTCCGTGAATTATTAGAGGAAACTGGATATTGCGCAAAGAGGTTGGAACGAATCGGTATAGTCAACCCAAACCCCGCCATCTTTAACAATCGTTGCTATACTTTTTTAGCCAAAGGCGTAGAGAAGGTATCAGGCCCTACTCCTGATCAAACAGAAGATATTGAGGTAATCCTTGTCCCATTGAAAAAGATACCAGGACTTATTTTAAGTGGGAAGATTGATAATGCCATGGTCATCACAGCATTTGCCCACTATTTTCTTAGATATCCAGAAGATATTTTATAAGGTAAGAGTAATCCGTTGCTTGTAAATGGGGTATATGAGAAAACTTAGAACCGCTACTTTAAATTGCTCCTAAACTTTTTAAAATGCCTCTGATATTTTTAACCTTTCTACTATGGATAGATTCCTCTTAACCTTGTTGCCTCAGCCACCCTTCCTATTCCAAGGACAAGGGCTGCTGTCCTCATGGAGATCCTCTTTGAAAGGGAAATTTCCAGAACCTCTCTAAAACTACGTTGCATAATTCTGGTCAAACGATCAAGGACCTCTTCTTCGCTCCAGATCAATTCCTGAAGATTCTGAACCCATTCAAAGTAGGAGACCGTCACCCCTCCTGCATTGGCCAGGATATCGGGTACAATAAAGATTCCTTTCTCATTTAGAATCTCATCCGCCTCAGGAGTAGTTGGTCCATTCGCCCCTTCAGAAATGATCTTGGCTTTAATTCGAGGGGCATTCTCCTTTGTAATCTGATTCTCAATTGCTGCTGGGATCAAGAGGTCGCAATCTAATTCTAATAATTCCTTGTTAGTGATCTCCGTCTCCTCCTTTTTATCACATACAAAACAGGAGTATTGGGCCTTACAATCCAGAATCCTTTTCAGATCCAGACCCTTTTCATTATAAAGGCCCCCTTTGGAATCGCTGATTGCAATCACCTTTGCTCCCAGTCGCTGGAAATGTCTGGCGGCCACTCCTCCCACATTTCCACAACCCTGGATGGCCACTGTGGCGCCTTCGATCGATTTATTCAAATATTTAAGGGCCTCAAGGGAGGTAATAACAACCCCTCTTCCTGTGGCCTCAAATCTTCCAAGAGAGCCCCCCAATTCAACGGGTTTCCCGGTTACAACCCCAGGAACAGAATAACCCATAAAAATGCTAAAGTTATCCATAATAAAGGCCATCACATGAGGAATGGTGTAGACATCTGGAGCAGGGATGTCCTGCTCTGGTCCCAGCATCATTGAGATTTCCCAGGTAAACCGCCGTGTCAGATGTTCTATTTCATTGAGTGACATCTCCTTAGGATTACACTGAACCCCACCCTTTGCTCCCCCAAACGGAATGTTTACCACGGCTGATTTCCAGGTCATCCACATGGCCAGGGCTCTTACCTCATCGAGGTCAACATCCGGATGATATCGGATACCTCCCTTTGCGGGTCCTCTTGAAACATTATGTTGAACTCGGTATCCCGTAAAAATCTTTACTTCTCCATTGTCCATCTTTACAGGGAAATGAACGATTAATTCCCTCTTTGTACTTTTCAGCTTTTCTACAAAACCAGGATCAAGGTTTAAATATTTCGAAGCAATGTCTACCTGTTTCTTTGCCATCTCAAAAGGATTGATTTTTTCAGAATCGCCAGCCATTTCACTATCCTCCTCAGTTATGTTTATTACTAATATTCTCCTAAAATTTCTCATATTCCTCTCATATTTTCAAGAGAAAGATGGTTTATAAATCAGGCTTTTGCGTAAGTGAGTGGGTTATTTTAGCCTTTTTCCCCTGACTAAGGAAATTTTTGTCGAAAGAGTCGTCAATTTTGTCGAATCTGAAATGGAGTTAAAATATTGGGACGATTTTTTTTATAAATTTACTAACCTCCTAAAAACCAACAACTATTTTTAAAAATCCCCTTTAAAGAATTTTAAAAAATTGAGTTTATCTAAAAAAGTCTCGACAATTATTTCCTTTTTAAAATGGGTGTTCATAAATCCAATTTTAAAAATTCTTTATCATCAAAAAATCATTTAACCCTTTATAAACTCTCAATAAATCCCGAACTTAAAGAGGGATTGATAATCTTAATGAAGAACTTGGCATAGGTATTGCTTAAATAAAGATTAAAAGATCTAAATGAAAGGAGGTGAGATCAATGAGGAAAAAGATCATCGTATTAGCCCTAACCGTACTTGTTATTTTTGGGGTGACTTATGTGTATGCTCAAGGACCTGGGATTGGCTTTGGACCTAAAAGGATGAGCGAACCTTGGGTAACAAAAGGAGTTTCTCCTTTAACACCGGATCAGATTGCTAAGTTTCAGGAATTAAGACAAAAGTTTTTAGCAGAAACGGCCAGATTGAGAGGAGATCTTCTAACCAAGAGGCTTGAGCTAAAATCTCTCTGGACAAACCCGAAGGCTGAGGATAAAGCCATTTTGGAAAAGGAAAGAGAATTGAGAGACCTTCAAAACCAATTGAGTGATAAAGCCCTCCAATTCCGCCTGGAATCCCGTAAATTCCTCACTCCAGAGCAGATTGCTGGATTCGGACCATGCTTTGAGCAAGGCGGGGGTTTTGGACGGCAACACATGATGAGACATGGCTGGGAAGGACCTTGGGCAGGAGGTTGTGGACCAAGATTCTGATACATCTTCACTTCCATTCAACCCTCAACATGGGGAAGGGATAACCTTCCCCTTTTATTTTGACTTTTTACAATAATTCCGATATCTTTTAAAATGGGAGCGGTAAAAAACCATGAAATTCAAAATTTATATAATCATAGTGATCCTCTTTTTTCTCCAAATACCTCCCTCCTTCTCGCAACATATGGGAATGCCTTGGAGAAAAGGGAGCCCCTGCTGGAGGGCCTCAGAGCTTAATCTCTCTTTAGAACAGAGAATGCAATTAGAATCAATACAACAGGTCTTCCTCCGTGAGGCTCAAAGGATAAGGGCCGAACTTTTCTCTAAACGTCTTGAATTTCGAGAACTGCTTACAAACCCCGATATTAAAATTGAAACAGTCCGCTCCAAGTATTTAGAAATCGACGGACTTCAGTCTAAATTGGAGGGGAAGGTGGCTGAATATCTGATCCAGGTGAGAACCCTTTTAACGGAGGAGCAAATCAAAAATTGGTGTCCTGAAGAGGAATTTACTCTGTTTGGTAGAATGAGGCATAGGCCAGGTTTCATGTCCCCATAATCTTTCAAAGAAAATTAATTCTTTAAAGAAAGTCAAGAGAAATGATGGGAAGAGAATTTCTTATCAAGGGGAACAGTCGTTTAAAAAGAAATTTTTCTCCCTTATATCTGGCCATCTTTTCTGGAATCCTTCTTGTGATTCTCATCTTCAATGGACTCTTAGAAATAAACCGAACGAAGAAAGGATTCTACTCTCTCTTGGAGAGAGAGGCTATCGTTCTCTTACAACATTTTGAAAAAAATATTCAGGAAACCCTGACCTATCTCCACGGGATCGAGGAAGGAATAGAAAAACCTCCTCTCAATGCAGCCCTTTCTGGATGGTTACTCGGATTGGAGGAATCCATTGGAGAGTACCTAATAGAAGTAATCCGTCGGATTGATCAGACCGACGGAGAAAAAACTCTTACCCCATCTGACCTTCAATCATTAACTCAACAATATTCTATCACCTCCATTGCCTTCTATGACTCCAATGGAAAGTTATTAAGAAGTTGGCCTTTTCCTTTTTCCACCACGCCCAGCAAACCCCTTCTTCAGGAACTGGTCAAGAAGAAACGACCTCTGGTGATTGATCTTTTTGGCAAACCCCTTTATGAAAGTCAAATCTTTTCAATTGGCCTCTTGAGAAGAAAGGGTTCTGGGATTATCATTCTTCAACTCAACCACAATCAGATGAAAAATCTCATACGCCAATTTGCCATCCAGAGATCGATCTCAGACATTGGCCTCAGAGAAGGGATCCTCTTTATCTCCGTTCAGGATAATCAACTCCTCATCCTTGCCCATACTGACCCCTCTTCCATTGGAAAGAGGGAGGAAGAGCCGGTTCTAAAAAAGTCACTTAAAACATACCAACCCCTTTCTCGTCATCGTCAACTTTCAAATGGCGAGAATATATTTGAAGTGCTCAAAGCCATCCACTTCTCCAATCAACCCTGGGGTTTGATCAGAATTGGATATTCTTCGAAGGAAGTCCAATCTCTACTTAATGAGGTCAGAAAGAATGTGGCTCTTGCCGTCCTTATCTTCCTCACCCTGGGGATCCTTGCGATCATCCTGGTCTGGGTTAATCAAAATCGACACCTCAAAAAGATTAGAGAAATGGAGGAACGGATCCAGTTGGCAGAAAGGCTCTCATCTCTCGGTCATTTAGCCTCTGGGGTTGCGCATGAGATTAGAAATCCACTCAATGCCATTGGCATGGGGATTCAAAGGCTCAAAAGGGAATTTCTCCCCGCTGAGGAAAGAATAAAGGAAGAGTATATCCAATTTACAGGGTTGATTTTAAAGGAGATTCAGAGGATGAACGAGATCATTGAACAATTTTTGTCCCTCTCCCGACCCTTTCAACTCAATTTGAAAGTCTCTTCCCTCAAGGACCTTCTTAAAAATTTGGTGGCACTGTTCAGGGAAGAGGCCTCTAACCGTGGCATTGATATCCAGATAGATCTCCATAACGAACTTCCTCAAATCAAAATAGATGAGGAGAGGTTGACACAGGCCTTGATCAATATTATGAAGAATGGTATGGAGGCAATGGAGAAGGGAGGAGCGCTCCGCATTGAAGTCCATCCCTTTAAAGATAGAATAGAGTTAACCTTCTCTGATACAGGTTCGGGAATCCCGAAGGATCAGATGGAAAAAATATTCAACTATTATTACACCACAAAAGAGAACGGAGTGGGATTGGGTCTGCCCATTGCTCATCGAATCATTGAAGCACATGGAGGTCAGTTGAAAATAGAAAGTCAGGTTGGCATTGGGACGAGGGTGACAGTGATATTACCTTTTAACTCATAAGTGACTGATGCTTCTAAATTGGATATATTAACCTTAGTCAATTTAGATTCTTACCTTAAAGAATGGAAAAAGCCAGGATACTAATTGCTGAAGATGAGAAGGCCCAGAGGGAAATACTCGAAGGCTTTTTAAAAAAAGAGGGATTTTTAGTAGAAGCAGTTCCCAATGGAAGGGAAGCGATTAAGAGACTTGAAGGGGATTTTTTTGATATTGTCCTCCTGGACTATAAGATGCCTGAATTTGATGGATTGCAAACTCTCCGTGAGATTCGCAAACACTTCCCTGAACTTCCAGTTGTGATGATGACCGCCTATGGGACAGTGGAAACTGCTGTGGCCTCCATGAAGGAGGGGGCATTAGACTACCTCACCAAGCCCATCGATCTCGATGAACTCCTGCTCATCCTCCAAAAGGTGATCGAACGGACCCACCTCATTAAGGAGAACATAGAACTGAAGGCCCAACTTCGAGAGCGATATCAATTTGGAAATATTATTTATGGAAGTCGTAAAATGGAAGAGGTGATGGGCCTGATCGCACGTGTGGCCCCCAGTCAGGCCACCGTCTTGATCAGGGGGGAGAGTGGAACTGGAAAGGAATTGGTCGCAAATGCAATCCATTATTCCAGCCCCCGCTCCAATAAACCCCTAATAAAAGTAAGTTGCTCTGCTATTCCTGAAACCTTACTTGAAAGCGAACTCTTCGGCCATGAGAAAGGGGCTTTTACAGGTGCTTTCCAGAAAAGGATTGGTCGTTTTGAAGAGGCAGATGGAGGAACCATCTTCCTCGATGAGATTGGGGACCTTTCACCCACGACCCAGGTCAAACTTCTTCGTTTTTTGCAAGAAAAGGAATTTCAACGCCTGGGGTCTAATCTCACGCTCAAAACGGATGTGAGGGTTATCGCTGCTACCCATCGAAACCTTGAGGAGGAGATGAAACTCAACCGTTTTCGGGAAGATCTCTACTACCGACTGAATGTGATTACCATTTATCTTCCCCCCTTGAGAGAGAGAAAGGAAGACATTCCCCTTTTGATCGACTATTTTTTAAAAAAGTATTCGAAGCATTATCAAAAACCAATCTCCGATATCTCAAAGGAGGCCAGAACGCTTCTCTTACGACATTCTTACCCCGGCAATGTCAGGGAATTGGAAAATCTAATGGAAAGGGCGGTTGTCCTCTGCCGTGGAGAATTGATCACCACTCAAGACCTTCCTTTCCATTTAAAGGAAGAAAAATCTGAAGATGAATCTAAAACTCAAAGGAGGCCAAAGACATTACCCGAATCCCTTGAGGAGATGGAAAGGGATTTAATTCTCCAGGCCCTTTACCAACATCAATGGATCCAGACCAAAGCGGCCGAAGAGCTTGGGATCAGTGAGAGGGTCCTCCGATATAAGATGAAAAAGTATGGAATTCGTTTTAATGAGGTGAGAGAATCATGACCTATTATCGCTATCGTCTCTCTTTGGGAGGTGGATGGACACCTGTAATAAAAAACTTAATCATTCTCATGGTGGTTGTATTTCTTCTGCAGAAAATTGTAGAACTAAGCCAAGTTGAATTTTATCGCTACATCCTGATCTACTACTTCGCTCTGGTACCCATCCTGGTCTGGGAAAAATATTTTCTATGGCAACTTGTTACCTACATATTTCTTCATGGAGGAATACTACACCTCTTTTTTAACCTTCTCGCATTTTGGATGTTTGGTGGAGAGTTAGAAAATTTTTTTGGATCGAAGAGGTTTCTTCGATACTTTTTCTTCTGTGGGATCGGGGCAGGGATATGCACCTTAGTCTTCACTCCCTTTTCTTATCAACGCATCCCTGTCATCGGAGCCTCAGGAGCGATTTATGGAATCCTTTTGGCCTATGGCTGGCTCTTCCCAAACCGTCTAATCTACCTCTACTTTCTCTTTCCGATCCCTGCCAAATACTTTGTAATCCTCTTTGGCATCATTGAATTCTTCTCTTCCTTAGAAGGTCCTGGAGGTGGGGTCTCTCACCTCACGCACTTAGGTGGTCTGCTTTTTGGACTTCTCTATATGGTTTACCCAACGATCAGACAAAAAATTCGTCGCCAATATTATAGGCGAAAGTGGTCCCAAAAAGGCCCTGGAAATAGGGATTATTACCATTAACCTAAAAGACTATCTCTATAGGTAAGATTTAAAGACCAAGGAGTCAAAGGAACATCCTGAAGGAAGAAACTTAGACCTTTGGACCCTGGACCCTTCTCAACGATGATTTTTATTGGAACAAGCGGTTACAATTATCCCCATTGGTGGGGTGGAGTGTTTTACCCTTCTTCCCTCCCTCAGAGGAAGTGGCTTGAGTTCTATTCTGACTATTTTGATACAGTGGAGTTGAATGTCTCGTTCTACCGACTGCCAAAAAAAGAGACTTTTAAAAGTTGGTTTAAGAGGACCCCAAGGGGGTTCTCATTTGCTGTCAAGGGAAGCCGTTTCATCACCCATATCAAACGTCTGAAAGATTGCCGAGAACCTCTTTCCCTTTTTTTAGAACATGCTTCCTTCCTAAAATGGAAATTAGGGTGTCTCCTTTGGCAACTCCCTCCCCGATTTAAATTTCAGAAAGAGAGGCTGGAGGAATTCTGTGTTCTTCTTTCCACCCTCCCTCATTCAAAGATCCTTCGGCATGCTTTTGAATTCAGGGATGAGTCTTGGTTCTGTTCAGAGGCCTTTAAGATCTTAGAAGAATTTAATTTTGCCTTTTGTATTGCCCATGGTTCAGGTCTGCCTTTCATGGAGAAGATCACCTCTTCCTTTATCTACCTCAGATTGCATGGAGGAGAAATCCTATATGGGTCAAATTATTCAGATAAGGAACTAAAACTATGGGCTAAAAAAATTAATGATTGGACTAAAAGTGGTAAAGATATCTTTGTCTACTTTAATAATGATGCCTATGGCTTTGCTGTAAAAAATGCCCTGACTCTAAAAAAAATGGTTTTTAGAGAATGTCGTTCTTGACCGCACACTATAAGTAGGGCGTAATCCATCATTCATCAGGGGAATCGGGTAGGGATGTCGGAGAAAATCTTATAGCGGAAACCTTTGATTGCTCCCTGGCTACAG
>JBBIRM010000018.1:23169-30822 GCA_037441765.1 Deltaproteobacteria bacterium | reverse complement strand
CTTACCATATGACAGCATAAACCGCCCCCATACCTGGAGTTATTTAAGAATCTCTGGAAATACATGGCCCGATAACATCCAGCCTGACCCTTACTATCCTGCCCTAAAGGATGATCCTGGAAAATCTGACAACAACTTCTTCTTCCTCAATTTCCCGGAGGTTGACGATTCGCTCAATGATTATGCAAATAAGAAGCAGATTCTCAAGTGGCTCAATTTGGAACCTGTTCAGAACCCTGAGAACGGGCGATGGCATACCAAACTGCCATTGAAAAGTGAAAGCATCACCTCAAACACCGTTGAATCCTTATACACACCGCTTGCAGACACACTTGCCAGGGCGAAGAAATACTTTAATGATTATATCTACAAATACAAAGGTGGTGATGAGGCAACAAAAGCAATCTGTAGAGGAAACTATGTGATTCTTATGACCGATGGTCTTGAGAGTGCGAAATTCAAGGGTCCAGATGACCCAGATTATGATTCGGCAGCCAATATGGCAAAAGAGTTATATGAACTTGTGAAGGATAAAAACAATAACCCTGCAGGTGTAAAGACCTTTGTGGTTGGCTTTGGTGCTGATCTAAAAGGAAACAAACCCGAAGTCTTAAATAAAATAGCCCAATACGGTGGGACAGAAAAGGCTTACTTTGCAGAGAATTTAGAAGAGTTAAGAAATGCCTTTAAAACGATATTCCAGATCATTGGGGGAACCTATTCAAGATCGAATCCTGTGATAACCTTAGGAAAAGATGCTATATACAGGGCCTACTTTACACTTCCTGGCTGGGAGGGCCACCTTGTTGCATACCAACTGGACTCCAATGGAAATGTCGGTCCTCAAAAATGGGATGCTGGTGCGGTTATGAATAGTAGTGGAAGGGGATTGGTTTATTCCTGGGCAGATGAAGGATTTGAGCCAAAAAGAGAAGAGTTAAAACCTGGAAATGCAGAAAAATTTAAGGATGATAAAGGAAATTATTTACTTAATCCGCCAAAAGAAGAGGATATGAACTGGGACGATGTTGGTAAGAAGATTGGAGATGGCAAGATTGATAAAGAGGATGCAGAGGCTGTAATTAATTTTGTTCATGATGCCTCTTATAAGAAGTATTTTGATGGTTCAAAATATGTTTATCCCTATGCTGGAAAGAGGTCTCCAAACTGGAAATTAGGGGATATTTATCATTCCACACCGTTGATTGTAAGTGCTCCACCTTTTAACTTCTCAGACAATCTCTTTCCAAAGAAGTATTCTGATTTTAAAAAGACCTGGAAGAATCGGACAACCCTTGTCTATGTGGGTGCAAATGACGGGATGCTCCACGCCTTTGATAATTCAGATGGGAAGGAGAAGTTTGCCATTACTCCAAGAAACCTCCTCGGGAAACTTAGAAAGATACGAGAGGATCACGAATTTTTCGTTGATTCAAGCCCGAGAGCCTACGATGTCTATTTCAGAAAAGGAAAGAAGAAGGATGAATGGAGGACCATAATTGTAAGCGGACTGAGGGGAGGGGGAAATTACTATTTTGCCTTTGATGCAACAGATCCAGCAGATCCTCAGATGCTATGGGAAAAAACAGATTCCGCAATGGGGAATACCTGGTCAAGACCTGAAATTGGAATGGTAAGGCTTAATGGAGAAGAGAAATTTGTCGTCTTTGTCGGTGGAGGTCACTCAGATCCAGCGGATTCCAACTACGATAATATCGGAAACACCTTCTATGTAATAGATATTGAGGACGGCACTATTTTAAGAAAATTTGTGGTGGGAAATGCAAAGAATAAGATTCCAGCGGGGGCAACTGCCTTTGACCATGACAGGGATGGAAGGGTAGATGGTGTCTATTTTGGGGATATTCAGGGGATTTTGTGGAAGATTAAGATTGATAAGGAAGAGAATATAAACAACTGGCAACTGGTTAAATTATATGAGCCAGAGGTTAAGAATCCAATCTTTTATCCTCCTGCAGTAACGAAGAATAATGAGGGTAAAATTCTGGTCTACTTCGGTCAGGGAGACGAGACTAACATCTTTGAAAAGAGTAAATACTACTATTTCTTTGAGATATGGGATAAGGGAAGTTATGGTGAAAAGGTATGGGATATTAAATTTGACAACTTAGGAGAGAAGGTTTTAGCCGCACCAGCCATAGGAAATAATATAGTCTATTTTACAACCTGGGAATATACTGGAATCCAAGAAAACTGTGGCGCAGGTAAAGGAAGGCTCTATGGATTGACAATGACGAGAGCAGGGGTGGAAGGTGGACTGGCTGGTCTTCTCTTACACCCATTAACAGGAGAAAAGTTACCCACAGCAAAGAAATATTTCAATCTTACAGATTACTTCCCTGAAGCAAGAGGCATTCCCTCTGCCCCATTGGTTGTTTCTGGAAGGTTTTATATTACAACGAGTTTATGGGGTGGTGTTGGAGGAGGTTTTATTCCTCCATGGACAGGGGGAAAACTCAAATACTGGAGGGAAGTCTTTGAGAAGTAATTTATTTTGGTTCTTATCCAAATTTAATTGCTAAAAAGGATTCAAGGGTTCAAGTGTTTATTTTATAAAGACATAATCAAAAATATTTTAAATTTTTCACCTATAACAGAATTTAGTAGGGGAAGGCTTTAGGCCTTGCTTTAAAATGAAGAATGCAGGCATAAAAGGCCGCCCTACTTGGAAAAAGAAAAATTTTCATAGTTTAAGAAACAATTTATGTAGCAAAAATTGTCCCTTCTAAAATCCCTCAAAAAATTTCTTCATAATTCCAATAAGTTATAATTTTAACCCCCGATGGCACAATATTTGCTTTAAAAATAATCAAAAAGAATAAGAAACGATAAAGCCAAACCACGAGTAATCGTGGGACGCCTTTCCACCCTAATGGGTGGGGGCCCCCTGCCTCAAAGATATGAGTCAGGTGGGGAAAGCCACGGGTCCTGAGAAAAGTTCTCAGGATAGCCGGGTTGCCGAAATCTGATAGGTATACCGGTTTGCCGTGGCATAGAAAAGTAGGCAAATCGGTTTTTTGTTAATGGGAGCATTTAATAGATGAATCAAAAAGGTATTACACTTGCTGAACTCGTAATTGTCATGGTAATCATTACCATCTGTGCCTTACTTATTGCACCAAACATCGGGGCTTGGCTCCCCAACTACAGGCTCAGAAGTGCCACAAGGGACTTAGTCTCTGTTTTACGCATCGCACAGATGAAGGCGGTTGCCAATAATATCAAATATGGGGTGGCTTTCGATCAGACCTCAGGTTATTTCCAACTATATCACGATTCCTCTGGAACACTCCTGCCAGAAGGAGCCATCTATTCCTTACCATCAGGAATCCAGTTTTCCAATATCACCATACCTGTGAACGCAACTCTTGGAAAACCTTATTCTGAGTTCAATACGAATTCAACAATATCCAATTTATCCACAGGAATAATAGAGTTGACCAACACAAAGGGTTCAAAAAAAACGGTCCGACTCTGGGGGACCACAGGGAGGGTTAAAATTGAATAAGAGATTTAGTTCTGGGTTTACTCTCATTGAGGTTCTGGTAGGTCTTATTATCCTGGCCATTGGACTTTTAGCCATTGCAGGGATGCAGGTTACATCGGTCAGGGGAAATTTCTTCTCAAACAATATCACTCAGGCCTCTATTCTTGCTCAGAATCGGCTGGAGGAGTTGAGAAATCTCGATGTGAGCCATGCAGATCTATCTATCGGGACACATGAAGAAGGTGTTGTGCAAACTGTTTCTACAGACTTTTCAAGACAATATACAGTCGCCTTAGTGCCCGGAACAACAATGCTTTCAATCGTTGTGACCGTGAGATGGCGTGATAATTCTGACCACAGTGTATCATTCTCAACTATCCGTGCACAGTGAGGTAAAAAGATGAATAAGAAAGGAATTACGCTTATCGAACTTCTCATTACCTTAGTAATTAGTGGTATCCTTATTGCAGGAATATACAAAACCTTTATCTCCCAACAGCATACCTATGCAGTTCAGGAGCAGGTGGCTGATGTCCAGCAAAACGTAAGGATTGCCATAAATCAGATGATGAGAGAGTTAAGAATGGCAGGATATGGGATCGATTCGAAATTCTGGGATGAATATACAGGTGCAGATGCCCTTCATGGAAAATATAAAAGTGCTCTCCACCCTGAAGACTCCGGTCAGAAGGTCACAGTAGTTGCAGGACTTATTCAGGCGACAACTCTTGCAGCAAATGCTAATTCTGGCGACGGGCAAGAGTCAGAAGGTCGGCCAATTATTTTTACAGATGCCTCTCGTTTCGATATTGGAGGAAAGAAATATTTCTCCATTAATGGATTAGAAAGTCACCGCATTCATAAAATAGATGGAAATAAAATTTATTTGTTTCCAGGTGTAACCCTTACTCAGGACCATAAAGCAGGGGATCCTGTATTTATGATTTTGGCAGTTACCTATTCATTAGGAGTTGTGGACGGAAAAACCTGTCTTTTAAGGGACGAAAACTTAGGCCAGGGACCGCAACCTGTTGCTGAAAATATTGAAAGCCTCCAATTCCAGTATGTAATGAATACAGGAGAAACCCTAGTTGATGTCCCTGGCAATCGAAGGGATGATATTCGGATGGTTCAGGCGACAGTGGTTGCGAGGACAGATCAGACAGATCCTCAGTTAAAGGCAACGGATGGTTATCGCAGAAGGACTCTTAGTTCAGCCATTAAGTTGAGAAATTTAGGTAACTAATATAAACGAAATTAATATTGTTACAATTGCGGTTAATTCTGCGAAAGGAGGAAACCAGAGACATTCTGAAAACTCTGGATTCCTGCCTAAGCCGGGACAAGAATAACCATTTATGTCAACTTATTTAATTTTTGTAATAATTAGGAGGATGAATATAATGAAATCGAATTCCTTATTAAAAAATCAAAAAGGGGTTGCCTTAATCATTGCACTTATTATGTTACTCATATTAACCCTCCTCGGATTGAGCGCAATTAGCACAACCACCCACGAAACTAAGATCGCAGGAAATGAAAGGGTTTACAACAACGCCTTTTATGCAGCAGACGGTGGTATTGAAAATTTCCGTGGAAGGGCATCAGCAGGGGAATTTATTTATGGTGTTACAACAAGTGGTTCTTATTCCCTGGGAATTGGTGAAGCCACAAGCAATGTCTCTTATAAGAGATGGAAACGCTCAGAAAGTGGAGTCGATTATGCTGTCTTCAAAGTTGAATCAGAAGGGGTTGCTCCCAATTTTCCAACCGCCGGTAGGGTTAAGATAGAGGCCATCATTGAGGTCGCCATGATGACCCAGGAGGGATACAATTAAACCAGTAAGAGTGAATATTAGAGTTTATGAAAATTTTGAAATGGGAGGATAAGATGAAAAAATATATTATCAATATTTTCTTATTTTTTACTTTTATGATTTTTACTGTTCAGGCATGGGCAGATGATATATTTCAGGTCAAAACCCCAAATGTGATGATTATCTTCGATACATCCAACTCAATGGACCAAAAACCGGATGGATGGTCGCAGGGGGCGGGAAACGCAAAAGGAGAGGATGGGAAGACCTACTATTTTGAAGGTGGAGGAAACCATCCCAATAGTAAACTCTACCATGCAAAATCGGCATTAAAAACAATTATTGAAACCGTGGTAAAAGATAGAGTCAATTTAGGCTTTTCTACTTTTGCACAGTTTAAGACAGAGAACCGAAAAGGATATTATAAAAGAGATAAACACAATTACAAGGCAGATGAATGGCAGTGGAAAAAACTTTACTGGAGGTTCAATAAATACAAGCATTCATACAGTGCTACCTCATTCTCCTCAAACAGTTTTACAGATACCTGGGGGACACTCCATAATGGAGTTTCAAAGGGATATACCTTTTACAGAGTTCATACATTCCATAACTCCTGGGATAATAATAAAAAGAAAGAGCCCCCTCCTCATCCCCCAGGGACTTACACCGGTGATTTAAAATTTACCGTAACCAATATAGTCTACAATGCAGAATACAACTGGTATGTATATTATTATGAATCGGATTCTCACGACCATTATGAAGAAAGTTATTTGACAAAAAATAAACCTAATCAAGATCCTATAAATTGTACATCGGAATTTCCCAAAAATTGGCCCTCAGGCGGATGGAAAACCTACCATCCCGGAGATAGTGAGTATGATTCTAATCCATCAAAATGGGAATGCAAAGGGCCAACATTAATAGCAGGCTATGATTACTGGACAACCCAGTGGTCATGGTTGCAGTTTAACAATTCTACAAGTTGTCCCTCTACCTATGGTTCTGACAACCTATCAGATCCCAATCCAAATAATCAATACTCAAAATGGTATCTTGTTGATCCAAATGATCCTGCCCTCTCGTCTACACATCCAGTAAAAGTGAATCAGAAAAGTTGTTACGATTGGTCAACCTATTATTATCCTGCTGATGGATCAACCAATAAACCTCATACATGGGGGTATTTTAAAGTAAATAGTGGGATCTGGCCTGCTAATACACAAACCCCAAATTATTATCCTTCAAAAGATTCGTCAGGAAATTTTAATAATAATCCGGGGACATTTGATAATCATTATTTCTTTGTAAATTTTCCTGATGATAAAGATCCAAATTTTAAGAGTTCTGACAGGACTGCTATTAGGGACTTAATCCTATCCTTCCTTGATTTAACTCCAGTTCAAAGCCCTGAGACAGGAAGATACTGGACAAAACTTCCTGTTCATGAGAGTTATGGGAGGAAAGGCCTAACATCGAATACACAGGCCTCAACTTATACACCTCTTGCAGACTCACTTGCCTGGGCATATATGTATTTCTACGACTATATAAATAATTATAATGGTGGAGATCCTTCGAGCAAAGAGAAATTTGGGGAGACCCTCTGCAGGGGAAACTATATCATCCTTCTTACGGATGGTCTGGAGAGTGCAAGATTTAAGGGAACCGCTCCTGACTACGATGCTGCACCACAGGAGGCAGCAAACCTACTTGCAATTAATGTCAGAACCTTCGTAATTGGATTTGGACAGGATATTAAGGGAAATCAAACCCTAAATAATATCGCCGTAGCCGGTGGAACCAATAAGGCATACTTTGCAGCAAATTTAGATGAGTTAAAGGATGCCTTAAAAACGATCTTTCAGGCAATTACAGGGCAATATTATGGTAGATCAAATCCTGTGATTACGAGAAAAAGGGGTCGTCTATATAGAGGTAATTTCGAAATAAAAGAGGGAGATTGGATTGGCCATCTCATGGCATGGGATGCTGATCCAGAGACTGGAGTTCTGGCTCCTGAATTTGCCTGGGACGCAGGTGAGGTGATGAAGACCTATGGGAGGGGGAAGGTCTATACCTGGACCGGTTCAGGGCTTAACCCAACGCTAAAAGAGTTTAAACCTTCTGAGTCTTCTCTCTATTCACCTACAAACCATGTTAATCCTACAAATGACGATATTGATGGAAATGGAATCGTTGACGATTTCGTCGATGAAAAGACGATTATCAATTTTACGCTCGACCCTAATTACAATGATGGGATAAATGGAGCAGGATATTATAAAGGGAAAAGGGCTATGGATTGGAAATTAGGGGATATCT
>JBBIRM010000018.1:0-23159 GCA_037441765.1 Deltaproteobacteria bacterium | reverse complement strand
ACTCGACTCCGGTGGTGATTGCGGAACCTGCCTTCTTCTTTACTGATAATAATTATCCAGATTTTTACAATGCCAATAAAAACCGAGAAGTGATAATCTATGTTGGAGCAAATGATGGAATGCTTCATGCCTTCAAAAACAGTGACGGGAGTGAAAAGTTCGCCATCATTCCCAAAAACCTTCTCGGGAAGTTGAAAGACCTAAGAATCACCCATAATTTCTATGTTGATTCGAGCCCAAAGGCCTATGATGTCTATTTCAAGGAAGAAGGCAAATGGAAGACAGTCATTATAACTGGAGAGAGGGCAGGGGGAGATTATTACTTTGCCCTTGATGTAACAGACCCAAACAATCCAAAGGCCCTCTGGGAATGGACGCATGAAACGCTCGGTCAGACCTGGGCAAAACCTGATATTGGTAAGGTTAAGGTAGCAGGGGAGACAAGATTTGTCACCTTTCTTACTGGAGGCTATTCAACCACTGACAGCAAAGGAAATAGTTTCCATATTGTTGATATCGAGACAGGATCAACCCTCAAGAGTTTTACAGTAGGAAATAGCACAAATAAAATTCCATCTGGCCCTACCGCTTTTGATTCAAACCAGGATGGTTTTATTGATTACGTCTACTTTGGAGATATCCAGGGGACCTTATGGAAAGTGGACGTGAGGAACACGGATCCAGGGCAATGGGTTCCTTATGAATTCTTCAAACCTGTTGACCCGAAACTGAGACCCATCTTCTATTCACCTGCTGTCGCAAAAAATGATGAGGGAAAGATTTTAATCTTCTTCGGGACAGGAAACGAATTAAACCTCACTGCATTAACTAATAACTATTTTTATGAAATTGAGGATCAAGGGCCCACAGGTAAAATGAATTGGTCAAAGACCTTAGAGGATGGAGAAAAGGTTCTGGCATCTCCTGTTGTTGCAAATGAGGTAGTATATTTTACTACCTGGGTATATAAGGCCTCCGGAGAATTCTGCGGGGCAGGAGAGGGAAGACTCTGGGGATTAAAGATCTCTAAGGCAGGTCAAATAGGTGGTGAGCCTGGATTAGTCACATTGGATCCTATTACTGGAAAATGGACATCTCCAAAAGAATATATTTCACTTGGCGCAGGGATACCTTCTGCTCCAATCGTTACAAACGGAATGGTTTATGTATCAACCAGTCTTAATGCAAACAAGGTGATTCAGATTCCTATCCCTCCATGGGCAATTGCAAGACTGAAATCATGGAGGGAAGTCTTCTAATCCAATACAAAAAAGGGGACATTCTTGTAATAAAATAGAGGAAGTGTCCCCCTTTCTCAGGGTTATTTTATATAGGGTTGGAGTTTTTTGATCTTCTCATAGGCCTCAGAAAAGGATTGGTCCAGTTTCAGAACAAGGCTGAAGGTGTCAATAGCCTCAGTCAGCATACCATTGGCTTCATATGCTAACCCTAAATGGTAGTTAAGGCGTGCCAGTTTATCTTTGGGTAATCCTTGAATTTGGGATGCCTTTTTATAATATTCAATCGATTTCTCAAAATCTCCCTTCTCCATATAGCAATTTCCTAACATTATATAGCAATCAAATTGCATAGACGGATTTAGTGCAGCCACTTCAAATTCAGAGATTGCGTAATCAAAAAGTTCCATCTCCTTATAAGCAATCCCTAAATGATAATGCATTTCCGCATCCTTATCAGGTGTGGGTATCTCTTGTTGATAAATCTGGGAAGAACTATCCATAGTAGGGGAAGGAAGAGCCTCAGCCTTCTCAACGGGGGGCTTTAATGGAGGATGCTGAAAAATAGGGCCTGGAGATTCGATAGAATAGCCTGAACGGGGTTCACCCTTTGCGACTGATGGATTTTCAATTTCCTCAAGGGCTTTTTTAGACTCAATATCATCAGGTTTTATTTCAAGAAGATTCTGATAGTAACTTTTTGCGCTTCCGACAAGCCCCTCTTTGACATAGAGTCGGGCAGTCCTACGAATGGCCTCGATATGTTTTGGATTGATGGAAAGGATTTTCTTATACATAGAGATCGCTCTAAAATTGAGATCTTCCTCCTCATAGAGTTCTGCAACTTTGAGGTATTCCTTGATTGCCTTGTCATTTTCTCCATCTTTTAAATAAAGGTCTCCTAACTTTAAATAGAGGCGCTTGTCCTTCGGGGAAGCCTCGATCAGTTTTAAAATCTCTTTGATCGCCTTCTTTGATTGACCCTTTAGGATATATTTTTGGGCAACACTTAAGATTTTTTCTTTATCGATGACCAACAAAAAAGCCTCTTTGTTGTTTTTTAATAAAAACTTACCCAATGGACTCCAAAAAGTCAAGTTTTAAAAGATAGAGTTCTGAAAAAGTCCTTTAAAGACGGGGGGGAAGGAAGATAAGGGTGGATTAAAAATCTATTTTGTAGGCGATTTTATTTTGATTAAAATGATATTTACAAAGAAATGAAGATATGGTAACCTTTGGTAGACAATTTTTAACCAATGGTCCAATATTGACCATTTTTATCACTTTTTTTATAATATGGTGCACTCCTTTTTATTCAGAACCCTTTGAATTTATTTAATAAAAAACCAATTCAGAATAGGTGAAATAATTGGTATCTATTTTGCTTATCTTAATACAAAAAATACTATTTTTGAAGACTAAATTGATATTCTAAATTTAAAAATGATGAAAGACCTAAAAAAGGTTCTTATTGTTGATGATGAAGAGACTTTGACCTGGAGTATGGCCAAAAGTCTTTCCAAGGATCGAGATAAATACGAAGTCATAATCGCCAATAACGGTAAGGAAGCAATTAGTATTTTAAAGAAGAACAAAGTTGACCTGGTAATTACAGATATCCGAATGCCCGATATCAATGGCCTCGACTTGCTTGTTAAGATAAGAAAAGAATATCCTGAGATAAAAGTAATCATCATGACAGCCTACGGTTCTTCAGATGTCCAGAAGGAGGCAAACCGAAGGGGTTCAATCTACTATGTTGAGAAGCCCTTTGAGATTTCAGATATCCGAAAGATCATCGTCGATCTCATAGGGAAGAAAAAAGGATTTCAGGGAAAGGTCTATGGGCTTCAGTTAACGGATATCATTCAAATGAATTGCCTCAGTCGTTTGACAACCGCCCTGGTCATTACCAGGGATGGGGAAAAAGGAGTGATCTACCTCAATGAGGGAGAGATCATCCATGCAGAATGCGGAGATAAGAAGGGCACAGAGGCCTTCTATAAAATCTTGAGTTGGCAGGAGGGAGAGTTTGTCTCCAATATTGGTGTCACCCCAAAGGTCCAGACTATTTACCAGAGCTGGGAACATCTGCTCGTTGAGGCAATGCGAAGGGATGACGATAAAGAATGAGAGATTTGGGAAATGGATATTATTATAACTAAAAAAGATCTTGAGAAAATCAACCATTATTTGAGAGAGATGGTTTCCTCCTCCTTTGCTCAATCCGTCTTATTGATCGATCGTTCGGGTCAATTGATTGCCCATCATGGGGATGACCTCGATGTGGATATCCCTGCGCTCTCTGCCTTAACTGCTGCCAACTTCGGAGCAACTGCAGAAATAGCAAAGATATTGGGGGAGGAGGAGTTCACCCTCCTATTCCATAAAGGGAAGAATGAGAATGTGTATTTTACCTCCATTGGAGAACATGTGATCATGGTCACCCTTTTTGATGATAAGACTTCTCTGGGTTTGATTCGGCTACAGATCAATAAGATCAGCAAAGATCTTTCAAAAATTTTTACTCAAATCTTTGAGGTGAAGAACTCACGTAAGGGGATGAAGATTTAAGAAAAGGGAGAAAAAGGTTAATGCCTTTTATCAACTTCAGCAAAGACGAGATTCAGTGCAAGATTGTTTATTACGGGGCGGGTTTCTGCGGGAAGACCACAAACCTTCAGTATATCTATAACCGCACGAGGGATGACATCAAAGGCAAGATGGTTTCAATCGATACTAAAGGAGACCGAACCCTCTTTTTTGACTTTCTTTCCTTAAATTTAGGAAAGATCAGGGGGTTTGATATCAGGGTCCAACTTTATACTGTTCCAGGTCAGGTCCACTACGATGCCACGAGAAAACTGGTTTTAAAAGGGGTGGATGGTGTTGTCTTTGTAGCAGATTCATTAAAGGTCCAGAGAAAGAAGAATATCGAAAGCCTTATCAATTTAGCCAAAAATCTTGCGGAGAAGGGGATAAGCATTAGAAGTATTCCTCTGGTTATTCAGTATAACAAACGAGATTTGGACGGAACCGATTCTGAGATCTTACCCATCGAGGTTCTCGAAAAAGACCTCAACTCCATGCTAAAAGTCCCCTCCTTTCCAGCGAGTGCCCTGAAAGGAGATGGGGTATTTGAAACCTTAAGGGAGATAAGCAAATTAGTGGTAAAGGATGTGAGCCGAAAGATTATGCTCCTTGACAAACAGTTAAGATAAAAGGGGAGGGGAGATGGAAAAGATTATTGATGAAGAAGAATTAAAAATCTTGGAAGAAGAGATCGATTCAGCAGTGGATCGATTATTTGTAGAGACGAAAAAGACAATAACTGATACCTTCTCGACTGAGCCTCTAACATTTGAACCCTTGATCGAACCTCCTCCTTCGGCAAAACCCCCTCCACAAAAACCTTCACCTACACCTATATTTCTTGAAACTCCTCATGATTTAGCCCCTTCAACTACTCCGCCTTCCCCTTCAAATTGGCTTGACAAAATGGAGAGCAGACTCCTCTCTTTGGAATGGGAGATTACAGAGGAAAACCTCTTGAACACAAAAGAAGAGGTTATTGGCTTAAAAGAGGCCTTAAAAGAAAACCCCAGTGCCATCTCAATCCTAAACTTAATGGGAAAGGCATTGGACTATATGATTCAATCTAAGGGTAACGTTCATCCCTCTTTCATCCAATTCTTGCTCGATTCTAAGGAGACCCTCAGACTCCTGTTAGAGGAAGAGAGGGATAAGGAACTCCGCACCTATAAACAACTTGCCTTTAAAGGAATAGAGGCGAGGTTTGCATGCCTTGAGCCAATGCAAAAGGTCGTCATAGAACCACCCACCTTGAAGCCAGAGACAGATAATTTAGGGTTAGAGACCCTGGAGTTACTTGAAAAGAAGGTTGAAAAGATCTCCGATCAAGTCGATTCCTTTTCAAAAAGGATAGAGGAATCCATACAAAAAATTCAGGAAAGTCTTTTTGAAATCGACCGAAGAATAAAAGATCATTTAGAAAGCCCAATTGGGGAAAAGAGCCTAATGGCTAAGGTTCTCATTTTTAAGGTGAATGGAAGACTGTTTGGGATCGAGAGTGAAAAAGTCTTCAAACTTTTCAGGATCCCTTCCACCCATTGTGAAAAATATGCAAATTGCGAAAGGCTACAATTGAAGGATTTAGAGGTTAAGATGGTGAATCTCAAGAGAGTCTATTCAATGGAAGGGGAGCCTCAACATTCAGGAGAGGTTCGAATCCTTACTGTAAAAGACAATGGGGAGTTTAAAGGATTGATGATAGATGAGATTATTAATAGGTCAAACACTCAATTAAAAATTCATAAAACTGAAGAACCTTATGCCCTGGGAATGATTGAATGGTCATACCAAAACAAGCCAGTAAATGTTCCTATTCTGGACTTAAAGAGACTTTAAGGGATTGAGTTTTAATGGAAAACGAAATTTTGAAAAATAAGGACTTGCTCTCAAGGTCTTCCAAAGAGGAAGAGGTAATCCAGCGCCTATCCATGGAACTCGAAAATGTAAAGAATTTTATGGAAAGCATCATCCAGAGTATTGGAAGCGGGATCATCATCACAGGGAAGAATGACACAATAACCTACATAAATAGGGCAGGGGAGAAGATATTGGGATACTCCAAAGAGGAGGTTACTGGAAAACCATTTGCCCTCTTTGAGTTGAGAGAGAAACAGAGTCTACTTTCTCCCCTCTTAGATCATTCCGATGAACTGGATAATAGAAAAGAGGGATGGATGAGGCGAAAGGACCGGAGCGAATTCCCTATCGGCTTTACCATCAATAACCATTTAAACGTTCAGGGAGAGACCATTGGAAAGATTGTAATCTTTAGGGACCTTACCAATGTTTATAGAATGCAGGAAGAGATATTGAGGATGGAGAGGCTGGTCTCTTTGGGAAAACTGGCCTCAGGAATTGCCCACGAGTTGAGAAATCCCCTTGCAGGGATCAAAACAACCGCTCAGGCTTTGGGGGAGGAGATGGCTGAGGATGATCCCAAAAGGGAATATTTAAACCGGATCACAAAGGAGATCGACCGACTCAATGACCTTCTTAAAACCTTTTTCTCATTTGCAAAACCCCAACAGTTGAACCTTGCCCCATGCCATATTAAGGAAATAATCAATGAGATTGTTCCATTCTTGATTAAAGAAATCGCTGATAAAGGAATCCAATTCGTGGAACATTATGATCCAAAACTTCCAAAAATTTATGTGGACAAAGTTCAAATGCACCAGGTCTTTCTCAACCTCTTTCTAAATGCCATTCAGGCCATGCCTAACGGCGGGGAGCTAAGAATTGAGGCCACACCTATCTTTTCTAACCCCTCAGGTGAACCAAGGCAGAATTTAATAAAGATAGTAGTTTCGGATACAGGAAAGGGCATCCCCCCACATCTCCTCCATAAAATCTTCGACCCATTTTTTACAACCAAATCGAAAGGAGTAGGTTTGGGTCTTTCCATCACCTATCAGATCATTAAGAAACATGGGGGGACTATTAAAGTTGAGAGTAAATGGGAGAAAGGAACCTCATTTATCATAAACTTACCCGAAAGGTTGGAGAATTAAATCTATGAAGCCCTCTATTCTGATTGTCGATGATGATGAAGTGATTCGAGAGACTCTATCCGATGTCTTCAGAAAAAAGGACTACGAGGTCTTTGCAGTAGGCACTGGACAAGAAGTCCTTTCCACCATTAAGAAAAATATCATTGATCTTATTCTACTTGATATGAGGCTCCCGGATGTGGATGGGCTCGATGTATTGAAGGAAATAAAAGAGTTTGACACAGAGATTCTGGTAATCATCATGACCGCTTATTCAGATGTGGAGACCGCTGTAACTGCAATGAAGTCCGGGGCCTATCACTATATTAATAAACCCTTCGAGTTAGAGGAGTTGAAACTTTTGATTGAGAAAGGCCTGGAGACTAAGAGCCTAATCAATGAAGTCCGCAGACTCCACAATCAACATAAAGAGATTGCTAAAAATAGCCATATTTACGGAGTAAGCCCCCAGATTCAATATGTCAGGGAGTTGATCGAAATGATTAGCAAGACCAATAAAACCTCTGTGTTGATTCAGGGGGAAAGCGGGACAGGGAAGGAGTTGGCTGCAAATGCCATTCACTATAATAGCAGTCGGAGCCATAAACCCCTAATGAAGATCAATTGTAGTGCTATCCCTGATGCCTTATTAGAATCAGAACTTTTTGGATATGAAAAAGGGGCCTTCACAGATGCCAAGAATACCAAAAAAGGGCTTTTCGAACTGGCGGATGGTGGAACGGTCTTCTTAGATGAAATTGGCGATATGAAGCCCTTTTTACAATCCAAGATTTTGAGGGTCCTTGAAAACCAGACCTTTATGAGAGTAGGTGGAGAAAGGGAGATCAAAGTGGATGTGCGAATTATTGCAGCCACAAACAAGGACCTTGAAAGGCTTGTTAAAGAAGGGCAATTCCGAAAAGACCTTTATTATCGCCTAAAAGTGATGGTTGTAGAGATGCCACCGTTGAGGGATCGGGTAGAGGACATACTTCTTCTTTCTAACCTATTTATTGAAGAGAACAATAGGGAATTGGGTAAGAACCTAAAGGGGCTTTCAGAAGAAGCCAAAAGGTTGATGTGCCAATATCACTGGCCAGGGAATGTAAGGGAGTTAAGGAACGTAATTGAAAGGGGGATGATTCTGGCTGATCAAGATTTTATCACTCCAAAACACCTACCTTTTGAAATTAGACTGTCTGTTAAAATGGAGAAAGAGGATTTAAATAAAAATTTGGATGAATTAGATGACCTTTCATTGGAAAGTGCAGAAAAGGCCCACCTAAGTAAAGTTCTTTGTCAATTTGACTGGAACAAGTCAAAAGCCTCAAAAATATTAGGTATTTCTCGAGCAACATTAAGGGCAAAGATTAAGAGGTATCAATTATCAAAAAATTAGGTTGAAATATTAATAAGTTAGCAAAAATTTCTAACACATATTATTAAATTTTAACTGATACTTATTAGATTTCCATAATTTTAAAAAATTTTTTTCTTGACATTTAAAAAATTTTATCGATAATATTTTCTATTCTAAAATTTTATAAGTGAGACACCAATTAATTTTGGCATAAGTTTTGCCTTAAAAATTTAAGAAACAGGAGAATAATATGTTTTTTGGAAAAGGTAAGAATGTTATTGGGTTAGACATTGGCTCAAGTTCTATTAAACTTGTTGAATTGAATGAAGGAAAAGGGGGGTTCAAACTCCAGAATTTAGCCATCTCTCCCTTGCCTCCAGAGGCAATCGTGGATGGATCCCTAATGGACTCAGTCACCATTGTTGATACAATCCGCGATTTAATCTCTACCTGTAAGGTGAAGACCAAGGATGTTGTTACCTCAGTTTCAGGCCATTCGGTGATTGTCAAAAAGATAACCCTTCCTTTTATGACCCAGGCAGAAATGGAGGAATCGATTCAATGGGAAGCAGAACGCTACATCCCCTTTGATATCAATGATGTCAATATCGATTTTCAGATATTTGGCTCAAGTCCTGAAAATCCTGATCTGATGGATGTAATTCTGGTAGCTGCCAAAAAGGATATCATTAATGATTATGTCTCTATCCTCATGGAAGCAGGTCTCAACCCAGTCATTATTGACATCGATGCCTTTGCCTTAGAAAATATGTTAGGCATCAATTATGAAATTGAGAGGGATGAGGTAGTGGCGATTGCCAATGTAGGGGCAAGTATCACCAATATTAATATCATTAAAAATAACACTTCTGCATTTACAAGGGACATTTTTAAAGGGGGAAATCAAATCACCGAAGAGATTCAGAGGCAGCTTCACATTGACTTTGAGGAGGCTGAAAAGATCAAGGTAGGGAGCAAAGTTGATATCACCTCACAAACGGTGATCCAGAATGTCATCAAAGAGGCCTCGGAGTCCCTGGCCATTGAGATTGGAAACTCCATAGACTTCTTTCAATCCACCACCACCTACGAAAAGATTGGAAAACTATTTCTAAGCGGAGGGGGATCGAAAATTAAAGATTTTGATATTATTCTTCAACAGCAGATTGGAATACCAGTTGAAATCATAAATCCCTTTAAGAAAATTGAATATAGTGAGAAGAATTTCGACATGGAATACCTAAGGGAGATCGGGCCGATCATGGCTGTTGGGGTTGGCCTGGCTTCAAGAAAGGTAGGGGACCGATGATTAAGATAAATTTACTCGTTGAAAGAAAAGGGCCAAAGAAAAAGGCAATTCCAAAAGATTTCATCGTTCTCTTTCTCTGTGTGGCTATTCTTTTGGCGGGCCTGATTCTCTTTAACTGGAAGATTGGGAAAGAGAAGGAGGAGTTGCTCAACAAGATCTCCAGCACCAAAAGGGAGATCGCCCATTATAAATCCTTAACCGCAGAAGTGAGTAAGGCAAAAGAGGCCCAGAAAACCTTGCAAGACAAGTTAAACGTCATCGATTCATTAAGGAAAGAAAAGGCAACCCCCGCAAGGGTTCTTGATGAATTGAGTATGGGTAAACCCGAAAAGATTCACCTCGAATCCTTGAAGAAGGAAGGAACAAGGTTGGGGATCGAAGGGATCGCCCTGGATGATGAAACTGTAGCCAATTTTATGACCAACCTTCGAAAATCAAACCTTTTCAAAAATATAGAACTCATCGTAAGTGAACAGGTGGAGCAGAGCAAAATTAAGTTGAAAAAATTCAGCCTTTCCTGTGAGATCAAACTTTAAAGAGAGGAAAAGCATGGCCATTACATTTGATTCTTTATTAAAACTTCCAAAATCAAAAAAGATTTTAATATTAATTGTCATTCTCATTGTCATCACAGGCCTCTATGCCTATCTCTTCTACCTTCCCTATCAAGAGGAGATGGAAAGATTGAAAGGGGAGTATGATAAATTAATCAGGGAGTTGAATGAAAGCCGTGCCATTGTGCGGGATCTCCAGAAATTTAAAGAGGAGATTGAAAAATTGAATGCGGAGTTGGTCAAGGCCCTTACCCAACTTCCAAATGAGAAGGAGATCCCAGAAATTCTGAGAAATATTTCAAGCCTCGGTAAGGAATCGAACCTTGAGTTTACACTTTTCAGACCAAAACCCGAAGAGCCTCAGCAGTTCTATGCCAAGGTTCCCATTGAACTGGTAGTGGTTGGAAGTTATCACAATACCGGAATCTTCTTCGATAAAGTAAGCAAACTTCCAAGGATAATCAATGTTGTCGATTTCAATATGAGTAGGTTTCAAAAGGAGAAGGATCCAAAAAAAATAGAGACTGAAATCTTGGTTAAGACCTCCTGTCTCGTCAACACCTATCGGTTTATTGAAAAAAAGAAGGAGGAGAAAGCAGAAACCAAGGCTCAGAAGAAGTAGCACTCAGGGAGGGGAAAAATGAGATTTCATAACTTAAAAAGAAATAGAGGAGCCAGAAATCTTCTCTCTATTCTAACTGTGCTTCTTTTTTGGGTTTTAGTAGGATGTGGGGGATCCTCTCCTCCCTCCATTCCCGCAAAAAAGGCCCCCTCTTTACCTGCAAAGAAAGAGGCTTTGAAAGTTGCAGAGAAGAAGGAGGTAGAAAAGAAGGAAGAGCCAGAATATACATATAACCCTGCTGGCAAACCAGACCCCTTCAAACCCTTTCTTCAACTCACCCCGGTTCGGGAAGTCTCCAGGGTTCCCCAGACTCCTTTGCAGAGATATGAGATAAGCCAACTGAAATTGGTGGCGATCATCTCTTCTCCAGAAGGCAATATTGCCATGGTCGAGGATTCATCAGGGAAGGGATATTTTTTAAAGAAAGGAACACTGATTGGAAAAAATTATGGTAAGGTGACTAAGATTCTCAAAGATAAAGTGATCATTGAAGAGGTCTATTTAGATATTTTTGGCCAAACCAAAACCCATGAGATCTCAATATTACTTCATCGAATGGAGGAGGGAGGAGAATCATGAAATCATTTCAATTTGAAAAATTTTTGGCGGTGGTAATTCTATTGCTGTTTATGGTAAGTTGTGCCACGACGCCAACCCCTACACCCACAACTAAGCCAGCAGCCACTCCATCTGTTAAATCATCTATCATTCAGAGGATATCTGTCATAGAAGAGGAAAATTATACACGTATCCAAATCGAAGGTTCAGAATCTATCCCTCCACCTTTTTATAAATTACTCTCTGACCCTTTAAGAATTGCGGTCGATCTGCCTCAAGCAGACCTAAGTCCAATCAAAGAGACGATAAAGGTCAACAATGGAACAGTGGGTGAAATCCAGGGGACACAGTATGATGATAAAGGGAGAATCGAGATCACCCTTCTTCAAATGACCAACTACAATATTTCAAAAGAGGAGAGGAATATCTTCATCGATGTGGAGAAGGTGAAGAGGCTATCGGAGGTGAAGGAGGTAAAACTTGAAGAGGCAAAGGCCAAAGAGGAGAAAGAAGAAAGAAAACCTCCTGAAACCAAAGAAGAAGCCAAACCACCTGAACCTAAAAAAGAAGAAACCCTTCCACCTTCTGTCCTGCCTACCCCCTCACCACCTCCATTGGTTAAGGCAAAGGAGATTATAAATTTTCAAATTGAGCAACAGAAGGATGTCCTCGTCTTTAATATTATCGCTGATGGTCAATTAGGAAACTACAATTCCTTTAAATTGGACTCTCCAACACGATTGGTTTTGGACATATGGGAAGTGAAGACACAATATCCAAAGAGGTCGGTCAAGGTTAAGAATCCCTTCATTAAAGAAGTCAGGATTGGCCAACATCCTGATAAATTGAGACTCGTTTTCGATTCTTTAAAACCCCAACTGCCCCCATATCAGATTAATAGAATGGAAGATAGATTGATTGTTTCAATGGGAAATGTTCCCCCAACCCTCGGGCCTCAGATCTCAGTCGGGGAGAAGGTTTCTGAGGCTCCCCCTAAGGCCATGGAAAAGCCACCCCTTGCCCAAGCAGTAACTCCAACAAAGCCCACTAAACCTAATACTTTAAAGGAAATCAACTTTAAACAGATGGATCATAAATCGAGGGTGATGGTTTCACTCTCTGAAGAGCCAAAGTTTGAGACTCACCTGATATCCAAAAATACAATTGCCCTGGATATTAAAGACAGTTTTGCCCCAAAACATCTAAGGAGAGGACTGGATACAAAAGAGTTCGAGAGTGCTGTTTCCTACATTAGCATTCAAAATATAAAAGTGGTAAAAGGAAATGACCTCCGAATCCTCATAAAGTTAAAGGAGGAGGTCCCTTATGAGACGACCCAGGAAGGAACCACTCTATTTGTCGATATCGAAAAACCAAAGAAGGTTGAGGAAAAAGTGGAAGCACCTCCTGCACCTCCTAAGGTAGTAACGGAGGTAAAAGAGGTAATGAAGGAAGAGGAAATCAAAAAAGTAGAAAAGGAGGTCACCCCAGAAATTAAAAAAGAGGAGAAGCCCTCTGTTCCTCCTGCGGTGGCACCCCCTCCACCCCCTATGGCAAAGAAGATAGAGCCAGAGAGAAGAGTGATTGAGGAAGCCCCTGCGGAGAAAGTCTACACCGGTAGAAAACTCTCTCTCGATTTCAAAGATGCAGATATCAAGAACATTCTTAGGTTGATTGCAGAAGTAAGTGATTTGAATATTATTGCTGGGGATGATGTCACAGGTAAGGTCACAATGAGATTGGTTGATGTGCCATGGGACCAGGCCCTCGATGTCATTCTCCAGGCAAGGGCCTTGGGGATGCACCGGGTAGGAAATGTAATCCGTGTAGCCCCATTGGAAACATTGAAGAAAGAGGTTCAGGCAGAGTTAGAAGCCAAGAGGGCAAAAGAGAGGTTAGAGGATCTTGTGACCGAACTAATCCCTGTCAATTATGCAACAGGGAAGGAGATCATTCCTCAGATAAAAGGGGTGTTGAGTGAAAGAGGGGATGTCAAAGTTGATGAGAGGACAAACATTTTGATTGTGAAGGATATTCCAAGAAACATCGTTGCGGTAAAAAATCTTGTAAAATCATTGGATACCAAAACACCAATGGTAATGATCGAGGCAAGAATTGTTGAAGCAAATTTAAGTTTCCAGAGAGAATTAGGAGTCCAGTGGGGATTCCAGGCGACCGCTGGTAATAAAAGGAATGTTACTTTTGGTGGTGGTTTAGGGGGGGTCGTTCAGGGAACCCCGGTAAATAATGTTATCAGCCTTCCTGCTATTGCTCGAACAGCAGTGCCAGGAGGGGTGGCCACTGCTGGTGTTCTCGAATTTCTTTTGACCTCTGTCTATGGATTGAGACAACTCGATGTTGCCATCTCTGCTCATGAAAATAAAGGTGATGTTCGGGTTATATCCAGCCCGAAGATTGCCACATTAGACAATAAAGAGGCCTCCATTGAACAGGGGCTCAGAATTCCCTACCGAAAGTTAACCACTGAAGGAACTGTTACCACCGATTTCATTGATGCGAACCTTAAGTTAACAGTCACGCCACATGTGACCAACGATGGGCATATTAAGATGAACATCAAGGCTAAAAGAGATGCCCCCTCTACCGAAGTGGTGGTTGAAGGAACGCCAAGCATTGACAAAAAAGAGGCAATCACAGAGGTCCTGGTCAAAGACAATGCTGTGGTAGCGATAGCAGGTGTTTACTCCATTGAGAAGAACGAAGGAACTGAAGGTATTCCTCTCTTTAGCAAGGTTCCTCTTTTGGGTTGGTTATTTAAGAGGTCAACCAAAGATGATAGAAGAAGAGATTTGTTGATCTTTATCTCTCCGAGGATCATCAGGGATAACACCTGAGGCAATTTAATTAATAATGCCCCTAAGTCATTTGAAAGGACGAAGGGGCTTTTTTATTGGATTGGAAAAGGCCTATTATCTTTTGAATTCGAGAGATTCGATGTTTGATCAGATATTCTCTAATCCCGGAGATCACTTCTATGGCTGTCCTTGGATTGATGAGATTTGCTGTTCCAATTTGAACGGCTGAGGCGCCAGCCAGAATAAATTCGATAGCATCATCGGCCTTCATGATCCCTCCCATTCCAATGATAGGGATTTTGACCCTTTGACTGACCTCCCAAACCATTCTTAAGGCAATGGGTTTAATGGCAGGTCCAGAGAGACCTCCGATCACATTTCCCAATTCAGGTTTCAAGGAATGAATATTAATGGCCATCGCCTTAAAGGTATTGACCAGAGAAACTGCATCTGCACCTCCATCCTCCGCGGCTTTGGCTATCAGAGAGATATCAGTGACATTGGGTGAAAGTTTAGCCAACAAAGTGAGCGTTGTCGATTTTCTTACAGACTTGACAAGGCGATAGGTCATCCTTGGGTCGGTCCCAAAAACAATGCCTCCTTGCTTCACATTGGGGCATGAGATGTTCATCTCAAGGCCAGAAATTCCTGAAACCTCATTCAGACGGTTCGCTAACTCGACATACTCCTTCTGGGTATTCCCAAAAATATTGATGATCAGATGGGTCTTAACCTTCTTAAGATATGGGAGGCGTTTTTGGATAAAATCTTTATATCCAGGGTTTTGAAGCCCGATGGAGTTGATGATTCCTCCATCGGTTTCAAAAATGCGAGGAGGGGGGTTACCCATTATAGGCTGAAGCGAGATGCCTTTGGGGATGATGGCTCCAAGATGGTGGAGGTTAAAGAAATTTTCAAATACTTCACCAAAACCGAAAGTACCTGAGGCGACGATCACAGGGTTTTTTAGTCGAATCTTCCCAATTTTAACAGAGAGATTTGGTTCTTGAGCAGGCACCTTTTTAATCCCAGACAATATCTTTCAGGTTAAAGACAGGACCCTCTTTACAAACCCGTTGATAGGGAATGTTTGGGTCCACTGTCTTAACCACACATCCCCAGCAAGCCCCAAATCCACATCCCATTCGAGCCTCCAGGGAGACTTGAACAATAAACTTCTTAAAAGAGATGGTCCTTTTCAAATCCTTCAGCATTTCCGTAGGGCCACAGGAATAAAGGTAATAGGGATCCTTTCGATCGAACTCTCTTTTGAGCGTTGAAAAAAGGTCAATAACAGTTCCATGAAACCCAGCACTGCCATCCTCAGTGGCAACAAAGAGATTTGAGGTCAGTTTCTTAAATTCATCAATACATAAAAGATCCTCCCTGGCCTTTGCGCCAATCAAAACATATAATTTTCTATCCCTTAATGCCTCTGCCAGAGGATAGAGCGATACAATACCAACTCCTCCCCCTATCAGAATGATCTCAGAGGAATAGGAGAGGGGAGGCAGGGTAAAGCCATTTCCTAATGGGCCAATTAAATTGATTTTCTGACCTTTTTCCCATTCTGCCATCTTCTGAGTACCTTTACCTACCTTCTTATATAGAACGGCTAATCTTACTCTCTTATTTTTTCCCGATCCATTAAGATAATCACTTTTAAAAACACTAAAGGGTCGTCTCAGAAGAGGGTAGGGGTTCTCTGAGGTTTTGATCATAATAAATTGTCCGGGTCTGATCCGAGAAGAAATCCACGGGCAGTAAATCTCCAGGAGATAATAGAGGGATTGGATGTTTTCATTCTTTAAGACCTTTGCATTGAGTTGCCGTACCATCAGCCCTCCATAATTTCCTTGCCCATCACTAAGCCTTCTCTTCCCCCTTGATAGAAATCTTTTCTCACACTTAATGGTTTATAAGAGAATCCTTTATAGAGATGGAGGGCGGGTTCGTTTGAAGGGTCAACCTCGAGATAATAAGTTCTGATTCCTCTTTGTATACAGAAATCCATATAATACTGCATCAATCTCTTTCCTACCCCTTGGCGACGATACTTGGGATGGACACATAGATGGAGTAGTTCTGTTTCGGAACCTAAATTTCGGAAACAGATAAACCCAATGACCGATAGGTCGTTCCCTCTTTTCAATTTAGCCACAAAGCAATGTGAGGTGGGATTGTTCATCTCCTCGAGAAACATCTTTTCTGTCCAGAGGTTTAAGGTATAGGAGGCTGAAATGGAAAGGACTTCTTGAAGATCATCTAAACCCATCCTTAGTATCATTAAATGGTCCAAAGGCATGTTTCTAATGGCTTATTCTAATGAGAGTCCAAACGGTTGAGTAATTCTTTTGCCGCTCTCTTTATCTCTTCATCTTTGGAATGGTCGAGGATAATCATCCAAGAGTGTCTGGCCTCTTCCTTTTTACCCCATCTCATCTGCAGGATTCCGATCTCAAGTTGAGCAAGAAAGAAACAGGGGGATTTTTCCTTGAGATAACGAAGGGCTGTTTGAAAACTGTAAAGGGCCCTCTCATATTTCTCTTGATAGGAAAAGATTTCTCCTAATCCAAAATGTGCCTGCCCAAGAAGGTCGAGAATGTTTCCTTTTAAAACAATTGAATAGTAATGAAGGGCCTCTACAAAATTTTTTTTCTTAAGGAATAAATTTCCGAGTTGGACTGCTGAATTAAAATATAAAGGGTGGTTGGGATAAATCTCCATTACCTTTTTAAAGGCTCGCTCTGATTTATCCATCTCATTTCGAGCAAAGTAGAGGTTCCCTAATTGGGTAAGGGCAAATAGGTTCCAGATGTCATTCTTATTGCGTTGGAGAATAGATCGGTAGACCTCCAAGGCCTGCTCAAAATTGCCCAGCCAATAATGGCACTCTCCTTTGATAAAGAGGGCCTCATCCAGATAGGGAGAATTGGGAAACTCAAGGGATAGGATATCCATATTCGTCATCGCATCCCTAAATTTATTTTCGAAAAAATACCCCTTTCCTATTTTGAAAAGGGCTTTCTCCCGATATCTTGTATTGAGGATATTAAAGTAATAGGGAATGGAATCAGAAATATTACCCTCGAGAAAGGCTATTTCAGAGTTTAACCACTGTAGGAATATTTTTTCATCCTCTGTATGAGTCAGTTTTTGTAACTTCTGTGAAACCTTATTCGCCTCACCCATATCTCCCAACTGGATTTGGTTCCAGAAGAGCTGGAGCAGAGCCATTCCCCACAAATCACGTCCTTCAGGTTTTTCAAGAAGCGCATTGAATTCTTTAAGGGAGGAAGAGAAATCTCCTCTTGTGCGGAGAATCTCTCCTATGAAAAAATGAGTATAGGTCAACAAAGGGGACTCTTTATACTTGGTTTTAAAAGATTTAAAAAGGGAGAGTGCCTCATTTAGGTTTCCTAACCGATATTCACAATAACCGATTCTCCAATGGGCTTCAGGGAGAAGAGGATTTTCTTTATACCTCTCTATAAAAAGCTTCAATCTGGACTTTGTCTCCTCCCATTGACCTAATTTAAAGTAGGTCTCCCCAAGCCAGAAAAGTGCAAATTTTGGATACTCACTATATAAGGGCTTGGACCCATCCAGCACCTTCTCAAAGTTCGAGACTGCTAATTCAAAATCCTTCTGCTTATAGTAGGTTAGACCTAACCAAAAAAGCGAAGGAATAAGAAGTTCTGTTTTAGAGGAGGTTTGTATCACCTTTTTGAAATTACTTTCTGCCCCATCGAGTTGATTAGACAAAAAATCAATATGTCCTAAAAGATAGTAGGTATAATCGATCCACTCAAATCTGGGGTACCTCTGTATGAGGTTAAGAATATGGGTTCTGGCTATATCAAATTCTCCCAAACGCACCTCAAGTGCTGATAACCAGAAAAGGGCGTAGTCCATCTGTTCAAAAATCTTTTTAGAATGGACGATCTTTGAGAAAACTACCTTTGCTTCTTTCAACTTCCCCTGGGCCAAAAGGGTTTTTCCCAGTAGGTAGGAGATTTCATTGATCTTCTCGTGATTTGGAAATTCTTTTATAAATTGGGAGAAATGCTTTTCAGCAATTTCATAAAACCCATCCTGAAAGGCTCCTTGGCCTACCAGGATTAGTTTATCCTCCTCCTTAATATTTTTTGAATAAAGTTTTTGTGAAAAAAAGGGCCAAATGAGAATGAAGAAAATGAGGATAGGAATGTAGGTTCTTATTTTCATCTCAGGTTAGATTTTCACTACTTAAAATCTTCAATTCTTCAGGGGTATTGATATTAATAAATGATTTCAATTCAGGGTCGAGGTTTTTGAATTTATCCTCTTCAATAATTTTAACTTTAACTAAGGGGTAGAAATCTAAAATCTTATTTTTCCCTTCATTCAAAATCTTTTTGATAGCCTCCTGGCAATTCTTAGAATAAATGGCATGAAGGGGTTGAAACCCATCATATGTCTTTGGAAGGATAACGTCTTCATCTTCGATATTGCTAATTAAGTATCGAATTACCTTTTCATTCAAAAAAGGCATATCACAGGCTACACAAAAGGAATATTGAAAGGATGAGTAAAATAAACCTGTGTATAGCCCAATGATGGCTCCCCGATTTGGAATTAAATCTTCATAAATTTTTGCATTTAGACCAGAGAAAAGTTCTTTTTGATTGGTTACAATAATGACCTCTTTGAACAATTTTTGGAACAAGGAATGAATTCGATGAATAATGGGTTTTCCACCGATTTGGATGAAGGCCTTATTTTGACCCATTCTAAGGCTCTTGCCGCCCGAGAGAATAATACCAGAAATGTCATATAAATTATTCAAGATATTATGTCTGATAAGATATATTCTGTTAACTTTTAAATTAGGCCTTGAAATACCTTTTCCAGCCTTCTTTCTCTTCTTTTCCCTTCCCTCTGCTTATCTCTTCAAATTCCCTTAGCAATTCCTCTTGCCTCTTTGTTAAATTCTTAGGTGTTTTAATGATTACCTGAACAAGTTGGTCTCCTCTACCAGACCCTTTTAATCTTGGAAATCCCTCTCCTTTAATTTTTAATACTTCTCCACTATCTATCCCTTTTGGAATGGTTAAGGTTCTTTTTCCATTAAGAGTAGGAACTTCTATTTCTCCACCCAATGCTGCCTGAGGAAAACTTATGGGAACCTGACAGATAATATCATCTCCATCTCGAGTAAAAAAGTCATGGGGTTCTAAATAAAGAAAAACATATAAATCTCCCGGGGGTCCACCCCTTTCTCCCTCTTCACCTTCCCCCCTGATCCTTAATTTTGAACCATTATCAACTCCAGGAGGGATTTTTATCTGAATCTTTCTGTTTTTTCTAATCCTGCCTGTTCCCCTGCATTCTTTACAAGGATGGGGAATAATCTTTCCTTCACCCCTGCAACGACTGCAGGTTGTGCTTATCGTAAAAAATCCTTGGGTCCGAGTAACTTGACCCGTTCCCTTACAACTTGGGCAATGTGTGGGATATGTTCCTACCTCAGCACCTGTCCCACCACATGCCTCGCATTCCATTGTCTTTGGTATCTCAATCTCCGTCTCTTTTCCAAAGGCTGCATCATAAAATGAAATCTTTAGGTCGTATCTTAAATCCGCCCCTTGTCGAGGTCCTGCTCTTCTTCTATGGGTAGTCCCAAATCCGAAGAAATCTTCGAATATATCCCCAAATGCTGAAAAGATATCATCAAATCCTCTGAATCCAGTAAACCCAGTGCCCTTCAAACCTTCGATCCCGTAACGGTCATAAATCTCTCTCTTTTCAGGATCCCTTAAAACCTCATAGGCTTCAGAGGCAATCTTAAACTTCTCCTCTGCCTCTTTATTTCCTGGGTTTCGGTCAGGATGGTATTGCATGGCAATCTTACGGTATGCCTTTTTTATCTCTTCCTCACTCGCATTCCGAGAGACTCCAAGAATTTTATAATAATCTTTATTTTCCATATCCTCTGTCGAAAAATATTCCTTCTATTTATTTCTCATAATCCTCGAGAATCTTCCCCGTCCTTCCTCTTTCAATAATTTCATCCATTTTGGGCCCCAAATCTACCCCTAATTCACGCATCCTTTTCTTTGCCCAGAGCCCAATATTTCTTGAATCTTTATAAAAAATATCATCCCTCCTTTTTGAAGAATAAAAATCAGACACTCTTGACACATCTCTCTGATCGACCTCAAAAGACGATAATATACGTCTTAAATTCTTACTACTGCAAAACTTGCATTTTGCCTTATCAACCTCTTTTTGGTTAAGAAATAAGAGGCTAAATTCTTTTCCGCATTTATTACATCTGTATTCGTAAATAGGCATAAAGACTTATTTTTTTACTTTTTTCTTACCTCCTTTCTTCTTGGATTGAGTTCCACTCTCTTTGACCATTCTAAACTCCTCGGTCTCTTCTAAGGATTCATCCGGAATATAAATTTTATCGCTTACGTCAGGTAATTTAGAGAGGTATAATTCATACTCTTTCTGGGTGATAACCCCGTTTTTTATATTTCTTTCTATATTCCTCTTATCAAATTTCTTGTTCTCATCAATATGCATTTAATTTTTTTCCTTCTAATCGATTGTAAAGGGACTCTCCCTTTAAATTCTTTATAGGAAATGTCCCTTTTATTTATTAAGTGTTTTTTTAAAGTTGGGTTGTAAGGATTTCGTCATGAAATTTTATTAAAAAAATTAGCATAATTTAAAACTTCCTTCAAGATTTTTTGTAACTATTTGTTATTTAAAGGGAATTTTACCAACTCAATAAAAATGTACAAAATTGTTGACAAATTACAAAATTGTCTATATTAATACGATAGTTGAAAGGGAACCCCCAGATGAATATTCTTATAACTGGAGCTACTGGATTTATTGGAAGGCACCTTACGAATGCTCTATCCAAAACCTACTCTGTAAGGTGTTTGGTTAGGGGCACAAGTGATATTTCCCCAATAAAAAATTCTAACATTGAATTAATATACGGAGACTTATTGGACAAAGGATCCTTAAGGCCTGCTTTGGAGCAAATAGAACTTGTTTATCATTTAGCTGGAGAAGTATATTCAAGGCGTAAACGAGATTACTATACACGAAATGTTTTGGCCACAAAAAATCTTTTAGAAGTCTGCGAAGAAATTGGTGTGAAAAGAATAATCTTTTTAAGCAGTGTTGGAGTTTATAAGCCGGTTACACAAAAGATCTTGTTGACCGAGGAATCAGAATGTGACCCATTAACCTATTATGGTAAAACCAAATTACAGGCTGAAGAATTGATTAAGAGCCATAATATTCCCTGGGTGATTATTAGAGCCCCTGTTGTTTATGGTCCTTACCAGCCTCCGGTACTTAATCGTTTTTTCCTTGATGCCTTTAAAAAAAGGAAGGTATATGTAGTAGGAAAAGGTGATAATTTGAGAAGCCTTTGCTATATTGATAATCTTGTTGAAGGGTTAGTGTCATTAGTGAATAAGACGGACATTGAAGGAAAAATTTACCTTTTGGCTGATAATTCAGCATATACATTTAATGAGGTTGTAAAAACAATAACCACATTAATAAAAAACGAAATAAAAGTTATCCATTTACCGAATATTTTGGGGAATATTTCATGGAAAATTTCTAATTTAATGTTTATGTTGTTCAATATTTATTTTGTTGAGCTCTATGTTTTAAAAACTATGCAATTACATTGGGAGTGTGATATTTCAAAGGCAAAGAAAGAAATTAATTATAACCCAAAGGTCTCTTTAGAAGAGGGAGTTAGAAGGACGATAGATTGGATAAAAATGACTACAAATAGGTGAAAAAAATGGGTGAAAAAAGAGTTGTGATTACTGGAATGGGAGTTATTGCACCTAATGGAATTGGAATCGATGCTTTCTGGAAGGCTATTTCTTCCGGCCAGTCTGGGATCGGAAAGATTACCTACTTCGATGCATCCTCATATCCTTCTCAAATTGCAGGGGAGGTAAAAGATTTTGATCCATTGAATTTTATGAATCCTAAAAGTGCCCGTCGCATGGATAGATTTGCCCAATTCTCTGTTGCTGCTACCTCTATGGCATTAGAGGATGCAGGTATTGAAATAACAGAAAGAAATTCTGATAGAATTGGGATATCTTTTGGTTCGGCTCTTGGGGGTATTCCTTGCGCCGAAGCCCAGCACAGCATTTTCTTAGAAAAAGGCCTTAATCGGGTGGACCCTTTAATAGCCATTAAAATCTTCTCAGGAGCCTCAACCAGCCATGTATCTATTGAGTTTGGTATAAAAGGTCACTCGAATACGATAGGAGGGGCATGCTCTTCTAGTACAGATAGTGTTGGTTATGCTTTTTATGCTATAAAAAACAACCTTGCTGATATAATGATCGCAGGAGGGGCAGAAGCACCCATTGTCCCATTGACTTTTGGTGGATTTTGTTTAATCGATGCACTATCAAAAAGAAATGGAGACCCAACAAGAGCCTCAAGGCCTTTTGATAAAGAAAGGGATGGTTTTGTTATGGCTGAAGGTTCAGGTGTGCTTATATTAGAAGATCTTGAAAGTGCTTTAAATAGAGACGCCAACATTTACGCAGAAGTTCTAAGTTATGGTACGACAAACGATGCTTATCATATGGTTCAACCATTACCAAATGGTAAGCAGGCGATAAAAGCAATTGAATTAGCTATTAAGAATGCGAAGATAAAGCCTACTGAAATTGATTATATCAATGCCCATGGAACCTCTACCCATTTAAATGATAAAGTTGAAACAAAGGTAATAAAAGAAGTTTTCGGTGAATATGCCTATAGAATTCCAATTTCTTCAACAAAATCAATGATAGGTCATACTTTGGGAGCTGCTGGAGCCATAGAATTAATTTCAAGTGTTCTTACTTTAAAAAAACAATTCATTCCACCAACGATAAACTACGAATATATAGATCCAGAATGTGATTTAGATTATGTACCAAATAAAGGAAGAAAAAGCATTGTGAACATAGTATTAAAAAATTCATATGGGTTCGGTGGAAAAAATTCCGCAATTATTATTAGAAAGTATTAATAAAAGGTTCATCCGACTTTTCAATGGGTAACTTGTTAAGGTACAATGGCTCCAAG